>NZ_JBICZI010000003.1:451614-633024 GCF_043201855.1 Streptomyces sp. NPDC048257
TGATTTCTATCCGTCTGGCGCCCCCGCCCCGCACGCGGATCCCGGCCGTGTGGGGGGGGGGGGCCCCCCCCGGGGGGGGGGGGCGCCCCCCCCCCCCCCGGCCACGGCGCGGAGCCGGAGCGGGATCGACGCAGACCGGCTCAGGACAGCTCAGGACAGCTCAGGACCGGCTCAGGACCGGCTCAGGACCGGCTCAGGGGGCGATCGGCAGCTGTCGCTTGTGCTCGGTGAGCCGGTAGCGGCCGACGATGGCCGCGAAGGCGGCCGGTTCGACGGGCTTTCCCTCCAGCAGGTCGTCGATGTCGTCGTAGCTGACGCCGAGCGCGTCCTCGTCGGGCTTGCCCGGGTCCAGCGTCTCCAGGTCCGCGGTCGGGGTCTTGTGCACGAGGTCGGACGGCGCGCCCAGCTCGCCCGCCACCGCCCGTACCCGCCGCTTGGTGAGGCCGGTCAGCGGCACCACGTCGGCCGCACCGTCGCCGAACTTGGTGAAGAAGCCGGAGACCGCCTCGGCGGCGTGGTCGGTGCCGACCACCAGGCCCTCGTGCGCGCCCGCCACCGCATACTGGGCGATCATGCGCTGCCGGGCCTTGATGTTGCCGTGCACGAAGTCCTGGTGGTGCGCGTCGCGGAACTCCGTGCCGCCGGCCAGCGCCGCCTCCAGGGCGGCGTCGCTGGCCGCCTTAACGTCCACGGTCAGGACCCGGTCGGCCCGGATGAAGTCCAGCGCCAGCTGCGCGTCCTTCTCGTCGGCCTGGGTTCCGTAGGGCAGGCGCATCGCGTAGAACGTCGCCTCGTGCCCGGCGGCGCGCACGCGCTCGACGGCGAGCTGGCACAGCCGGCCCGCGGTCGTGGAGTCCACTCCGCCGCTGATGCCCAGGACCAGTGCGCGCAGGCCCGTGGAGGTCAGCCGCTCGGCGAGGAAGGCCACTCGGCGCTCGATCTCCTGCCGTACGTCGAAGGACGCGCTCACCTGGAGATCCCGGGCGATCTCCTGCTGCAGGGATATGGACGCCAGGTCGGTCACGGTTGCTCCTCGCTCGGGCCCGTGCGCGGGTCGGCACGCGCCGCCCGGCCGGGGTCACAGTCACGTGTACGGGACGGAAGCACTCTAGAGGAATGCCGGCATGCCTCGGCCCGGCCGCCCCCGCCGGGGGTGTCAGTGGCCCGTGCGACGATGCGGAGCGTGATCGTCTCGCTCGATGCCCTGTTGCCCGTATCCGGTCCGCACTCCTCGACCACCTACGCCGACTGGGTCGCCGCCCACGACCCGGGCGCGGCCGGGGTCGCCCGGGACCTGGTCGAGGACATGCGCACCGAGCTCGCCCGGTCCCGGCACAAGCCCGGCCGGTTCGTCGACAGGATGACGGCGCGGGCCAGGCGGCTGCCGGCCGCGCACCTGCCGTGGTTCTGGGACACGGTGGGCCATCGGCTGATCGGCTACGGGAGCCGGCCCGGCGGGCGGGCCTACGCGGCTGCGCGCGCGGCCGAGGCCGAGCACGGGCTGCCGGTGGACCCCGGCTACCGCCGGGCCAACGCCCTGCTGTTCGCCGCGGGCGGGGCCATGCCGGCCAAGGAGTTCGGGGCCCATCAGCGGTTCCTTGCCGACACGCTGGATCCGGCGGCGGCGCACACGGCCCTGGAGGCGTTCCTGACCGCGTGGGCGGGCTCGCGGGCGGACCTGCCGGCGGATCTCGTGCGCCGGGTACGGGCCTCCGCCAAAGCGGCCGGCCACGGGGACGAGGAGGCCGCACGGATGGTGGGCGCGATCCTGTCGGTCACCCGCGAGAAGTCGGTGCCCGAAGCGCTGCTGACCGCCGCGGAAACGGTCCTGACGGCCCGTCCGCCGGCGGACGCCGTCCTGGCCGGACTGGTCGAGGTCTTTCCGGCCGGGGTCACCGACGGCGGGGCCTGGCTGCGGATGCTGATCGGCTGTGGCGCCGCGGAGGCGATGGAGGCCGGGCGGCTGGTGCCGGAGGGCGGGCTCGTGCACTGGGTCGGACGCTCCGTCTGCATGTACCAGTACGCGCTGCAGTCCGGCGGCGGGGTCGCGCGTCAGCCGCTGCCGGCGGAATTCCTCGACCTGGTCGGCCGGTTGGGGCCGCGGCTGCGGGCGGGCGGCACCCCGGTCGCGGTGCACACCACCCGGTACCACTACCAGGGCTTCGACGCGGACGTGCTGGACGCCTGCCTGGCCGCCGGGGTCGCGGTGGTCGACCCGGGCCCGGAGGTCCGGATGCGCTTCTGGGGCGAGGGGTCCCGGCGGGACCTCGCCGCACTGGCCGCGGATCCGGTGTTCGGCCCCCGGCTGGAGGGGACGGTCCATGCGGATCTGCTCCCCGGCCACTGGACGGTGCGCCCGCGCCGCTCCGGGTCCGCGGTGACGCTGCTGCCGGGGATCGAGGGCATCGCCCACGAGGTGGCCGTGCGGGTCGGCAAGCTCGTCGACACGGTCGCGGGCGGCGGCATGGCCGGGGCCGAGGAGGCCGTGGCCGAGCTGGAGACCCTGCTGGACCGTCCGACGGTGGCGGCCCTCGACGGAATCGTCGACGCCCTCGCCGAGGCGGCCGGGCCGGGTGCGCTCCGGCGCTCGCTGGCGGCCGGTCTGCCGGAGGAACTGGCCTGGCCTGCCCTCGAGTCGGTGTACGCCGAGTTCGCGGAGTCCGCGAAGTCCGCGGATGCCCTGGAGGCAGACCTGGGGCTCGGCGAGGTGTGGGCCCGGCGGCTGGCGGGCGGGTACGGGGCCGCGGCCGATTCGGCCGTGGAAGCGGCCGGTGGGAGCTGGCGGCGACGCGGTACGGCAGCGGGGTGGAGGTCCGGGCCGTGCCCCCGGCCGGGTCCGAGCTGCCGTACCGCACCCCGGTGGGTCTCGACCTCCGGCAGATCGCGAGCGCGCTGGTGTGGGCCTGGACGGACCGGCCGGCCGGGGATCCCGCAGTGGCCGGCGCGATGGACGTGTACGAGCGGCTGCGGGCCGAACTGGCGCGCCCGGAGCTGCTGCTGGCGCTGCCCGGCGGGCGGGTCCAGGACGCCTCGGCGCGGATCGCGGAGCGGTTCGGGCCCGGGCGGCTGCCGGTGGCCGGGGACGACCGCAAGGAGGAGGGCCCGGTCCCGGTGACCGCGTACGACGGTGGACCGCTGGTGGTGTGCGCGCCCGGCGGCGCCTCCTTCCTGCGGCCCGCGGCGGTCGCCGCCCCCGAGGTGTGGGGGCGGGTCCGTGAGGTCACCGACCTCGCCGGGGATCTCGACCGGGTGGCGCCACTGCTGGCCGGTGGCGGGCTGGAGCGGATGGTGCTCCGGGCCCGCTCGGGACCGGTGCCGGCCGGGGCGTACGAGGCGGATCCCCGGCAGTCCTGCCCGGAGCTGGTGACGCGGGTGGCGGCGGAGCTCGGTGCCGGCGCGGACGCGGCGGCGCTGTACCTCCAGGTGGCGACGCTGGCCTCCCCCACCGACCGCAACGTACGGCGGTGGAACGGCTGGTCCGCCAAGCGGCACAAGGAGGTCCAGGCGGTACTCCTCGCGACCGGCGCGGTCATGGAGGCCAAGCGGGCGCGAGCGGGCCGGACGGTGTTCCTGCCCGGGGAGTGGACCGACCTGAAGGCGCCGCACCTGCCGCTGGAGACGGTCAAGCTGGCGAGCCACCTGGTGCGCCCGCTGTGGGGCACTCGGTCCACGCCCCCTTCGGCCGGGTACTGCCGACGGCGCCCCTCCACGAGATGTTCGCGGAGGCCTGGGCCCGGAGGTCCGCCGGCCGACAAGACACCCCTGAGGGGGTGTTCGGGTGCGCGGGTGGAATTGAGGTGCGCGCGGCTTCCGGGATTGAAAGGGTGATCGGATGAACCGCGAACAGATCTCCAGGATCGCCCATACCGACCACCCCATCAAGGCGCCGCTCGACGACGAATCGGTACGCCGGCTGCTCGAACACGGCGCCCCGCGCGGCGACGAGCGGGTGCTCGACCTGGGGTGCGGTACCGCGGAATGGCTCCTGCGCGCCCTGTCCGCGCACCCGCGCCTGCACGCCGTGGGCGTGGACGTCTCCGAGGAGGCCATGGAGCAGGCCCGCCGGTCGGCGGCACTGCTCGGCCTCCAGGAGCGCCTGGTCCTCCACCACCAGGAGGCGGCGGGCTTCGTCTCCGACCAGTCGTTCGACCTGGTGGTCAGTGTCGGGGCCACCCACGCCTTCGGTGGTCTGCTCCCGACGCTGGAGGCGGCCCGGGCACACCTGGCTCCCGGCGGCCGGGTGCTGATCGGTGAGGGGTTCTGGGACCGCGAGCCGTCCCCGGAGGCCTTCGAGATCTTCGGTGAACTCGACGACCTGGCGACCACCGTGGACCGCGTCGTCGCCGACGGGTGGGCGCCGGTCCAGGCCCATGTCAGCACGCGCAGTGAGCTGGACGACTACGAGTGGGCCCTCTGGGGCTCGCTTTCCTCGTGGGCTCTGGACCACCCTGCCGATCCGGACAGCGCCGAAGCACTGAAGACGGCCGCCGCCCGGCGTTCGGAGTGGCTGCACACCTACCGGGACAGCTTCGGCTTCCTCTCCCTGGTGCTGCGTCCGACCTCCGGCTGACCGCGAGCGCGGTCGGGAACGCGGTCGGGAACGCGGTCGGGAACGCGGTCGGGAACGCGGTCGCGACTGCGGGTCGCGACTGCGGGTCGCGACCGCGGCGTTCACCGCATGCGGGGCGGCCACCATCCGGTCCGCCTCCGCGAGCCGCGCGGCCCTCGCTGGGTCGGCAGGGGAGGCGCCAGGGCGAAGACCACGGTGAGGTGGGCTCCTCCCCGCGGGCCGTGCGCGATGCGCATCGAGCCGCCGGTGACGGCCGCGGCCCTGCGGGCGATGTCGAGGCCGAGCCCGGAGGAGCCGGTGCTGCTCCCACGGGAGAGGGCCCGGTCCGGTTCCGGAATGCCCGGCCCGGAGTCCTCCACGACCAGCTCCACGGCCTGGGCGGTGCGGACGACGCGGACGCCGAAGGCGGTGCCGGGCGGGGTGTGGCTGAAGACGTTGCCGATGAGCGCGTCCACCACCGCGGCGATGTCGTCGTCGCTGAGGCTGACGGCCGTGGGCTCCTGGGTGAGTTCGAGGGAGCAGGGCCGGCTCTGCTGCTCCGCCAGTACCGCCCAGAAGGCGGTCCTGCGCCGGACGACGTCGGCGACCTCGCAGCGGGGGCACTCGGACGGCCCGGCCCCGGTGGGCTGCTGGGCCGTACCGGTTTCCGCGCTGCGCATGCCGTGGCCCATCGGGCCCACGGCGAGCGGTGTCCGGGCCGCCGTGATGATGGCCTGGAGTTCCGCCTCGAGCGCGTGCACCGCCGCCTCGACCCTGGCCGACTCGGGCGTACCGGCCATCCGCTCCGATGCCAGGTGCAGGGCGGTGAGCGGGGTGCGCAGCCGGTGGGACAGGTCGGCGACCAGTTCGCGCTCGATGGCGAGGAGTTCCGTCATCCGGTGGGCCATGGCGTTGAAGGCGTCGCCGGCGTCGCGCAGTTCCTTGGGGCCCATGGGTTCCACCCGCGTGTCCAGATTGCCCTGACCCAGGGTGTGCGAGGCCTGGGCGAGCTTCTTGGAGGAGCGGACGACCTTCGCGCCGAGTCGGTCGGCGACGAGTACGGAGCCGCCGACCAGGCCGACCGCCAGCAGGAGCATCATCGCCCAGGAGGCCTTGACCCCGCGGGTCAGTTCCTCGTCGGGGACGAAGTTCTCCACGACGGCGACCCGGTCGCCGGGGAGGACCACCGGCTGCAGGCAGATCCATCCGCCGCGGATCTTCTGGGAGATGGACTCGCGTCCCTTCTCGGCCCGTTCGAGCAGGGGCGCGGGGGCCTGGGAGTCGCCGAGGGTCTGGGCGTCCGGCAGGTGGACGACCAAGTGCTCGGCCGCGTCCAGGCCGGCGGCGGACTCCCGCAGCGCGGACGGGTCCGTGGTGAGCGTGAGGACGGGTGCGAGGGCTGCGGCGCGCTGCTCGGCAGCGGTGACGCTCTGCTCCTTGACCAGCGACATCACCAGTGCGCCCAGGGGTATGAGGAAGGAGAGGGCGACCATGGAGGTCACGGCGAGCGCCACTCCGGCCAGTGAGCGTCTCACCGGGGGGCCACCAGTTTGATGCCGACGCCGCGGACGGTCAGCAGGTAGCGCGGGGCGGCCGCGCGTTCGCCGAGTTTGCGGCGCAGCGAGGACAGGTGCACGTCGACGGTCTGGTCGTCGACGTACGGCTCGCGCCACACCTCCGTCAGCAGCCGCCGCTTGGAGACGACCTGGCCGGTGTGGTGGGCGAGGAAGGCCAGGAGGTCGAACTCCCGCCGGGTGAGGTGGAGCTCCCGGCCGCCCAGGTAGGCGGTCCGCGCGCCGGGGTCGACCGCCAGCTCGCCCACGGTGGTGGCGCGCAGCGGTTCGGCGGTCGGCGCCGGCCGCACGCCCTGCGCGGCGTGGGCGGCGCCCGTGGGGGGAACGTGGCTGGTGCGCCGCAGGACGGCGGAGAGCCGGGCGATGAGCTGTCCCCCGGAGAAGGGCTTGACCAGGTAGTCGTCGGCGCCCGCGTTGAGGAGCTTGATGATTTCGGTCTCGTCGTCGCGGGCGGTGGCCACCAGTACGGGAACGGAGGATATGCCCCGGATCATGCGCAGTGCGTCTCCCCCGTCCAGATCGGGCAGCCCCAGGTCGAGGACGACCGCGTCGACGGGCGTCTGGGTGACCTCGCGCAGGGCGCCGAACCCGTCGCCCACGCTGCGTACGGCATACCCGTGCTCCGCCAGGACCTCGATGAGTGACTGGCGGATGCTGGGGTCGTCTTCCACGACCAGGACGCTGGGCATGGGCACACCTTAGGGGTTCGGTCCGGGCACCCCCTCTAAGGGGCGGTGAAGGTGGGGCCTTCGTCGGTGATGCGCAGCGGTACGGGGCGGTCGGCGACGGGGATGGTGCAGCCCTTCTCCGTGCTGCAGCTCGCGTACCCGAGCAGGACCGTGGCGTCCCCGGTGCCGTCGGCGCGGATGGGCAGGGTGGTGGTGACGGGGCCGTCCGGGTAGACGGGGACCGGGGCGTCGACGCCGGGCACGCTGATGGTCCGTACGTCGGCGGCCGCTGTCAGCTTCCCGTCCGCCGCGAGGGCCCCGGAGACGGCCATCGCGGTCGGTCTGCCGACGCCTTCTATGCCGGTGAGCGGCAGTTCGGTGCTGTAGAGGTGGAAGCCCTTCTCCTCGGGGGTGAAGACCGCCGTCAGCGTGCCCTTCGCGGCGTGCCAGTCGGACACCGAGAGGGTGACGGTGACCCCGTTCTCGGAGAAGCGCGTCGTGGGCGGCGGTGCGGCGGCGGGGGCGGCGGCCGTGGTGGACTGCCCGCCGCATGCCGTCAGCGCGGCCAGGCAGAGGAGGGCGACCGCTGCCGCCCGGGCCTTCCGGGAGTGCCTCGTGTGCGGGGAAACGTTCATCTGTGCCTCTTGTGTCGGGAAGGCGAATCGGTTCTTGATCTTCAGGGCCGGGCCGCCGGGCCCGCTCACACGGCGGTGGTGAAGTCCGCGCTCCACAACTGCAGCCGGTACACCAGGTCGTTCCACACGCCGGTGGCCAGCAGTGCGCCGACGAGCACGAGCATGCCGCCGCCGATCCGCAGCACCCACGCGTAGTGGCGTTTGACCAGGCCGAAGGCGCCCAGTGCCCGGCGGAAGGCGAGCGCGGCCAGGACGAACGGCAGCCCCAGCCCGAGACAGTACGCCGCCATCAGCAGGGCCCCGCGGGCCGCACTGGCCTCGCTCCAGGCGAGTGCCTGTACGGCGGCCAGCGTCGGGCCGATGCACGGGGTCCAGCCGACCGCGAACACCGCGCCCAGCACGGGGGCTCCGGCAAGTCCCAGCGCGGGGCGCCGGTGGCTGCGGAACTCCCGTTGGGCGAATCCCGGCAGGAACCCCATGAAGGACAGCCCCATCAGCACGGTGAAGACACCGAGCACCCGGGTGACCACCTCCTGGTGGGCCAGCAGGGTGCGGCCGAAGTACCCGAACAGGGCGCCCCCGGAGACGAGGACCGCCGTGAAGCCGAGGACGAACAGCAGCGCGCCGACCGCCATCCGGCTGCGGCGCCCGCCGCGGGCGTCCGCCAGGTCGGAGACCGACAGGCTGGTCACGTAGCTGAGGTAGCCCGGTACGAGTGGCAGGACGCACGGCGAGAGGAAGGAGACGAGTCCCGCGAGGAACGCCACCGGAGCGGCGACGGCGAGGGCTCCGTGGAGCAGGGACGGGGTGTCCGCGGCGGCGAGCGCCAGGCCCGCCGTCATGACGCCTCCTGCGTCACGCGTGCCAGCAGCGGCGCCAGTTCGCCCTCGGTGACCGCGCCGCCGATGCTGACGGCGATGCGTCCGCGGCGGTCGATCACCAGGGTCGAGGGGATGGCCTGCGGGTTGAGGAGCGCGGGGGGAAAGCGGAGCAGGAGCTCACCGGTGGGATCGTGGAGGCTGGGGAAGCCGAGGCCGTGCGTGCGTACGAAGGTCCGCGCCGCAGCACGGTCCGGGTCGCGGGTGTTGATCCCGAGGAACCGGACGCCTTCGTCCCGGGTTTGCCGGTCGAGCCGCTCCAGGTCGTCGGCCTCCGCCCGGCAGGGGCCGCACCAGGAACCCCAGACGTTGAGTACGACGACGTGCCCCCGGAACCCGGCGAGTCCGACCGGTTTCCCGTCGAGGTCGTCGCCCGCCAGCTCGGGCGCGGCCGGCCGGTCCGCGGGATCGATGACCGCGGCCTCGGCCGCGGCCCTGACGGCGGTCATCGGCCCGGCGGCCGCCTCCGCGCGGCTGCCGTCGGCGGCGACCGTGCCGACGGCGGCGAAGACGAAGCCGGCCACGGCCACCGCGAGGGCGGCTCCGGCCAGGGCCGTGGTACGCATCTGGGGCCGGCGCGGGCCCGTTCGTCTCACGAGGCCCACTTGCGCAGGAAGGCGTTGATCCCCTCCGCCGTGAGGGAGGGGTTGCCCGTGGCGTGGGTGTCGGTGCGCACCTTGCCGGACGAGTTGACGACGATCAGCACCGGCATCGTGTAGGTGCCGCCCGAAGGGCTGTACTTGCGCAGGAGCGCGGAGTTGGCGGAGCTGTTGCCACCGATGTCGATCTTGACCAGGTGGTAGGAGGCCCCGAGGATCGCCGCCGTCTGCGGCTGGGCGAACACCTTGTCGGCCGCCTTGCAGTTGCCGCACCAGTTGGCCCCGAAGTCGAGGAGCACCATCCTCCCGTCGGCCTTGGCCGCACTCAGGGCCGCGTCGATCAGCTTCTGCCCGTCGGCCGAACTGTCGTAGCCCGGCCCGGGGACGCGGGCCGGCGCGGGCGCGGCGGAGGTACGGGCCGGCTTGGGGGCGGCCGGACTCTGGGCCCGGGAGGGGGTGGGCGAGGAGCTGGGCTGAGCGGTGGCGGACGCCGACGGCGAGGCCGACGCGCTCGGGGACGCCTCGGCGGAGGCGGACGCGGAGGCCGGCGGTGTGGCGGAGCTGAGGGCTTGCGAGGACTGGCCGGTGGCCGGGGAGGCGGAGCCGACGCTTTGGGAGGACGGCCCGCAAGCGGCGCACAGACCCGCCGCGACCACGGCCGCGGTGACGAGCGGCAGTCGCGCCCTCAGGGACGCGGCGGAGCGGGGCTGCTGCGCGGAGCGGCCGGCACGGACGGGTCGGAGTATGCGAGAAGTCATGGCGAAGACACCCCAAGGCGCGGTGAGGGTTACGGGAGGGGCGAGAGGCCCCGACGCGGCGAAGCCGGCGATCGTGCGGCGGGCCGGGGCAGTGTGCCCGGGCGCCGAAGGCCGCTCGGCTGAGGTGAGCATAGGACCGCGCCGGGCCGTCCGAACCGCCTGGACGCGATCTTGAGGTTCCCCTAAGGAACAGCTCACCTTCCGCTTCGCCGGGACCCGTCCGATGAGCGCATACGGGGAGGCAAACCGCGCGAAAGGGATGGGGAGGAACTACGGGTACGGACCGGCCGAATGGGTCCGGCCGTCAGAACGAGGTCTCGCGGACGCTGGCCTTGGCCACGGGGTCGATCGTCGCGGTGATGACCGAGCGGTGGTCCGCGCTGGTGAAGGTGACCGTCAGGGTGTCGTCGTCGGTCTGTGACGTGGTGGCCTTGAAACCGCGGCTGGGGATCGCGGAGATCAGGCAGACGCCCCGGCTCCCGTACCGCACGGTGGCCTTGCCGCCCTGCGAGGGGATGGTGTGCAGGCCCGGTCCGCCGTTCTCGCAGTCGACGCCGGGTTTGGGTGCGGTGCTCCGGGCGGCTCCCGAGGCCTTGACGGGCGGGGAGGACGCGGCCGGGGGCGTGGGCCGCTCGGTCGCGGAGGGCGAGCTGCTCGCGGACGCGGAGGCGGTCGGGGACGGCGGGCTCGGTGACGGGTCCTGCATCGCCAGCCAGGCCGGCGGCGAGTCGAAGACCATGGGGGCGGACCGGGCCACCGGGGGCGTATGGCTGGTGGATCCGACGACGAACTGGACCGTGGCGAGCACGGCGGTCACGCTGGTGGCCGTGCACGACAGCCATATGAACAGGTAGCGCGGAAATCGGGGCACGGCCCCATAGTGGCCGACGGGCCGGGCCGCCCGACACCGCCTCCCCCACTCGGCGCCGACCGGCAGGACACGCCCAGGCCGTCTCTTCCGGATCGTGCCGGGCCCGCCCGCCCGGCACGGCACCTCGCCGCGATGTGCGGGACACCGAGTACGTCCAGCACACGGGCGCCCCTTCGCCTTGCGATGCACCCCACCGAACGACCCGGCTCACCCGGCAAGATCCGACAGAGACGGCCCAGGCCAAACGCCGACGTCCTCCTGACCCGCGGACGGGTCGGAGGACGTGTACGGCTCGGATCGGATCGGATCGGCTCGGATCGGATCGGATCGGATCGGATCGGTGATGTGGCCGGCGCCGGGGTGAGGGGGCTTCCTACTTCGGCGCACCGAAGTTCTGCGTCCACCAGGGGCCGCCGTCGCCCTTGTGGACGCCTATGCCGATCTCCCGGAAGGCGCAGTTGAGGATGTTGGCCCGGTGGCCGGAGCTGTTCATCCACGCCTTCATGACCGCGTCGGCGTCCGACTGGCCGCGGGCTATGTTCTCGCCCAGGCGGGACCACGCGTATCCGGCGGCCTCCACGCGGGTGGTCATGGTGGACCCGTCGGGCCCGGTGT
This sequence comes from Streptomyces sp. NPDC048257, assembly GCF_043201855.1. Lineage (NCBI taxonomy): Bacteria > Bacillati > Actinomycetota > Actinomycetes > Kitasatosporales > Streptomycetaceae > Streptomyces > Streptomyces sp. NPDC048257. The sequence continues at coordinate 462,762 of NZ_JBICZI010000003.1, forward strand.
GGGACATCACGCCGCTGCGGGCCATCGTGTCGCTGTACCCCCGGGCCGCGGCGCTCAGCTTGGCGTTCATGGTCACGGGGCCGCAGCCGGCCGCGGACCGCTCCTTGTTGACCAGGGCGAGGACCGCGGATTCCGAGTCGCCGGAGGAGCTGCCGGAACCGCCGGACCCGCCGGACCCGCCGGACGAGCCACCCGACGAGCCGCCGGATCCCCCGGACCCGCCGCCGGTGGTCCCGCCGGACGTACGCGCGGGCTTGCCCGCCGGGGTCGACTTGGCCGGGCCGTCCTCCCCCGCCGCGGCCTTCGCCGGAGCGCTGGACTCCGTACCGTCGGCGGCGGGCGTCTCGGGCGGCAGCGAGCCCGTCGCGGCCGCGGCGTCGGCGGTGACCTCGGGGAGCGGAGCCGTGGGGCTCGCCGACCCGGCCGTACCCGCCGTCCCGGCCGCGTCGCCGGAGGCCGCCGTCCCGGACTTCGACCCGGCGCCGTCGGCCCGCTGGTCCACCTGCGCAGCGCCGTCGGAGTCGGCCACGGCGACGCCGACCGCCACCGCCGCGGCCGCCGCGGTGAGGGACAGCACGATGCGCGTGCGCACCGTCTTCTTCCGCCGGGCCTCGACTCGGGACGGGGTTCCGGGAGTTCGGCTGCTCATGCCTGTAGCACCTCACAGAGGAAAGGGGGTGGGGTGCGACCGAGCCTAGGGCTGTGATCAGCAAAAACAGCGCGCCGGAGGGGTACTTCAGCTTCCCTTAAGGAAGCCCGCAGGGTAGGCACAGGAACGACTCGGGGCATCTCCCGCGATTCGGTCGATACGCACCCGGCGAACCGGCGTTGAGCGCTCCCCCGTAGGCTCCGGCGCATGTCACAGCCGGTTCAACTCGTCATCCACATCGACACCCTTCCGGGCCGCGGCCAGGAACAGGTCACCGCGTTCGAGCGTCTCGCACCGATCGTGCGGGCCGAAGCGGGTTGCCTGCAGTACGACCTGCACCGGGTGAGCGGCGAGGCCGACCGCTTCGTCCTCATCGAGCGGTGGTCCTCGCAGGCGGCCCTCGCCGCCCATGACGCCACACCGCACATGATCGAGGCCGACGCGGCCGGCCCGGCGTTCCGGGCGGGACCCGCGGAAGTCATCCGGCTCGACGCCGAACCCCTGGCCTGACCGCACGGCCGGAGCCGTGAAGGGCCAGGTCGGGCGGCCTGGTGCGGCCCGGCGGCCGTGTGATCATGTCGGTCGACAGATCCGCACCTCATGGGGGGACCATGCGCACCCGCACCACCACCGCCACGACCACTCTCGCGACCGCGCTCGCCGCGCTGCTCGTCCTGGCCGGCTGCACCGCGTCGGGAGGGGGCCGGCCCGCGGCGGGGAGCCCCGTGGCCTCCGCGCCCGCGCCGAGCGGTGGCGGGTCCGGATTCGAGGGGCCCCGGCCGCAGGACCAGAACCTGCTGGCGTGGACCGGGGATCCCAATGACGCGGGACACGTCACCGCCCAGTCGGCGGCCGGGGTCGGTGGGCGGGTCACGCTGGTACGGATCGTCCTGCGCGAGCAGATCACCTGGTCGAACGTGTGGCTCGGCCTGGCCGGCATCGACCCGAACGCGCAGCTCGCCGACTGCTACCTCGGCGTGTACGACGCCAAGGGCGCCCTCGTCGCGACCACCCCGGACATCTCCCCCCAGCTGATGACCGACGCGATCGCCAAGCCGTTCGCCCTCGGCAAGCCGTTCACGGCCGCCCCCGGGACCTACTTCATCGCGCTCCTGCTCAACGGCACTTGGGCCACCAACGGCCTCACCCTGAAGTCCACGGGCGCCGGCATCTCGGTCAACGCCGGCCTGACGCCGCCGAACCTGCGGTACAGCACCCTGCTGACCGGTCAGACCTCGCTGCCGCCCACCCTGAACCTCGCCGAGCAGTCCACGAGCACCATCAACACCGGCTGGGCCAGCCAGTGGTACGCGATCTCCTGACCGGGCGGGTCAGTCCCGGATGGAGACGATCTTGCGGGTGGCCAGGTCGGCCTGTACGAAGACCTGTGTCGTATCGCCGCCCCACGTCAGGGTGACCGTGGCGTTGGTCCGGCCCATGCCGCTGCCGGTGGAGGTGACCTTCCACTTGAGCGGCACGTTCTGTGCGCGCAGCACGCCGTTCGCGTGGTGCGTCTCCTCCCACTCCCTCAGCTCCGCCTGGAGGGCCTCCGAGAGGTAGAAGGCGCGCAGCCGGTCGGCGGTCGGGCCGTCCCCGTCGTACACCGCGTCGATGTAGGAGCCGTAGAAGTCGGCGATCCGGGTGAAGGCGCCCTCGGGGCTGCCCGAGACGGACGGGGCCGGAGCGGCCGCCGCGGCGGCCGGTGCCTGCCGCGCGGTCGAGCCGTCCGCCGAGGCGCTGGTGACGAAGGCGAGCGTGAGGACGGCCGTGGCCGCGAGAGTGAGGGTGGCGGTTCGCTTGGCTGAGAGCTTGGACATCGACTGGCCCTTTCCCCGTGCTGAATGGCTGCACTGACCGACGCGGTCCCGCCCCCGCCCGGTTCACGGAATGCGGAAAATGGCCGAAAAGTCACGCCTCCGGCCGTATCGGGCCCGTCAGGAACGCGCTCGCTCACGGATCGGGCCCCGTATGGCGGCCCGATCACATCGCCCGTCCGGGGGGCGGCCACCGCGGCCCGGAATGCGGTGCCGCCGAAGGGGGTTGGTGCGAACCCGACACTGATTCCGGATGCACTGGAGAGCTCATGAAGATCGGCATCATCGGCGCGGGCAACATCGGCGGCAACCTCACCCGCCGGCTCACGGCCCTCGGGCACGAGGTCTCCGTGGCGAACTCGCGCGGCCCCGAGACCCTGGCCGCCCTGGCCGAGGAGACCGGCGCCACCCCCGTCACCGTGGCGGAAGCGGCCCGCGGCGCCGAGATCGTCGTGGTCACGATCCCCTTCAAGAAGGTGCCGGACCTGCCCGCCGGCCTCTTCGACGAAGCCGCCGAGGGCTTCGCCGTCATCGACACCGGCAACTACTACCCGCGCCAGCGCGACGGCCGGATCGCCGGTGTCGAGGACGAGGGCCTCACCGAGAGCCGCTGGACCGAGGGGCACCTCGGACACCCCGTCATCAAGGCCTTCAACGGCACGTACGCCCAGGACATCCTCGACCGGCACCGCCCGGCGGGCGCGGCGGACCGGGTGGCGCTGCCCGTCGCCGGTGACGACGCGGCGGCGAAGAAGACGGTCCGCGCCCTCATCGAGGAACTCGGCTTCGACACGGTCGACGCGGGCGGACTCGACGACTCCTGGCGCCAGCAGCCCGACACCCCCGTCTACGGGCTCCGGGAAGGCGTCGACGCGGTCACCAAGGCCCTCACCGAGGCCTCTCCGGTCCGCCCGGAGGCCTTCCGCGGCTGACACCGCCGACGACCGCCGTGCGGCGCGGGGCCCTGTCGTGGCGGCGGGGAGGCCTGCGCCACGACAGGCCCGCACCCCGGCGTCATATGCCGGTGAGTGACCTACCATGCAGGCATGAGTGATCGTGCGATGCAGGAACCGACCCTCCTCCTCCTGACCGCCCTGGCGGACGAGCCCCGCCACGGGTACGCGATCGCGCGCGAGGTGGAGCTGATCTCGGACGGCCGCGTCAAGATGCGCACCGGCACCCTGTACGGCGCCCTGGAGCGCCTGCTGGGTCAGGGGCTGATCGAGGTCCACGAGGAGCAGATCGTCGACAGCCGGCTGCGCCGCACCTACACCCTCACGGCGGCCGGCCGGCAGAGCCTGGGCGCCGAGGCGCAGCGGATCGCCGCCACCGCGCGCGAGGCCGCGCGCCGCCTGGGCGTCTCCGGAGAGACGGCCACGGCGTGAACCTCCGGCTGCTGCGCCTGTACCCGGCCGGTTTCCGCCGCGCCTTCGGCGACGAGATAGCCGAGGCCTACCGGGAGGCGACCGAGGGCGCCGGCCCGTTCACCCGGCTGCGGGAGGCGGGGGACATCGTGGCGCACGCGCTGCGGCTTCGCCTGGGGGTGGGTTCAGCGCACCGCGGCGGCCGCCTCTTCGCGGCGGCGGCCCCCTTCGCGCTCGCCGCGACGGGCGCGCATGCCGCCTTCCTGCTGGCCTCGACCCTCAACCGCGCCTACGTCACCGGCCGCCCCGACTTCGAGACGCCGCTCGGGTACGCGATGAACGGCTTCCATCTCCTGACCCTCGTCGGCGCCGTGGTGGCGCTGAGCGGGCGTTTCGCCGTCGGCGCGCGGTGCGCGTTCGCCGGAGCCGCGGGCACTGCGGTCTGCCTGGTCGTCTCGGTGCTGCCGGGAGCCCTGGAGATGCCGCTGGAGCACGTGGCCTACCTGGCGCCCCCGCTGGCCATCGCCGCCCTCCCGTTGCTCTGCCCGCCGGACCTGCGCCCGCCGTGCCGGATCAGGACCACCACGGGCCTCGTGGCGCTGCTGGTCTGGGCCCCGCTGTCCGTGGTGCTCCTCGCCCTGCTCGACGCGGGCGGGTTCGGCATGATCACGCTGTGGCGGTTCGGCGTGACCGTGGCCGCCGCCCTGGTCCTGGCGGGCCGCCAGGCCCTGTTCGGCGTCCGCACCTTCGGCCGGTTCACCCTGGCCGCAGCCCCGTTCCTCGTCCTGGGCCACTTCGCCGGGGTGGTGGGCGAGGACACCGCGCTGCCGTGCCTGGTCCTGCTCGCGGCCACGGGCCTGGCCGTGCGCCTGTGGCAACGTAGGCGCCCGGACACGGCCGGCCACGCCTGAACCGAAGCCACGCCTGAACCGAAGCCATGCCCGATCCGAGACCCCGCCTGAACCGAGGACCCCGCCTGAACCGAGCGTCAGACCTCGGCACCGGCGTCGGCGCCGGCGGCACTGATGCGGATCTTGGACTGGCCGTGGCCGAGCTCCTCCCAGTCCTCCATGAAGCGTGCGGCCAGCCCGTGCCCGGCGGCGAGGTCGACGAGGGTCTGGGTGCGGTAGTAGAAGTCCTCGCGCAGCACCTGGTGTTCGGTGCCGGTGGTGCGGTCGAAGGTGAAGTCGAAGTAGCCCCCGGGCGCCAGGACGCGGCCCACGTGGGCGAAGCACTCGTCGATGACCTCGATCGGCGAGTGCGAGAAGACGCTGTGGGCGTGGACGACGTCGAAGTAGCCGTCGGGGAGGAAGTCCAGCGTCAGGTTCCTGGTGATGGTCAGGTGCGGGACCTTGGCCTGCAGCTTCCGGTCGGTCAGGGTCCGCTTCGCGGCGATGAGGATGTCGGGCGAGATGTCGATGCCGTAGTAGTGGCCGGCTTCGAGGTAGTCGATGAACCGCCAGCCGGCGCGGAGGTTGCCGCAGCCGATGTCCAGCATGCGCGCCCCGGGCGTCAGACCGTGCCCGAGCAGGTAGTCGAACTGCATCTGCCCGAGCGCCAGCCAGCGTTCGTGGGTCTGGCTGCCGACCGCGGCTTCGGGGTTGCGGCGGGTGTCCGAGGCCATCACGGCCCGGTAGTAGCTGACGTGGTCGGGGTGCTTGAAGGCCAGCCACCGGTCGCGGGCGGCCCGCTTCAGGTAGGGGGCGATGCGGTGCGGGCGGCTCGCGGCGTAGCGGACCTTGTGGACGAGGGACTCCCGGTTCGCGGTGAGGTTCTTCCTGGTGGCCATGAGCGCTCCGTCTCCATCGCAACGTGAATCCCCGGCGGAAGCCGTTGCCACCGGGAAGGATCTTCAGGCCCCCCACCATACGTCGGTCGCCGACATATACAAACCACTGGAGCATCCCGGGAAGCAGAAGGCGCCACGCGGCGTACGGGGGGTCGCGGATAGGGTGATTGTGGCGATATCACCCAGATTGCCACTCGGCGTCCTGCGGGTCCACACAACGCGCCCGAGGGGATGAGGCCTCGTCAGTCGCCCCTCTGGCAGCATGAAGAGATGACAGACATACGCCGGACCGGCGGTTCGGGATCACCCCTGGAGCCGCAGATCGGCTTCTCCCGCGCGGTGCGGGCGGGCCGGTACGTCGCCGTCGCCGGGACGGCTCCCATCGGGGACGACGGCTCCACCGTCGGCCCCGGCGACGTGCACGCCCAGACCGTACGGTGTCTGGACATCGCCGAGCGGGCCCTGCAGGACGCCGGGGCTTCGGTGGAGGACGTGGTGCGGACCCGCATCATGCTCACCGATGTGACCCGGTGGAAGGAGGCCGCCCGAGCGCACGGCGAGCGGTTCGCCTCCGTCCGGCCCGCCACCACCTTCGTGGAAGTGTCCCGCTTCATCGATCCGGACTGGCTCGTCGAGGTCGAGGTCGACGCGGTGATCACCGGGGAACGGAACTGAAGACGCGGGCCCGGCGGGGCCGGGCCGGTCGGCAGCGCACGACTTCGGCCGCGCGATCAGGTCATACGACGGGCGCGGGCCGTTCCCCGAGCAGCCGGGTCCGGAACAGGTCGAGGACCGTGTCGAGCGCCTGCCGGGTGGGCTGTCCGGGTTCGTCGATGAGGTGTTCCGTCAGGACGGAGTGCGGCGCGAGGGCGCCCTCCGGGTTCGCCGCGCCGTCGTCCAGCTCGACGGCGACGAACGCGTCACCGAGCTCGCGCCGGAGGTACGCGAACCGGCCGCCGGGTACGAGCCGGTCGCCCCGGAAGCGGAGCCCCAGGACCTGGAGCCCCTCGCGCTCGCAGCGCCCGCGGACGACCGCGAGGTCCTCCGGGCTGATGTCGATGGCGCCCGCGCGGCTCGCGGTGCAGGCCAGCGGGAGCGACGGCTGGGACAGCACCGGGGCGACGAGGCGCTCGTCCGTGGCCATGGCCAGGGCGAATCCGCCGGTCAGGCACATGCCGACGGCGCCGACCCCGGGGCCGCCGCAGCGCTCGTGCTCCGCGGCGGCCAGGGCCCGCAGCCAGCCGACGACGCGCGAACTCCGCCCGGTGGCCAACAGGGTGAACTCGCGGCTCACGCACACCTGCCACATCGTCGACGCCAGGTAGCGGCCGGCGCCCGCCCGGCCGACGGCGGCGGGATTCGGGTCACGGCCGGGCTCGCCGAAGAGCACCGGGAGGACGGCCGTGCAGCCGGCCGCCGCGACGTGCTCGGCGAACTCGAGGACCTTGGGAGTGATGCCGGGTATCTCCGCCATCACGATCACCGCGGGGCCCGTGCCCCGGCGCAGGATCCGGCGGGTGGCGCCGTCATGGGTGAACGTGCTCTTCCCGAACCCGCTCAGGTCGTGGTCTGCCACGCGCCCTCTCCTTTCGGCGGCCCTCCTGGACGACATCAAGTTACCGAGAAGTAGACCCTCGTGGTCACCGTTTCCGGTTCGTCCTGCACGGACTCCTGCTCGGCGCCGTGACCCCGACGACCTGCTACGGCACGAGGGTGCGGCCCTCGACGGCAACCCGCGGTCATCGCCGGACTCTTCGCCATCTCGACTCCCCCGACCCGGACTTCGCCCTCGTCACCCCCTGACGGCCCGCCCTCGGCCCCGCTCTATGCTGCGGGAATGATCAAGCCGATTGAACTCGTGATATTCGACTGCGACGGGGTGCTGGTCGACACCGAACGCATCGCGCTGCCCCTCCAGGTCGCGCTGGGAGCGGAGCTGGGCTGGCCGCTCACCGAGGCCGAGGTGATGGACCGGTTCATCGGGCGCTCCACCGCCTCCATCCACGAGGACATCGCGGCCCGGGTCGGCGAGGAGACCGCCGCCCTCTGGCGGGTGCGCTTCGAAGAGCTCCACCGCGACGCGGTGGACACCGGGTTGTCCGCCGTCGAGGGACTGCCCGAGGCACTCGGTGCGATCACCCTGCCGACCTGCGTCGCCTCCAGCGGCTCGCACGAGAAGATGCGCCACACCCTCGGTCGCACCGGCCTGTACGAGCACTTCGAGGGCCGCATCTACAGCGCCACCGAGGTCAGCCGTGGCAAACCGGCTCCGGACCTGTTCCTGTACGCGGCCCAGCGGATGGGTGTCGACCCGGCGGCCTGCATGGTGGTCGAGGACAGCCGTCCCGGTGTCGAGGCGGCCCGCGCCGCCGGTATGCGGGCCTTGGGCTACGCGGGGGGACTGACCCCGGCCGCACGGCTCGAGGGCCCCGACACGGTCGTCTTCCACGACATGCGCAAGCTGCCCGGCCTGCTCGCCGAGCTCTGAGAGCGGGAGCAGGGGCGGGGCCGGGGCGTTCCCGTACCAAGGACCAGGAATGGGCGCCGGTCCTGGCGGCCGTCGCCGCCCGACCGGACCTGCCGGCCGCCGCCGTCCTCGCCGACCCGACGCTCGCGGGCGCGGCGAGGCTGCTCTACACCGACGGCCGCGCCGTTCCCTCCGAGGTGGTCGCCGAGGACGCGACCGTCGAATCCCTGGAGCTGCGGCTGGTCCAGCACCTCGTCGGCTCGTTCTCGCCGTACCGCAACCACCGTGACGCGGGCGGCGGGCGCCTCTTCCGGGAGCAGCACCGCCATCGGCCCGGCTCAGGGCAGGCACCGAGGCGGCCGTGCTGAGCCTGCTGATGTGGCTCTTCCCGGCTTGGTCGGGGCCGTCACCCCCACACACCCGTACGACGACTCCGCGGCCCTCCACGGGTTCGGGTTGTTCCTGGGCTCGGTCGCCGGGGTCGGCTGGTACGTGTGCCTCCGGCACCGGCTGGACCTCGGGGCCTGCCCCGACGGACCCCGTCCACCGGGTGCGCCTGTGGCTGCTGCGGTGCATCCCGGCCGCCGTGACCCTGCTGCCCGCAGCGACCGTCTCCTTGTTCCTGGCCGCCACACGCTGGGGACCGCGGTGGGGTTCGCGGAACAGGCCGCCGGGCAACCGGGGAGACGGGTGTGCCTGTGCGAGCTCGCCCTGGTGCCCGTCCTGCTCTTCGCGTTGACCGTGACGTCCGGATTCGCCGTCCAGGCGGTGCCCGTGCTCCTGCCGGTCCTGCCGGGCGTGACGGTGACGGGACACTGGCTGCGTGCCGTCATCGCCTCGCGCTTCGCGCTGTGGGGCCTGTACCCGGCGGTCCTGCTCGATCTGCTCGGCGAGGCCGCCGGCCCGGAGATCCTGCGGGCGGGACCGGACGGCTGATCGCCGGTGTCACACGACGGACGGGCCCGCCGCACCCCAGGTGCGGCGGGCCCGTCGTCCGCGGTGATCGGATCGGCCCGGGGTGTGTCTTCTTCTAGGCCGTGGGCGACAGGATGGTGTCCTCCGGCCGGCGTGCCGTGGACGGGGTGCTGCCGGCGACGATCAGGGCGAGTAAGACCGCGGCCGCCTCGCTCTGCAGGATCCGGGCGGCCTGCTTCAGCCGGCCGGGGTCGGGGACCGGGATGGACAGGGCCACGCATTCCGCGTTCGGGCCCGCGGTGATCGGGACCGCCGCGCACACCGTGCCGATCGCGTACTCCTGGAGGTCGAGCAGCGGAGCGTTGGGCGGGCGGTTGTCGAGCTGGTGGAAGAGGTCCTGCTGGCTGGTGAGGGTGTGGGAGGTGAAGCGGGTCAGCCGGTGGCGGGCCAGGTGGTCCGTGCGGTCGTCGTAGTCGAGCTGGGTCAGCAGCGCCTTGCCGACCGCGGAGGCGTGGGCGGCGACGCGGAAGTCGACCCACTCCTCGACCACGGGGGCGGCCGGGCCGTCGGCGTACTGGGTGATGGAGACCTCGCCGTCGGTGTAGCGGGCGACGTAGACGGCGGCGCCGACGGCGTCCCGCACCCAGGCGAGGGTCTCGCGCAGGTGCCCGCGTCCTTCTCCGTTCGCGGACTCGGCCGGCAGGAGGGCGTTGCCGGCGACGTACGCGTCCGGTCCGATCGGGGTGACGAGGTCGGCCCGGATCAGCTGCTCCACGGCCCGGGCGAGGACCAGTTGCGGCAGGGACGTCTCGCGGGCGATCTGGGTCAGGTTCACCCCGCCCGAATAGCGGTTGATGACTTCCAGGACGCGCAGCGCCTGGTGTACGGATTCCAGCGGGGCGGGGGCCGGGCGCCCTTCGGGGGTCTTCCGGGCGGCCTGGGTCAGGTGCGGTTGTTTCAGTGCGTCGAGCGCCCACGCGTTCGCCTGCTCCGTCAGGTGCAGGGGGTTCAGCCGTGCGTTGCGTGCGACGGCGACGGCGACCTGCGGGCCGGGGGTGAAGACCTCCCCCAGGTCGGGGTGCTCCTTTCGGGCGCGGGCCATGAGTGCCTGGCTCAGTCGTACGGGGAGCCGGCACGGGGGTCGACCGGCCCGTCCGGGACCGGTGGTGAGGGTGGTTAGGTCCTGGGTGGTGATGGGCGGGGAGGTCCAGATGACCGAGGCCCCGAGGGTCTCTTCGAGGTCTTCGGGGAGATGCGGCAGGGGCGGCAGGTGCTCTTCCGGGGCCAGGGTCAGGGCCTGGTGCTTCCAGTAACGGGCGGTCGCGACCTCGGCCCGGGAGAGGTGGAGCAGGTAGAGGCAGCGGGCGGCGGTCCGCGATCCCGCCCCGGCCGCGTACTGGAACCAGAACTGCGCGCCCTCCATCCGGTCGGCCAGGTGGAGCAGGCAGCCGAACAGCAGCGCCGAGTCCACGCCGTGGGGCCAGGAGTCGGCGTCGAGGGCCAGTTCGGCGAAGGCCCGGCTCTCCACGAGGCACCAGGTGAGGTCGTCCAGGCCGCGGGCGGCGCGTACGTGGCAGGCGGCGTCGAGGACGAGGTCGTCGGCCGTGGCGGAAGTGGCCTCCCGGCGCGCCGGCGGGGTCACGGCCCCGGGAGGGCCGGTGGTGCCGGTCGCCGAGCGGGCACGGTCGGCGACGATCCGCCGGGCGATCCGGCGGCGGGCGGCGCCCTCGTCGTATCCGGCGTACTCCTCCGCGAGGACCGTCGCGTCCTCCAGGGCCGCGTCCAGTTCGCACAGCGGCATGTCGCGGTGGCGGGGCATGTCGCTCACTCGTCCTTCTCCTCTCCGGGGATCCAGTCCACCCCGAGCTTGCGGGACAGTGTTCGGCGGGCGCCGCGGATGTGCGAGCGGACCGTGGCGGGGGTGATGCCCATCATCCGGGCGACCGTGTCGGAGTCGTTGCCCAGGAGGAAGGCCAGCAGCACCACGTCGTACTGCCGCTCGGACAGGCCCGCGATCGCCGCGTACAGCCCGAGTTTCGACTCCAGCAGTTCCAGCCGCTCTCTGGAGGAGCGGCGCAGCGCGGCGAACCACGCCGTCTCCACCATCGCCACCTGCCGGCCCAGGGCCGCCAGCCGCCGCTCGACGTGCTCGCGCAGCACGGCCCACGCGAAGCCGTGGAGACTCGCCTCCTTCAGGGCTTGGCGCCACACCTTCAGGAGGAAGGTGAACACGTCGTCGACGACTTCCTCGGCGTCCTTGCGGTTGCCCAGCTGCAGGTGGGCGTAGCGCAGATAGGCGCGGTGCTGCTGGGAGTGGAAAGCGGTGAAGTCCACCGGCAGGACGCCGGCCAGTTCGTTGGAGACCGCGCGGTCTCCCGATGGATCGAATTCGCCTTCGCTCATACGCTCCCCCACAGCTGTTCGTCCCCGCGCACCGGGGCGGCGGGGACCTCATGGTGGCGGGCGCGGGGAGCGGCACGGCGGGGGCCGGTGGATGGCCCGCCGGTGCCCGTCCGTACCCCGGCGCCCGGCAGGCGCATGGGCGCCCTGAACACCTCGATGACGAGAAAACGGGCAGTGGTGACTAACAGCGCGAGGGCGGCCGTCTCGGCAACATTCACGTCGGCGCGGAACCTTCCAAGTGGATCATGAGTAGCCGGCTTGCCTGCCCCCGAACCGGCAGCCGTGGAGCACCAGGCGCTCCCAATCACCACCCCATCGGAAAACGAGCCCGATCGTGCAAGCCGGCCCTCGGAAATCTTCTGGAGGAAGTGCATCCGCTTCTCCGTGCGCCCCGGTCCGCCCGCGCGCGCCCCGGCGCGCTCCCCGCTACCGGATGCCTGATGTCGGTTGTCGGTTGCCGGATGCCTGATGCCTGATGCCTGATGCCTGCATGGTGCGCAGGGTGGCCGACCGCGCAGCGCGTTCCGGCCACCGCGCCGACGACGGCGCGGCGTTCTGAGTAGAGTGACCGGCCCTGTGCGGGTCTCGTCCGTGGTGCACTTCGGCAGGAGGCGGTTATGCGGGGCGGAATGATCGCGGTGGTCGGCGGGAGCATTGCGGGCTGCGCCATCGCCACGGCGGCGGCGCGGGCGGGCGCCGGCGAGGTCGTGGTACTGGAGCGCACGCGCGGCCGGCTCCAGGACCGGGGCCTCGGGCTGTGCATCCACGACGAGCGGGCCGTCGAGCTCGGCGCGAGCGGTGCGCTGCCCGAAGGGATCGCGGCGCACCCGCTGCGGCAGCGCCGCTGGGTGGTCCGGGACGACGCCCACGGGACGGGTGGCCGGGTGATCTGGGAGCAGCCGTTCCCCTTCCACTCCTACCACTGGGGCCTGCTCTGGCAGGGCCTTCGGGAGTCGGTTCCGGACTCGGTGGTCTACCGGCAGGGCGAAACGGTGACGGGCGTCGAGGAGAGCGGGACCGGGACGCCGGGCGCCGGAGTACGGCTCGCGAACGGCTCGGTGGAGCGGTACGACCTGGTCGTCGGAGCCGACGGGTACCGGTCGGTGGTCCGCGCGGCGCTCTGCCCGGACTCCCGTCCGCAGTACGCCGGTTACGTGTGCTGGCGCGGCAACGTCGACGCGGGCCGGCTCGCGGACCTCGGCAGCGTCGCGGACTCGGCGCCGGAGGCGGTCACCACGGTCTGCTTCCCGGGCGGTTCCTGCGTCGTCTACCGCATCCCCGGGCCGGACGGACCGCGGGTGAACTGGGTGCTCTACGCCGCTCCGCCGCAGGACGGCGGGCTGCGCCTCGACGATCCGACGAGCTTCCCGGCGGGCGGCCTCACGCCCGAACTGGCGGGGCACCTGGCGGCGTTGCTCGATCGCGAGTTCCCGCCGTACTGGGGGCGGGCGCTCGCGCTGACCGCCCCGGCGGACACCTTCGTCCAGCCCATCTACGACATGGAGACCCCGCGCGCCGCCGCCGGACGGCTGGTGCTCGCGGGGGACGCGGCGAGCGTCGTACGCCCGCACAACACGAGCGGAGCCGCCAAGGCACTGCAGGACGCCACCGCCCTCGCCGACGGCTGGCGCCGCTGCGGGTCCTTCGAGGAGCTGCTGCGCGGCTACGAGGAGACCCGCGGCGCCGCCGGACGGGAGCTGGTCGCCCTCGCCCGCCGGCTGGGCCGCGCTCAGGTCGAGCGGACCCCGCCCTGGGCGGGCATGAACGGCGGCGAGATGGAGGTCTGGTGGCGGGGGCAGCTCGGCCCGGCCACCGGTATCGGGGGCCGGGCCATGACTCCGTAGCGCTGCGCTCAGCGGTCCTTGGTGGTGTTGCTGGTGATCGTGCCGTCGGTGCCGGAGACGGTGACCGCGTGCCGGACGCCGTCGGAGCCGATGACCACGGCCAGCCAGGCGCTGCCGCCCCCCTCCTGGGCGACGGCGCGCAGGCCCTCCACCTTGCCGCCCGGCACGGCCGCGGCGGCCTTCTCGGCCGCCTCGCCGATGGCCAGCGAGGGGATGGGTGCGGGCGCCGGGGCTTCCTTGACGCCCTTGGGGCGGCCCGGCTCCTCGTGCACCTTCGGGCCGTCCGGGTGGCCGGGTGCCGCCGGTCCCCGTTCGGCCCGCGGTCCGGCGTCCTGCGGGCCGCCCCGGGAGCCTCCCTCGGGTCCGGGTCCGGCCCAGGCGATGCGCGGGCCCCGGTCGACGCGCCCGTGGTGGTCGTGGTGCTCGGCCACCGCCACCGCCGTCACCCCGCCGACGACCACGACGGCGACCGCGCCCGCCGCCACCCAGCGGGCGCTCTTGCCGCGGGGGACGAGACGGCCCAGGGCCGCGGACTTACGGGTTCCGGCCTCGGGGGCGGTCACGGGGGCGGTCACGGCCTGCTCGGACGGCGGGACAGAATCAGTCATACGGGCACTCCTCAGGACAACCGGGCGTGGTGCGCGGCTCGTTCCAGAGCATGTACAGCGGATGCTGAAGCTCCGCTGAAGCCACCTGAAGACCTCTTCAGCCGGCAGCGGAGCACTACTGAGATCCTGTCCGGCATGCGCGTACTGGTGGTGGAGGACGAACGGCGGCTCGCCGTGGCCCTGCAGCGTGGGCTGCAGTCCGAGGGGTTCACGGTGGACGTGGCCCACGACGGGCCCCAGGGCCTGTGGATGGCCACGGAGCACGACTACGACCTGATCGTGCTCGACATCATGCTGCCCGGGCTGAACGGCTACCGGGTGTGCGCGAAGCTGCGCGCGGCCGGCAACGAGTCGGGGATCCTGATGCTCACGGCGAAGGACGGCGAGTACGACGAGGCGGAGGCACTGGACACCGGCGCCGACGACTTCCTGTCCAAGCCGTTCTCCTATCTCGTCCTGGTCGCCCGGCTGCGCGCGCTCGGCCGCCGCACGGGCCGCCGACGGCCCCAGGTGATGCGGTTCGGCGACCTGCAGCTCGACCCCGCCCGGCACTCCTGCTCCCGCAGTGGTACGGAGATACGGCTGACCGCGCGGGAGTTCGCGGTCCTGGAGTACCTGGCCCGGCGATCCGGCGAGGTGGTGCCCAAGCGGGACATCCTGGAACAGGTGTGGGACAGCGCCTTCGACGGCGATCCGAACGTGGTCGAGGTCCACGTCAGCGCCGTCCGCCGCAAGATCGACGCCCCGTTCGGCCGGGCCGCGCTGGAGACCGTACGCGGAGCCGGGTACCGGCTGGCGGCCGACGGTGGCTGAGCGTCCGGGCGTGCGCGAGCGCGTGGGCACCCTCGTGCGTACGTCCTCGGTCACGGCCTTGCGGCGGTGGCCGGTGCTGCGCCGGATGTGGCCGACCACCGTACGGGCGCGGGCCACCGTGGGCGCCAGCGTGGTGGTGGCCGCGGCCCTGGCACTGGCCTCGTTCGCCCTGCTCGGGCTGCTGGAGGCGAACCTGCTCCGCAACGCGGAGAACGACGCCCGGCGGCAGGCCGAGACCGTGGCGCAGCTCGCCGCCACCGGGAAGCTGGGCCGCGTACGTCCACCTGCCCGCGGCATCGACTTCGTCCAGGTGGTGGCCGCCGACGGGCGCATCCTGTTCGCCAGCCCGAACCTGGCCGGTGTGCCCGCCTTCCCGCCGCCCGCCCCCGGCGTCCCGGGGACCCGTTTCCACACGTGGCGGGTCCGCCCGGTCGACGGTGAGTACCGGCAGCGGGTCGTCCAGGTCGTCACGCAGACCCCGGACGGCATGGCCATCGTCTACGCCGGCGCCTCCCTGCGGGACGCGGACGCGGCGGACGACACCACCACCGCCGCCCTCGTCATCGGCATGCCCCTGCTGCTGGCCACCGTCGCCCTCGTGACCTGGCGCGTCACCGGCCATGCGCTCAGGCCGGTGGAGGCGATCCGGGCGGAGGTCGCCGAGATCTCCGACCGCGACCTGCACCGCCGGGTGCCGGTGCCGGCCACCCGCGACGAGGTCGCCCGGCTGGCCGCGACCATGAACGCCACCCTGGACCGGCTGGAGGCCTCCGGTATCCGCCAGCGGCAGTTCATCGCCGACGCCTCCCACGAACTGCGCAGCCCCATCACCGTCCTGCGCACCCAGCTGGAGGTGGCCCTGGCCGTCCAGGACCCGGACCTGTGGCCCGAGCTGATCGGCGGGGCGCTGGAGGACATCGAACGGCTCCAGCACCTCACGGCCGATCTGCTGCTGCTCGCCCGCATCGACGCGGCCCAGCCCGTGGTCACCGCCCCGCTGGACCTGACCGCCCTGGTGCGCGAGGTGGTGGAGAGCCGCCTGGGCGACCCCGTCCCCGTACGGCTGTGGCTGGAACCCGATGTCGAGGTCACCGCCGGCGCGCTGTGGCTCGGCCGGGTCGTCACCAACCTCGTCGACAACGCCCAGCGCTACGCCGACGGGCGCGTGGACGTCACCCTGCGCACCACGAAGGGCCGCCGGCCGGGCACCGCCGTCCTGGAGGTCGTCGACGACGGCCCGGGCATCCCGGCGGCGGACCGGGAGCGGGTCTTCGAACGCTTCACCCGCCTCGACGACTCGCGCAGCCGCGACCACGGCGGAGCCGGCCTGGGCCTGGCCATCGCCCGCGACCTGAGCACCCACCACGGCGGCACACTGACGGCCGAGGGCGGCGGGGACGGCGGCGAGGGCGCCCGGCTGGTGCTGCGGCTGCCTACGAGGCCCCGGCCGTGACGTCCGGCCGCAGGGCGCTGCGCCGGGCGAGCCCGGTCGCGGCGGCGAGGAGGATCAGCGCGCAGAGGCCGGCCCGCCAGGGCGAGGTCTCGCCCGCCGGTGCCGGGGAGACCCGGCGCTGCGGATCGTAGGCCACCTCGATCTCCTCCCCCGCCGCCGCGAGGGGGCGGTCGTCCTTGAGCTCGGCAGGGTAGCCGTCCGGGCAGTGCAGTTCGAGGCGGTACACGGACTTCTCGGGCGGGCCGCCCTCACCGGCCGAAGCCTGCACCTTGGTGTGGACCGCGCCCACGACACAGGTGGCGACCTCCGCGCGGGCCGTCGCCTGATCCGCGGCCGCCACGGTGAGCAGCAGCCCCACGGCCAGGAAGAGCACCCCGAAGAAGCCCCCGCCGCCGTCGACGCGCACGAAGTACGCCACGCACGCGGCGGCGATCAGGACGGCCCCGCCCGTCACCGCGACCGCGATCGGTGGCGACGCCGGGCCCGCCAGGTACCAGTGGGTCCAGCCGTACACGGCCGCCGCGGCCACCACCGGCATGGCCACGGTGAACCACCGCATCCGCCGCCGCTCTCCTCCCGGCACGCACACCACCCCCGTGAGGTGGGACGCCGCCGGGGCCGCCCCGGTTGCCGGTGACGCGGCGTCAACCCGCCCCGGTGCAAGGCCCGGAAAACCCGGTGCCCCGGGAAGGCCTGATCACTAGACTCGCCGTGCGTGCTGCCGACAGGGGCACCGCGCGCCTCATGCCGAGTGATAGAGAAGGGGAGCCGCGCCATGTGCACGTACCGCACTGCCGCCTTCGCTCCCCCGTCCCGGTACGACGTGATCCCGGTGTCTCGCAGCGCGCGGTGCCGGCTGCGCGGCCGTCACCGTATGCCCGTAACCCACTTCTAGGGTTCCGTTCCCTCCTGCTCCCGCTCCCCCGTACGCCCTTGCGTCCTCCTGCCCGGACCTGTTCCGGACCTGTTCCGGACCGGACGGCGGCTTTGCGGCTGCCCGGGAGCCGGGGCCGGCGTCCCGGGTCAGGGAATCGCGCTGCCCTCTTCCTCTGCACACTCGAAAGGCCTCGGGCCATGCGCGCCAACAGGCACCCCCTCACCACCGCTTCCCCCGCCACCGTCCGCAACCTGGGCATCCTCGCCCACGTGGACGCCGGCAAGACCACCATCACCGAACGCATCCTGTTCGCGACCGGTGCCATCCACAAGCGGGGCGAGGTCCATCACGGCACGACCGTCACCGACTTCGACGCCCAGGAACGCGATCGCGGCATCACCATCTTCGCCGCGGCCGTGAGCTGTGCCTGGGGCGGTCACCGCGTCAACCTGATCGACACCCCGGGTCACGTCGACTTCTCCGACGAGGTCGAGCGTTCCCTGAGGGTGCTGGACGGGGCGGTCGCGGTGTTCGACGCCGTCGCCGGAGTCGAACCGCAGAGCGAGACGGTCTGGCGGCAGGCCGACCGGCACGGTGTGCCGCGGATCGCGTTCGTCAACAAGCTGGACCGGGCGGGCGCCGACCTCGACACGGCGGTGGCGTCGATCCGTGGACGGCTGGGCGTGGTTCCGCTGGTGGTACAGCTGCCCATCGGAGCGGAGGACTCGTTCTCCGGCGTCGTCGACCTGCTGGGGATGCGCTCGCTGACCTGGCGGCCCGGCTCCGACACCTACCAGGTGGGACCGGTCCCCGAGCCGCTCCGGGAGGAGGCGGCCCGGCGGCGCCGGCTCCTGGAGGAGACGGTGGCGGAGCTGCACGCCGATGCCCTGGAGGAGTTCTGCTCGGCTTCGGCCCTCACGGAGCGCACCCTGGTGCGCGCCCTGCGGGAGCTGACGCTGTGCGGGGACGGCGTGGTGGTGCTGTGCGGCTCGGCGTACCGCAACCGCGGGATCGAGCCGCTGCTGGACGCGGTGCTCGCGTACCTGCCGTCGCCCTCCGACATGCCTCCGGTACGGGGGCTGGCGGCGGACGGCGTGGAGCAGGAGCGCGCCCCCGACCCGGCGGCGCCGTTCACGGCCCTCGCCTTCAAGGTGACGGCGACGGCGACCGGTCGGCTCACCTACCTGCGGGTCTACGCGGGCACGCTGCGCAAGGGCGCGACCGTACTGGACGCGGCCACGGGCCGTACGGAGCGGGTCGGCCGGATCCTGCGGGTCCAGGCCGACCGGCACGAGGAACGGGAGGAGGCGGTGGCCGGTGACATCGTGGCGGTGATCGGGCTGAAGGCCGCCCGGGCGGGCACGACCCTGTGCGCGCCGGGCGCACCGCTGGTCCTCGAGCCGCCGTCGGTGGCCGAGCCCGTGGTGTCGGTCGCGGTCGAGGCCCGGCGCAACAGCGACACGGGCCGGCTCTCGGCGGCACTGGCGCGGCTCGCCGAGGAGGACCCCTCCCTGGTGGTGCGGTCCGACGCGGAGAGCGGCCAGACCGTGCTGTCGGGGATGGGCGAACTGCATCTGGAGGTCGCGGTGGAGAAGATCCGCAGCGGTCACGGGGTGGAGGTCGTCGTCGGCCGACCGCAGGTCTCCTACCGGGAGACCGTCGTGCGCGGGGTGAGCGGCCTGGTCCACCGGCACGTCAAACAGGACGGTGGTGCGGGCCAGTTCGCGCACGTCGTCCTCGACGTCGAGCCGCTGGAGGAGCCGTGCTTCGAGTTCCGGTCGACGGTCGTCGGCGGGCGCGTACCGCAGGAGTACGCGCGCGCCGTGGAGGCCGGCTGCCGGGACGCGCTGGCGGAGGGTCCGCTCGGCGGGTTCCCGGTGACGGGGCTGCGGGTGACGCTCACCGACGGGGCGACCCACTCCAAGGACTCCTCGGAGATGGCGTTCCGCGCGGCGGGCCGGTTCGGGCTGCGCGAGGCCCTGCGCCTGAGCACGATGGAGCTCCTGGAGCCGCTCGTCGAGGTCACGGTGACGGTCCCGGAGGACGGTGTCGGAGGCGTGCTGGGTGACCTCGCGGCCCGCCGCGGGCGGGTCTGCGGGTCCACCGCCGAGGCCGGGAGCGCGGTGATCACGGCGGCCGTGCCGCTGGCCGAGCTCTTCGGCTACGCGTCCCGGCTGCGCGGCCGGACGCAGGGCCGGGGCACGTTCACCACCCGGCCGGCCGGTCTCGCGCCGGTTCCGGCGTCGGTCGCGGGGGCCCTGCCGGCCCGGTGACCGCGAGGCGCACTGCCCGCCCCGCCCCCTTCGCCGGGGGCGGGGCGGGCTCGCCCGGCCGTTAAGCTGCGGCCGTCGGGGGGCCACGCAGACAGGCAAGGTGAACATGTTCGAGTCGGTGCAGGAAAATCCCTACCCTGACAGCCACGTCCTCGGCGAGGGCCCCGATCCGCACCCTCTGCTGCGGCCCGTTCTGCCGCTGCTCGGACGCTGGCACGGCCGGGGGCAGGGCGAGTACCCGACGCTCGAGAAGGACTTCCGCTACGAGCAGGAGATCACCTTCAGCCACGACGGCCGCCCCTTCCTCCGCTACGAGGCACGCGCGTGGCTGATCGACCCGTCCGGGACCCCGGTACGGCCGGCCGGGCGTGAGGCCGGGTGGTGGCGGGTGACTCCCGACGCCGCTCTGGAGGTCGTGCTCGCCCATCCCACCGGCATCGTCGAGACGTACGTCGGGCGGGTGTCCGGTACGGAGATCGAGATCGAGACCAAGGACGTGGCGCTGACTCCGCTGGCCAAGGAGGTCACCGGCACGCGGCGCCGCTACACGGTCGGGAACGGCGAGATGACGGTCGTTCACGACATGGCCGCGGTGGGACAGCCCCTGCAGCACCACCTCACGACGCACCTGCGGCAGCGCCCGTCCTGAGGTCCGCGCTTGCGGGAGATGGGGATCACCCGGGTGCCGCGGCACGGGCTGCGGGGGCTGTGGCTCGTGCCGTCGCATAGTCGGTGGCAGGCGTGCAGCAGGCATGTGGCAGGCCCGGGCCGAAGACAGTGACCGTGGGGAGTGACCGTGGTGGATGTGGGACGACGCTCCGCTCTGGCGGCCCTGGCCGGCGTGCTGTCCGCCGGGTTCACGGGGCTGGCGCCCTGTTCCGGCGCTGCCGCCGCGCCGCGGCGTACCGCCCGGCCCGCCCACGCCGACCGGCCCGCCCACGCCGACCGGCCCGCCCACGCCGACCGCCCCACCGGTCCCCGTCCGCCGGCCTCGCTGCTCGGCGATGAGATCCGCCGGCTGCCCACGTCCCGCAAGGCCCTGGCCCTGACCTTCAACGCCGCCTGGGACGATGCCGGGGTGGCCACGGTGCTGGCCGAACTGCGGCGGCGCAAGCTGCCCGCCACCTTCTTCCTGACCGGTGAGTTCGCCGAAGCCGAGCCGGCGGCGGTGCGCGCCATGGCGGACGCGGGGCACGGCCTCGGCAACCACTCGTACAGCCACCCCTACTTCGACGACCTGAGTACGGCGGAGCGGGCGGACGAGGTACGCGACGCTCACGCGGCCATCCGGACGGCCTCCGGGACCGAGCCGCTGCCGTTCTTCCGGTTCCCGTACAGCTCCACCACCCCGGAGTCCATCGCCGATGTCAACGACCTCGGCTACGCGGCGATCGAGTTCAGCGCGGACACCAATGGCTACCTCGGCCCGGAGGGCGGCATGAGCGTGGACCGGGCCGTCCGGCGGGCCGTCGATGCCTTCGCCCCCGGGGCGATCATCCAGATGCACGTCGGCAGCCGCGCGGGCGGTGTCGTCCTCGACGCCGAAGCCCTCCCGCTGATCGTCGACGCCGCCCGGGCCGACGGCTACGAGGTCATCGACCTGCGCCAGTTCCTCGAAGCGGCGCCCGTACGGGGGTTCAGGGGGCCGACTTCTGCCGCAGTCGATACCGCCGCCGCGGCGGGGGCCCGCTGACGGTCGCCGTCCGGATGCGGTCCGCGGCCCTCGAGAGCCGGAAGCCCGCGATCTGGCAGGTCACCAGGGAGACGAGGACGAGGACCACGAAGAACCGCTCGTTGATGAGCTCCGCCTGACGGGTCACCCCGGCGAGGACGATGCCGATCGTGCCCCGGGCGTTGAGGGCGAAGGCGAGCGACGAGGAGAAGAGCTGGTCTTCGCCGGCCAGGCGCGCCGCGGCCCAGATGCTGACCGTCTTGATGCCGCAGGCGAGCGTCAGGAACCACAGGAAGAACAGCGGGTCGAAGGCGCGCACCAGGTCCAGGCGCATCCCGACCAGGACGAAGAAGACGGGGATGAAGAAGGCCGTCGAGAACTGCCGGATGGCCGACCAGACGGCCGGCCCGTCCTCGGTGGCCGCCTGATCGCCGTGGGCGGCGCAGATTCCTGCCATCAGCGCACCGAACACCGCGTTGACGCCGAGGCCCAGGCACAGCAGCACCATCACGCACAGGAAGATCAGCCGGAAGGCCACCGGGCTCTGCCGGGCGACGATGTTGGCGCGATGAGCGGCGAGGCGGGAGAAGAGGTGGGCTCCCCAGGTCAGGCTCGCCCCGAAGAACAGGAGGCTGACGCCGGTGAAGTAGGCGGCTGTCGGAAGGACCGCGGTGGTGCCGATCGCGGCCCACAGCCCGGCCGAGTGGCTGGTGCCGGAGCCGGCGAGGCCGAGGACCACGGCCAGGACGACGTAGAGGATGACGTCCTCGATCACGGCGACCATCAGGACGATCCTGCCGAAGGCGGTGTCCATGATCTTCAGGTCCATCATGATCCGGGAGATGACCGGAATGGCCGCGACCGCCATCGCGAGTCCCACGACGAGGGCCGTGGTCGCCGTGGAGCCGGCCGGTCCCGCGAACACGCCCGGGACCAGCGCCGCAAGGGCCGCGCCGACCGCGAAGGGCGCCACCAGTCCGGCCGTCGCGACGATCGCCCCGGTACGCCGCTCCCGGCCGCCTGCCCGGATCCGCAGCTCCGCACCGGCCAGGAACATCAGCAGCAGCTGGCCCAGTTGGTAGAGCGCGTCCAGGGCGACGGTCACCGACCCGGAGGCGGGGAACAGGGCGGCCCGGCCTCGGGGGCGACCAGGCCGAGGAGGGAGGGGCCCCAGCAGGGTGCCGCCGACGACCTCGCCGATGACCGGCGGTTGGCGCAGGGCTCCGAAGAGGAAGCCGCAGCCGTGTGCCGCGGCGCAGATCACGGCGAGCGCCGCCAGCAGCCGGATCGTGTCGGTCGCGGTCATCCTCGTTCCTTTCGCGGGAGGTGCGTGCGGGTTCGGGCGGCGCGCCGGAGAGACGGGCCGGAGAGGCCGGTGGCGCGTGCCGCCCTCCCTGACACGTCGGCGCGAGGGAGCGCCGTTCAGCCCGCGGCTCAACGACGGTTCGTTTCCGGCCGGTTCGACCGGGGATCCGGCGGGCGGGACATACCGGTGCGCGTCGGGTCCCGGGACCGCGTACTGTCTCCCTGTTGATCACGGGAAGAGGACGTTCATGCAGGTCAGATCCAGACGCGGCCTTCTGGTCGCGGCTGCCGCCATCACCGCGTCGGCGTCCGTCGGTGCCTGCCGCAGCAGGAACGGGGTGAGCGACGATCCGCTCGACGTGTCGGCGAGTGCGGATCTGCCGCCGGCCCGGGAATCCATGGCCGCCGACGGCACCACCATCGTGCTCGGCGACCCGGCCGCTCCGCTCGCCGTCCGGCTGTACGAGGACATGAGCTGCCCGGCCTGCGCCGAGTTCGAGACGGAGGGCACCGCCCCGTACCTGAAGCGGGCGGCCCGCAACGGCTCGCTGCAACTGCAGTTCACCCTGGGATCCTTCCTCGGCCCGGGATCGAAGTTCGCGGCGAACGCCCTGCGCGCGGCCGTGGACCAGCGCAAGTTCGCCGAGTACCACGAGCTGCTGTACAGCCGGCAGGCCGCGGTGCGGAAGTCCGGGGGCTTCACGAGGGACCGGTTGCTCGGACTGGCCGTCATGATTCCGGGCCTGCGCGGCCCGGAGTTCGACGCGGCCGTGCTGGACACGAAGTACCGGGACTTCGTCGAAGCCGCCGACGAGGTGCTCACCACGTCGTCCGTCAAGGGAACCCCCACCATGGCGATCAACGGAACCCTGATCCCTACGGGCAGCCGGGCGCTCTACACCGATCGCAACAGCCTCTACCGCCGCCTCAAGAAGGCGTCGGCCAAGGCCGGGAAGTAGGGGGACAGGCCGAGCCGCGCCCGCCCCCGCATCCACGGCGCGGCGCGCCCTCTCCGGACCCGACCGGGCCCGCCTGCGCGCGGTCGTCGACGCCTTCCTCGCCGCCTCGCGCGGCGCACGGTTCACCGAGGCCGCGCACGCGGCGCTGGTCAACGCAACGCCCCCGCCCTGCGCAGTGATGCGCCTCACACCCTGTCACAGCTCGTGGGCACGCGGTGTCTTGAGGACGAACCGTGAGAGCGAAGGAGTGGCACCATGACTCGGAACACTGATGTGGTCGTCATCGGTGGCGGATACGCCGGCGTCCTGGCGGCCAACCGTTTCAGCGGCGTCGTCAAGCACCTGGCCGACGAGGCGCGCAAGCCCGGCTCGTACGGCCCGCACCGCGCATCTCGGGCGGGGACCAGCGCGGGCAGCTGCTGCGGGCGGCGCGCGGCCAGACGCCGGCCACTGCTGATCAGACGGCCTGACCGTCCCCGCGACGGGGCGGCGGGACACGTGCCCACTCCCGATCAAGACCGACCGGGCGGACCGGGCCGAACGGCCCCAAGCGATGGAGGACTTGCTGTGGATTCGCACAGAGCAGGGACCGGCACATGAGCGACCAGGCCACGAACACGGCGACCGAGACCTTCGTCGCCTACCGCAACCTGCTCTTCACCGTCGCCTACGAGATGCTCGGCTCGGCGGCCGACGCGGAGGACGTCCTCCAGGAGACCTGGCTGCGCTGGGTGAAGGTCGACGCGGAGCGGGTGCGCGACCAGCGCGCGTACCTGGTCCGGATCACGACCCGGCAGGCGCTCAACCGGCTGCGCACGATGAGCCGCCGCAAGGAGGCGTACGTCGGCCCCTGGCTGCCCGAGCCGCTGCTCACCGCGCCGGACGTGGCGGAGGACGCCGAGCTCGCCGAGAGCGTGTCGATGGCGATGATGCTCGTCCTCGAGACGCTGTCGCCGACGGAGCGCGCCGTGTTCGTGCTGCGCGAGGTCTTCGACGTCGGCTACGAGGAGATCGCGGCCGCCGTCGACAAGAGCCCGGCGGCGGTTCGCCAGATCGCGCACCGCGCCCGGCAACACGTCGACGCCCGCCGGCCCCGCGAGGTGGTCTCGGCGAGCCAGACCAGGGCGGTCCTGGAGTCGTTCCGGCGCGCCCTCGAAACCGGGGACCTTCAGGGCCTGCTGGACGTACTCGCTCCCGAGGCCGTCCTCCTGAGCGACGGCGGCGGCATCAAGCAGGCGGCACCGCGGCCGATCGTCAGCGGCGGCAAGGTGGCCCGCTTCATCCTCGGCAGCAAGGGCAAGAACGGCGGCGCGCTCTCCAGCGCCCTCACGGTGGTCAACGGCAGCCCGGCGCTCGCCCTGCACCTGGACGGCGAGTTCGACGGCGTCATGGCGGTCCGCCTCGAGAACGCCCTCATCACGGGCATCTACTACGTCCGCAACCCGCACAAGCTGAGCCGTGTCGCCTTCGAAACCTCACTGACCCTGCGCTGAATCCCGGGGCGTGCAGGACGTCGCAGTGCGGCCACGGCCCGTCGGCGGGCCACAGCAGCGGCCCGCCGACCGCAGGACCCGCACCCGGCCGCCGGGTTCGGCAGGCGTCCCTCGGGGCGTACTCCTTTACCCGGCACAGGCTTCGGCTACACGCCAACACCCCTGTGGGCCACCGGACCTCACGGGTCGTGACCGAGGGAATTCGGCAGGTAGTAATTAGGTGAATTCCTGACTGAATTCCCGTCAACAAGCCTCCACTTCATATCTCGATTTGATAACAACCCGCCCCTAAAGGACTGGACCATTGAGGTGCGACGCGCGTAACTCGCCCTTGCCTATTGCAAGTTGAGTGTTCGTCAAATCAGGCCGACAGGTAACGGAATGATTTCTCGAAGCACGCACCCGTTTGTCCGAATTTTCCTCCGCATTCGTCTGGCAGGCTTCCGCGCACCCAGTCATCCGACAACGATTTGAGGTGCCCATGACAGGACGTCGCAGACGTGTTGCCGCCGCCGACCACCGCCGCAAACCCCGGCGGTTGATACTCGTCACCGCCGCCACCGCGGCGGCGGGACTCATAGCCGCAGGCATCGCCTACTCCGGAATCGGCGACGGCGCCCAGGCGGCGGCGCCCGTGCAGGCCGCCGCCGAGGCACCTGCCGCCGCACCCGCACGCGATCAGGAGCCGGAGCCCATCGCGGCCGCGCCCTCCAACGAGACCGCGCGCGGCATGATCTACGACGGTCTCGAGGCCGCGCCCAAGGGCGACCGGTGCGTGGGTGTCTACCGCACCGACACCGGCCTGTGCACCCACGGCCCCGACGCCCCGCCCAAGGGCGTCGACATCACGAAGGACATCGAGCCCGCCGTCAAGGAAACGGCCCCGGCGGCCGATCCGAGCCGCCCCGCGGCCGATGACCCGGCCAGCAAGGAAGGCGGCGGGCGTCCTCAGGACGCGCCCGCGGCCGACGCCTCGACGGCCAAGGCCTCCGCCCCCGCACCGGCGGCCGCGGCCGCGGCCGACAACCAGAACGTCGCCGCCGGCCCCGCGGGCCAGACGGTGCAGTGCGACGGCGACGGCAGCACCGGAAACCGCGTGCAGGTCGTCTACGTCCACGCCCCCGGCAAGGACCGCTTCTCCGAGTACGTCGCCTCGTTCCGCAAGTGGGCGGCCGACGCCGACCTCATCTATTCGGCGAGCGCCAAGGAGACCGGCGGGGTACGTCACATCCGCTATGTGACGGCCGGCGACTGCACCCCCACCGTGCTCAACATCGAGCTCCCGGCCTCGGCTCTGGCCGAGTTCAGCGCGACCAACAACGCGCTCGCCGGCAAGGGCCTCGACCGTCGCGACCGCAAGTACATGATCTTCGCCGACACCCAGATCTACTGCGGCATCGGCACCTTCGCGGGCGACGAGCGGCCCGGCCAGGCCAACCAGAGCAACTTCGGCCCCTCCTACGGGCGTACGGACTCCGGCTGCTGGGGCGGCCACACCGCCGCGCACGAACTCGGCCACAACCTGGGCGCGGTCAACAACAGCGCCCCGAACACCAGCCGCGGCGCGCACTGCACCGACGAGTACGACGTCATGTGCTACTCGGACACCCCGTACTACCCGCAGATGCGCAACATCTGCACCAACCAGGCGTCCGAGAACATCCTGGACTGCAACCACGACGACTACTTCCACACCAGTCCCAAGGCCGGCAGCTACCTGGCCACGCACTGGAACATCGCCGACAACCAGTTCCTGATGAAGACCAAGGGCGGTGGCGGCACGGACCCGGGTCCGAACCCGAACCCGACGCCCACCAAGAAGCCCACGCCGACGCCGACCAAGACGCCCACCGGCGGACCGGCCGCGACGGCGGGACAGATCCAGTCCACCTCCGTCGTCGTGAGCTGGCCGAAGGTCGACGGCGCCACCTGGTACGCGGTGCAACTGAACGGCAAGCACCTGACGTGGGTCCAGTCCCAGGTGCTCCGCATCTACAACCTCCAGCCCAACACCGCGTACAAGGTCACCGTCTCGGTCCGCGACGGCTCCGGCCGTGACAGCGGACCCGGCAAGGCCGCGTCCTTCCGTACGACGGGAGCCGGCGGCGGCGCGACCACCCCGGGCGCCCGCTACGTGCTCGGCAACGGCAGCACCGGCATGGCCGCCGAGGTGTGGGGCGGCCGCACCGCCGACGGCACGGTCCTCGTCGGTGGCCGCACCAACGGCTACGCCCAGCAGCAGTGGTACTTCGACGACGCGGGCAACGGCCAGGTGCGCATCCGCTCCGCCGCCTCCGGCAAGTGCCTCCAGCCGGGCGGCACCCCCGCCGCGGGCATGTGGGTCGCCCAGCAGCCCTGCGGCAACGGCAACGCCGCGCAGGCCTGGAAGCTGACCTCGCGCGGTGGCACGGTGGCCGTGACGGACCCGAGCGGCGGCTTCGCCCTCACCGTCAGCAACCGTCCCTACTACGGGAACTGGCTGCTCGACCTCCAGCGTGCGGACGGCCGCGCGGCGCAGGCCTGGACCCTCCAGAAGTCCGGCTGATCACCGCCACGGCGCAGCAGCACCCTGACGCCCTGACGGCGTGAACCCACCCCGGCGGACGGCCGCCCCGAGCGGCCGTCCGCCGGTACCCCTCATCTCGACCGGAGCACCCCGACGATGCGCATACGAATCGTTTTCTCGGCCGCCCTGGCCGCACTCGGCCTCATGTTCCTGCTCCCCGCCGCGGCCCACGCCCACGGCGACACCGTGAAGGTGGTGGTCACCGGGCAGCGGGAGGGCCATGTCACCGCCGACGTCACCTGGGAGAACGACGGGGACGCCGTCGACGAGGCAGTCGCCGCCACCGTGAACGCGGTCAGTGGTGACGGCTCCCGCACCATGGGGCCCTGGCGCCTGGTGCGCGACCCCGCCGCAGCGCCGGCCGGCTGGACCACGGCCGAAGCCCTGCCGCCGGGTTCGTGGAAGGTCAGCGTCGACGTGGGCTTCCCGGCCCTGGGACACGGCGAACTCGAGGTGGGCGTACCCGTGGTGGACCCGGCGCCGGGCACCGCGACAGCCGTCGCACCGGCTCCCGTCACTCCGTCCGCCGCGGCCTCGTCGCAGGCCTCCCCCGCGTCGGCCCCGGCCGCGTCCTTGGCGCAGACACCGGAAGCGGCCGCCGGCACCGAAGGGTACGCGCTCTGGTGGACGACGGCGGGCGTGGCGGTGACCGCCGTCGCCGGTGCGGCCGTGGGCCTCGTCCTGCGCCGCCGCCGGCGCGTACGGCTGCAGCGGCTCGGCTAAGCCGTCGCCCGGCCGGTCGCCAGGGCGGCCGTGACCGCCCCGGCGAGGCGCTCCAGCCCCTGCGGGTTGAGGCTGAGGAACAGATTCGGCTCGATGAGTTCCAGCTCCATGAGCACCGGTTCCCGGGCCTCGTCCAAGGCCAGGTCCACCCGGGCGAACAGCAGGTCGCCCGGGGTGGGAACCGCCGCGAGCGCCGCCCGCGCCGTACGGAGCTCCGCCTCGGAAGGCCGGTAGGGGGCGGCCCCGGGGTGCGGCACCCGGAAGTTGTCGATCAGCCCCGCCTCCGTCAGCACGGGCTGCTTGCGGATCGCGTGGCTGAAGGCGCCGCCGAAGAAGACCAGGGCCCGCTCCCCCTCCGCCACGAGCGGCAGGTACGGCTGGACCATCGCGGTGCGGCCCTGGTCCGTCAGCATCCGCGCGTGGCGTTCGGCGTCCGCCCGGCGGCCGGGCTCGTAGCGCGCGGTGTCCCGTGCGCCCGAGGAGACGGCCGGCTTGACCACCACCCCGTGCGGGCCGTCGAAGTCCTCCGCGGCGTAGCCCCCGCCCGGTTCCACGAACCGGGTCGGTACGACGGGGACCCCGCGCCCGGCGAGCTCCAGCAGATAGCGCTTGTCGCTGTTCCAGCGCACGAGCGGCGCCGGGTTCCACAGCCGGGTGACCCGGGCCGTCGCGTCGGCCCATGCCAGGAACTCCTGCAGCCGGTCCGCGTAGTCCCAGGTGGACCGGATGACCGCCAGGTCGAACCCGTCCCATCCCGGCCGGTCCGCGTCCCAGGCCACCGCCTCCGCCGACAGGCCCGCGGCGCGCAGCGCCGCCAGGACCAGTGGGAGATCCGCGTCCTCGTCGGCGCCGTTCCTGCTCGTCACGACCGCGATTCGTTCCGCACCCATACGGGCCTCCCGTCCTCACGCCTCGGACCGCCCTGCGCGGCCGCAGCCCCGGTCGGTCACTCTTCCACACACGCTCCGGCGGGAACCCGACCGCCGGATCACGCGTCGTAGGGGATGCGACGAGGCGGACAGACGGGTGGGGCTCCGGTGGTGGGCGTGGAGAGGAGCGGTGCGCGGCGCATCGCCCGGTGGTCCTGGGGCACCGACGCGCGGGGCCGTACGTCCTGGACGCGCGGGCGCGTCCTCGCGGCGCTCGCCCTCCTGACCGCCGTCCTGCTCGTGTTCCACTCCGCCGTCCCCAATGCCGTGGGGCGCCTGGGCAGTCTGCTGGAAGCGTTCCTGCCCTGGCTGGGCCTCGCGGTCCCGGTCCTGCTCGTATCGGCTCTGGTACGCCGCTCGGTCACCGCGCTGGTGGCCGTGCTGCTGCCCGCGGCCGCCTGGGCGGGCCTCTTCGGAGGCCTGCTCCTCCCCGCGGACGGCGGCGCACACGAGATCACGGCCGTCCAGCACAACGTGAGCGACGAGAACCCCGACCCCGCGGGCACCGCGCGCGCCCTGGCCCGGTCCGCCCCGGATCTCATCGCCCTGGAGGAGCTGACGCCTGCCGCGCTGCCGGCCTACGAGACGGCGCTGGCGCCCGAGTACCCGTACCACGCGGTCGAGGGCACGGTCGGGCTCTGGTCGAAGCACCCTCTGACGGACGCCCGCCGGCTGGACATCAGACCGGCGGGCATCGGGGAGGGCTGGAGCCGTGGCCTGCGGTGCGGAGTGCGTGTGCCCGGGGGTGAGATCGCGGTGTACGTGGCGCACCTGCCCTCGGTCCGCATCCGGCCGAGCGGTTTCGGCTCCGGCCCGCGGGACGAGAGCGCGCGCCTGCTGGGCGCGGCCGTAGCCGCGGAGGGGCTGGAGCGGGTGATCCTGCTGGGTGACCTCAACAGCACGGTGGACGACCGGGGACTCGCCCCGCTCACCTCCCGCTTGAGCGCGCCACGGCGGGGGCTCGCCTTCAGCTGGCCCACTGCCTTCCCGGTCACCCGGATCGACCAGATCCTGACCCGCTCGGCCACCGCTTCCGAGCTCTGGACCCTGCCCGCCACCGGTAGCGATCACCTGCCGGTCGCCGCCCGTATCAGGTTCGGCGCCTCATAGCCGGATGGCGATCTTGCCCCGTACGCGGCCCTCGCGCAGGTAGTGGATGGCGTCGGGCACCTCGGCCAGTGGGTAGGTCCGGTCGACGGCGGGCGTCACCGAGCCGGCCTCGATGAGCTCCGTGAGGGCTTCGAGGTCGCGGTGGCGCACCAGGGTGCCGTGCGCGCGGAGCCGGTGGCCGACGAAGGGCGACAGCAGCATCGCGCCGAGCTGGCGCTGATTGCCGCCGATCCAGTTGCCGCCGCCTTCCCCGCCCACGATGGCGAGGGTTCCGCGGGCGGTGAGGGCTCGGCGCAGCCGGGCGAGGGGGCGGTTGCCCGCGATGTCCAGGATGACGTCGTAGCGGCGGCTGCCGTCGACGGGGTCCTCCTGGGTGTAGTCGAGGACCTCGTCTGCGCCGAGGGCGCGGACCAGGTCGGTCTTGGCGGTGCTGCACACTCCGGTGACATGGGCGCCGTAGGCCTTGGCCACCTGTACGGCGAAGCTGCCCACGCCGCCCGAGGCGCCGAGGACCAGGACGCTCTGACCGGCCCGGACCTGTCCGCTGTCCCGTACGGCGCCCAGTGCGGTGCACCCGGAGACGGGCACGGCCGCGGCCTGTTCGAAGCTGAGGCTGCGCGGCTTGGGCGCGAGCGTGCCCTCCTTGGCGCGGGCGTACTCGGCGAACGACCCGTGGCAGTTGCCGTACACCTCGTCGCCCGGCCGGAAGCGTGTGACGTCCTGACCGACGGCTTCCACCACCCCCGCGACGTCCATACCGCGGACGCGCGTCCTGGGTGTACGCAGGCCGGACACGGCGCGGACCGCGTAGGGCATGCCCGCCATGAGGTGCCAGACGCCCTGGTCGATGCCGGCCGCGTGCACCCGTACGAGGACCTCGCCCCGGCCGGGCGCCGGCCGCTCCACTTCTTCGAGACGCAGGACCTCGGGCGGTCCGTACGTGTCCTGGACGATGGCCTTCATGATGGGTCTCCCTCGGTGGGGGTGTACTGGAACACGCTGTCGAGCGGTACCTGGAACACGCCGGCGATCTCGAACGCCTTCTCCAGCGAGGGCGAGTAGCGCCCCTGCTCGATGGCGATGACGGTCTGCCGGGTCACGCCGATCCGGCGGGCGAGCTCGGCCTGGGTCATCTCGCCGTTGGCGAAGCGCAGGGCCCGGATCGTGTTGGTGACCCGGGTGGGGGGCCTCACCACGGGTGGAAGCCCAGCCGGTAGGAGACGATCTTCGCCGTGGAGGCGAGCAGCGCCGACAGGACGAACCCCAGGTAGATCGCGTTGGCGATCCAGAACTGGTCCGCTTCGGCCATCGCCAGGAGCAGCCCGCTCACGGCGCCGATCACGACGAACGACTGTCCGATGTGGTCACCGAACCGGTGGATCTCCCGGTCGCGCTGGTCCCTGATCCTGCCCTCCTCGGGAGTGCGCAGCGACACGGCGATGTGGAGGGCGATCGAGGCGGCGATCGCCGCACCGACCGTCCACAGCAGCGCGGCCGCGTACGGCTGCTGAGCCAGCGGCCCGCTCCCGGACCGTCCGAGGACGACGGCCAGGTACGCCGCGTACGACACGACCGTGACCACGATCATGATCCACGCGCGTTTCTCCTCGACAGCCAATGCGACTCCCCATGTAAAGAAAACCAGACATCGGCAGTGTCAAGGAATCAGGACATGGTGTCAATACTTCTTTACTTCACCGGGCAGCGGTCACCGGTGAGCGGTGCGGGGTGATCACGGCCGGTCCCGTCTCCGGGTGCGGCTCAGCGCCCCGGGGCGGAGGGCTCGTCGAGGAGCTCGGGACCGTTGTTGCGCACGTTGTTGACCGCGGTCGACACGGCGCGGACGTCCAGGCGGCCGCCCGCGGGAGCGGCGAGCAGCCCGCGCAGCTCCTCCGGATCCTGGTGGGCCGGGTCGAGCCAGGCCTCGTAGTCCGCGGGGGCGAGGGCCAGCGGCATCCGGGGGTGGACGCGGCCGGCCGCGTCGGTGGCCTCGGTGGTGATGACGGTGCAGGTCGCCCACCACGCCGCCGGATCGTCGTCGGCGGCGACGGCGGGGTCTCGCCAGAACTCGTAGAGCCCGGCCATCGCCATCACCTCGCCGTCCTCGGGGCGGATGAAGTACGGCTGCTTGTAGGCCTTCACCGAGCCGGAGGCGGGGACGGGCTGCCACTCGTAGAACCCGTCGGCGGGCAGCAGGCACCGGCGCTTGGCGAACGCGCGCCGGTACGCCGGCTTCTCGTGCACCGTCTCCACCCGCGCGTTGATCATCTTCGCGCCGCCGGACAGGCTCTTCGACCACGAGGGCACGAGGCCCCACCGCAGGGGGCGCAGTTGCCGCTCCAGCACCCCGCTCTCCCGGTCGGCGCGCTCCAGCACCGCCCACACCGCATCGGTGGGAGCGACGTTCCAGCTCGGCTCCAGCAGGTGCCCCGGGTCCGGGAGCCTGGCCTCGAAGAGGCCGGACAGGTCCTCGGGACTGCGGGTGGAAGCGTAACGGCCGCACATGCCGTCCACCCTGCCATCCGAAGCGGGTTCCCGCCGGTTACGCCGCGAAGTCCCCCGGGCCGGGATGGTCGTGGCGGTTCACCCGGTGGATGCGCAGTGCGAGTTGGAGCTCCAGCGCCCGCTCGGGGCGCTGCCAGTCATGGCCGAGCAGGCTGCCTATGCGGTCCAGGCGCTGCACCACGGTGTTGACGTGTACGTGGAGGGCCTCCGCGGCGCGGGACCGGCTCGTGCCCGTGTCGAAGTAGGTCCGGAGGGTGTGGGTGAGGTCGGTGCCGCGCTTCGCGTCGTACGCGAGCACCGGGCCGAGGGTCTGGCGTACGTATCCGCCCAGGTCCGTCTGGTCGCCGAGCAGCACGCCGAGGAAGCCCAGGTCGTGGAGGGCGGCGCCGGTGCCCTCGCGGCCCAGGGCACACAGTGCGGTCCGGCAGCGGCGGGCCTCGGCGTAGGCGTCGGCGAACTCCGCGGGACCGGTGACCGGGCCGGCGGCTCCGACGGTGACGGGAACGGCGAGGGCCTGGCGCAGCTCGGCGGCGAGGCCGGCGGCATCGGCGCCGGGGGCGTCGGCGGCATCGGTGTCGGCGGCATCGATGTCGTCGGCTTCGCTGCCGGGGGCTTCGGCGGGGCAGACCAGGACGACATCCTCGTGGTGCAGCCCGGCCAGGCCCCTGCGGGCCTGGGCGATACGGGCGGCGGCGGCCAGCAGGCGGGCCCGGGGCGCGGCCCCGGTGTGCAGGACGAACACCGCGTGCGGCCGGCCCAGGTTCACTCCGAGCCGGCGGGCCCTCGCCGACAGCCCGGCCGGGTCGGCGGCCCGGGTGAGGAGGTCTCCCAGCAGCTCGCCGCGTACCCGGTCCTCGGTCGCGGCGACCGACCGGCGCAGGAGCAGCAGCAGGGCGGTGACGAGGCTGGCGCGCTCGAAGAGGCGGCGGTCGGCGTCGTCGAGGTCGGCGCGGCCGGTCAGGGCGATGCTGCCGAGCAGTTCGTGCCCGGCCAGGACCGCGCACACCCAGGTGCCGCGGACGGAGACGGCGCGTCCGCCGGAGCGGGAGGCGGCGACGGCCCGCGCGGACGGGGGCCCGGAATCGGTGCCCGCCCTGGCCAGTTCGGCCCCCTCGGCGTCGTGGATGAGGGTGCCGCCCTGCAGGACGGTACCGATGGCGGTGGCCACGTCGGTGACGTCGCCGCCGCGCAGGACGAGATCGGTCAGCCGGTCGTGGGCTTCCTCGGCCCGGCGCATGGCCTCGCTGTGCGCCTCGATGGTCCGCGAGGCCTCGTTGAGGTCGACCAGGGCGGTGCGCGTCTCGTCCAGCAGGCGGGCGCCGTCGATGGCGATGGCGGCGTGGTCGGCCAGGGAGGACAGCAGGGCGACCTCGTCGGGCGTGAAGGTGCGGGCGGTGCGGTCCGCCGCGTAGAGGACACCGATCACCCGGGTGCCCAGCCGCAGCGGTACGCCGAGGATGGCCCGCAGGCCCTCCTCGGTGACGGCGCTGTCGATGGTCGTGGTGTGCCTGAAGCGCTGGTCGTCGCGGTAGTCGCCGGTGGAGTACGGGCGGGCGGTCTCCGCGACCAGTCCGCCCAGCCCCTCCCCCATGCCGAGGCGCACCTGCTGGAACGCGGCGGAGACCGAGCCGTCCGTCACCCGCATGTACGTGTCGCCCGCCTCCTCGTCGTTGAGGGACAGGTACGTCACGTCCGTGCCCAGCAGCAGCTTGGCCCGGTGGACGATCGCCTTCAGCACGGCGTCCGGCTCGCGGAGCCGGGCGAGGTCGCCGGCGGTGTCGAAGAGGGCGGAGAGTTCGGCCTCGCGGCGGCGGTGCTGACTGAGGGTGCGGCGGATGCGGAGCGCGACGCGGGTCGCGTCGGCGATCACCGTCGCGTCGGCGGCGGAGAGCTCGCCGTCGGGGGGCGCGGTGAACTGCTCGGCGGGGGCGCCCTGATCCAGCAGGTCGAGGAGGTTCCGCAGCTGCCACAGCACGCCGCTGCCGGTGCTGGTGCCGGTGCTGGTACCGCTGCCGACCGTCCCGCTGTCTTCGGTGGTGGGCATCGGGCGCTCTCCGTGGTGCTGGACGCGGACGGGTGGGCGGCACCGGTCGCCCCGGTGATCCGGTATCCCGGTACCGCCCGCGACCGGCAGGTCAGTTGTCGGCCGCCACCGGGTCGTCGTGCCCGGCCCGGCGCGCGGCGGGAACGGCGTCGCGTTCCGGGGTGTGTTCCCGGGCCAGGCTACGCCCGCGGGTCTCCTTGGCCACCAGGACGGTCAGCGTGGTGACCGCCGCGGCGGCGGCGAGGTAGACCGAGATGGGCAGGGACGAGTCGTAGTCGCGCAGCAGGGCCACGGCGATGATCGGGGCGAGCGCGCCGCCGATGAGGGAGGCCAGCTGGGACCCCATCGAGGCGCCGGAGTAACGGACCTTGGTGTCGAACATCTCGGAGATGAAGGCCGCCTGCGGTCCGTACATCGCGCCGTGCAGGAGCAGCCCGACGGTCACGGCCGCGGCGATCACCGGGAAGGACTTGGAGTCCAGCAGCGCGAAGAACGCGAACGCCCAGCCGATCATGCCAACGGAGCCGATGAGGGTGACGGTGCGGCGGCCGACGCGGTCGGACAGCGCACCCCACGCGGGGATGGCCACGAAGTGGACGGCGGAACCGATCAGTACGGCGTTCAGGCCGTCGCTCTTGGGCAGCCCGAGGTGGCTGGTGACGTAGACGAGGAGGAAGGCGGTGATGACGTAGTACGAGATGTTCTCGCCGAGGCGGGTGCCGATCGCGGTCAGGACGCCGCGCCAGTTCGTACGGAACACCTCGGCGACCGGCGGCTTCGCCCGGACACCGGCGGCGGCCTGTGCCGCGGCCCGCGCCTGGGCCGCCAGGAAGACCGGGGACTCCGAGACCGACACCCGGATCCACAGGCCGATCATCACCAGCACGCCGGAGAGCAGGAACGGGATCCGCCAGCCCCAGGCGAGGAAGGCCTCGTCGGACTGGACGGCGGCCAGGACCGCGAGCACCCCGGTGGCCAGCAGGTTCCCGCCGGGCGCGCCGGCCTGGGGCCAGGAGGCCCAGAAGCCGCGGCTCTTGTCGTCCCCGTGCTCGGACACGAGCAGCACCGCCCCGCCCCACTCCCCGCCGAGCGCGAACCCCTGGATCAGGCGCAGGAGGGTGAGGAGGATCGGGGCCCCTACGCCGATGCTCGCGTGGGTGGGGAGCAGGCCCATGGCGAAGGTGGCCCCGCCCATGAGCAGCAGGCTGAGGACGAGGAGCCGCTTGCGGCCGATCTTGTCCCCGTAGTGGCCGAAGACCAGCCCGCCGAGCGGGCGGGCGGCGAAGCCGATGGCGTAGGTGAGGAAGGCGAGGAGGGTGCCGACCAGGGGCTCGCTGCCGGGGAAGAACAGCTCGTTGAAGACCAGGGCGGCGGCCGAGCCGTAGAGGAAGAAGTCGTACCACTCGATGGTGGTGCCGATCAGACTGGCGGCGACGACGCGCTTGATGCTGCCGGGGGTTGGAGGAGCGGTTGCAGCGGCGGCCATGAGTACCACTTCCGACGGGGGCGGGGACGATTCCGTGTCGCCACACCATAGAAACGCCCAGGTCAGCCGCACATGTAGCGCGTCACCACAGTTGGGCCCCGAAGTATGTGCGCCCCGCCCACCACGGCACCCGGCGGGCAAGGTCATGCATCACCGGGCCGCCGAACAGGGTGCATTGAAAGCGCGCACTTCTGGCACCGCTCGACGGCGCGGCACCGACTC
Source organism: Streptomyces sp. NPDC048257 (assembly GCF_043201855.1). Lineage (NCBI taxonomy): Bacteria > Bacillati > Actinomycetota > Actinomycetes > Kitasatosporales > Streptomycetaceae > Streptomyces > Streptomyces sp. NPDC048257. The sequence continues at coordinate 499,045 of NZ_JBICZI010000003.1, forward strand.
CCTTGCCGACTAAACCGAGTGGAACTCCGGCATTCAGAGCGGATCGGCCCCCGGCCGTCTCGCTGCGGTCCCGCTGCCTGATTTCTTAGCATCAGAGGCCAACAATTCTCTTGGCCTCCACCCGGGCGACTACAAAGGAGCGCATCGGACCGAACCCGGCACCGACAGGGGTGATAAACCCCTCGTCGGAATATGGCGAAGGTGGTGATTTGCATGCGTGAGTGCAGCAGGATCCAAGCGATTGCGGTCAGATCGCTCACGGGAAGTCCGAGTTCTGGACCTCTCCTCTGATGCCGGCCATGCTGATGCCGATGCTGTTTTCCCCGGCACTCGCCTCGGCCGACGAGTATCGATCCCTGACGTCGACCATCCGGTCGAAAGCGGAAGATGCACAGGGATTCTTCGGCGGAGCCGGGCGCAAGGTGGGCGAGATGCCCTACCTCCCCCTCCACGTCCAACTGCGCGGTCTGTTCATCGAGCTCTACATCGAGCTCCGCCCACGCAATACGAGCCTCCGGATCGCCGGGTTCCGGAACGTCTTCGAGAACGGCCAGGCCCCGCCGGAAGCGTACGTCCGCCACGTGCGGGACGCGGTCGCCCCGTCGGGCCTCCGCCGAACGCAAGCCCTGCCGTTCGGCGGAGCCCGCGCCGACCTGGAGACGGCCGCAGCCGTCCGGCGTTCGGGGATCCTGCTCGGGCGGCGGCCCTTGGGCGACGCGGTCATCCGGCTGCACCAGAACCGCGATCCGCGGAGCACCGCTCACGGAATGCTCGTGCTCTCGGAAATGCTCTGCGAGGCCGCCCGATACCCCGCCCTGGCCGATGCGATGGCACGCATCTGGATGACCGGAGGGCGGCTTTAGTGCGCAGCGGTCGTCTGAAACTCCCCCGCACCACCAATCCGGCAAGGGCGATCTCGATGTCGCCGGGTGCGCGGTGAGCGTTGCACCGAGTTCGGCGCCTCGGGCCTTGACTCACGCCCCGCGCCGCCAGCAGACTCGGCACGCTTACTGATCTTCGCAAGGGGGAGCGATGAACGGCATGATCGTTTTCTATGCATGTCTGGGACTGCCTGTCGCCGCACTGGTCGCGTTCCTCCTCTGGAGTGACAGAGCCACACGGACCAAGAACCTCGACGGGCTGCAGACGGAGGACCGGGCCCGGCAGGAGGCCCGCTTCGACAAGCTGTCCCCGGCGCGCAGGGTGTACGCCCCGCCCGGCGAACTCAACCGCCGCCGCCGCTGACCTCGACCGTCGGCCCGGTCGGCGCCTTCGCTCAACTCGTCGAGACGCGCAAGCCGCAGACCACCGGCACCTGCGCACACGGGGACGAGCAGCCGTGGGGCTGCGCACGGGTCTCCGTACTGCGGGGCTGGAACCAGTCGTCCGTGCCGAGGCGGACCAGGGGGCCGGCCGTCATCGGGCGCGAAGGCACGGCCTCTCCCCATGGGTGTGATCAAGCCATTCTTTCGTCACCTGATCGGCTCAGCAGGACCTAGAGTGTGCGCGTGACCGAGCAGAATCCCGAACTCATCGCCGGCCGGTACCAGCTGGTCGAACGTATCGGCCAGGGCGGTATGGGCCGGGTTTGGCGCGGCCTCGACCAGCACCTCTTCGGACGCGAGGTGGCCGTCAAGGAGATCCTTTTCCCGCCGGGCATGGATGACGGCGACCGCGCCGCGCTGCTTCAGCGCTTCATCGGCGAGGCGCGCGCAGCGGTCACACTCAGCCACCCCGGGATCATCACCATCCATGACGTCGTGGAGCACGACGGCGTCCCCGTCATCGTGATGGAGCTGATCCGCGGGCAGTCCCTTGCCGCCACCATCCGCAGCCAGGGCCGGCTGCCCGTCCGGCGGGTGGCCGAGATCGGCGCCGCCGTGCTCGATGCGCTGGCCGAGGCACACAGGGCGCGGATCGTCCACCGTGACATCAAGCCGGACAACGTGCTCCTCACCAAGGACCGCGTCGTCCTCACCGACTTCGGCATCGCCCACCTCGCGGACGCGACGACCAAGCTGAGCCACAGCGGGATGGTCATCGGCACGCCGCAGTACATGCCGCCGGAGCAGCTGGAGGGTAAGCGCCCGACCCCGGCCAACGACCTGTGGGCGCTCGGCGCAACTCTGTACCACGCCGTCGAGGGGCACCCACCGTTCGACGCGGAGGGGCTCCACGCCCTCGCCGTGGCCGTCTTCACGCGCCCGTACCGGCCGGCGGTCCACGCCGGCCCGCTGGCACCCGTGCTGGACGCCCTCCTCACCAAGGACCCGGCGCAGCGCGTGGACGCCACAGCAGCGGCCGAGATGCTGGCAGCGGTGCTGCGGTCCTCGACGCCCGGGCCCGACGCGTCCGCCGGGCAGGGGCACGCATCCGAGCCCGGTTCCCCACCCACCCCCGACCCGAGGACGACCCCCGCACCGGCACCGGACGCGGCGACGACCGCTTCCGCTCCGACGGTGCCCGAGCAGGCACCGTCGACAACGCCGTCACCGCAGACCCCGACGGCCCTGGACTCCGGATTCGCCTCGGGCGCCCCGCGGCGACCCGTGCCGGACCGGCCGGCCCGCCCGCCCGTGCCGCAGCCCCCGGCCGAGGACGCGGCCGAGGACGCGTCCGGGCGGGCGTCCACCCGGCGCCGGCCCCTCACCCGGCGCGCCGTGGTCCTGGGCGCGGTGCTGGCCACCCTCACCACGAGCTCCGTCCTGACCTGGACCCTCACCCGTGACGATGACGCGCCCCGCGGTGGCGGGGCGGCCGGCAGTGGCTCGGGGGGATCCTCCGTCACGGTGGTGATCGGGGTGGACGCACCGCTCAGCGGCGCACTGTCCTCGATGGGCGTCGGTGTCAAGAACGCCGCCGACCTGGCGGTCAGGACCGCCAACGAAACCCGGCACGTCCCCGGCGTGAACTTCGAGATCAAGGCCCTGGACGACGGCGCCGACCCCGCCAAGGGGGAACCCAACGCCGTCCGGTTCGTGTCCGACGAGAAGGTGCTGGGCGTCGTCGGTCCCCTCAACTCCGGTGTCGCCAAGACTCTGGTGGCACCGCTCGCGCAGGCGAACCTGGCCGTCGTGTCCCCGGGCAACACCGACCCCGTGCTGACGCTGGGCCCCGACTGGGCCGCAGGTACCAAGTCCCGTCCCTACACCACCTACTTCCGCACCGTCGCCACGGACGTCGACCAGGGGCCGTTCGCCGCCCGGTACCTGCACGGCGAGGCGAAGAAGACCAAGCTCTACGTGGTGGACGACGCGAGCGCCCACGGCACCGCCCTCACCTCTGGTTTCACGGCCGAGTTCACGAAGCTCGGCGGGACCGTCGTCGGTACCGAGCAGGTCGATCCCGCGGAACGCGCCTTCGCGGGCCTCGCCGCGAGGGTGCGGTCCTCGGGAGCCGACGCCGTCTACTTCGGGGGCTACTACGACACCGCGGCACCGCTCTCCCAGCAGCTCAAGCAGGCGGGGGTGAACGTCCCCCTGATGGGCGGCGACGGCATCTTCGACCAGCAGTACCTCACCGCGAACGCGAAGGCCGAGGGCGACCTCGCCACCAACATCGGCGTGGCCGCCGAGGAATCGGCGGCGGGGCAGGACTTCCTCTCCCGTTACCAGAAGGCGGGGTACCCCGAGGCGGCCGGCTGGTACGGCCCCTATGCGTACGACGCGACCTGGACCCTCATCGAGGCGGTGAAGGCCGTCGTGGCGGCCAGCAACGGCACCCTCCCCGGCGACGCCCGGGCGAAGCTGCCCCGGGCGGTGGCGGGACTGACCTTCGACGGCGTCACGGGTCGCGTCGCCTTCGACGCGGCCGGAGACACGGTCAACCGGCGGCTGACGGTGTACGCGGTGAACGGCGGCAGTTGGGCGACCGTGGCGAGCGAACCAGCCGCGCGCTGACGCCCGCCGGGTCGAAGCGGCCCGGAGCCCCTGCTCCGGTCCGCCGTGCCGCCGGCGGCGGCTAGCGGCGGCGGCGGGCGTGCTCCACGGCGGCCGCGGCGAGTCCGGCGATCAGCGGATGGGCGCGGGTTCCGTCCCCGTCGAGTTCGGGCTGGAAGAGGGTGGCCAGGAAGAAGGGGTGGGTGGCCAGTTCGGCGATGCGGATGTCGCCGGACTCGTCGGCGCCCGTGAAGGTCAGGCCGTGGGCCCGCAGGAGGTCCAGGTGGTGCGGATTGGGGCCGTAGCTGCAGTGGTAGCGCGCCTCTGTACGGTCGGCGCCGAGCAGGCGGGCGGCGCGCGATCCGGGGGTGACCCGGACCGTGCCCTCGTGGCCGACCAGTGAGCAGGCCAGCGGGACGACCACGGCGTCCGCCTCGGCGGTGGCCGGGTCGTTCTCGGCGTGTACGGCGCGGTCCAGGCCGCAGACGTTGCGGGCGAACTCCAGCAGGGCGTGCTGGAAGCCGCCGCATGTGCCCAGGAAGGGGATGCCGCCCTCGCGCGCGGTCCGGATCGCCGACAGGACTCCGCCCTCGCTGCGGTACGGACTGCCGGGCAGCACCCAGACGGCATCGAAGCCGTCCATGCCCTGGCCTGCGTCCTCGGTGGGGATCCAGTAGGCGTCCAGTTCCAGCCCCTCGCGCAGCCAGAGTGCCTGCAGCAGCCCGGGGATCCGGGCGTGGGCGCGGACGGCCTCGGAGCGGTCGCCGACGAGGGCGATGCGGGCGGTGCGTGCGGTGTGGGCGGTGGAGGCGGTGGACTGCGGAGGCTCGTTCGAAGTCCGGTGCGTCGAAGTCCGGTGCATCGGGGTGCGGTGCGGGGCGCTGTTCATGGGAACCATCCTGCGGACCGCAGGACATCAGGTCCAACGATGATTGCCGGTCCGCGCATTAGCGATACTGATGCACATGGATCCGCATCTCCTCCGCACGTTCGTCGCGGTCCTCGACCACCGCTCCTTCTCCACCGCCGCCTCGGCCCTCGGCTACACCCAGTCCGCCGTCTCCCAGCACATCGCCGCGCTCGAAGCGGATCTGGGCGCCCGGCTGGTCGAGCGCCGTCCCGTGGCGGCCACACCGGCCGGCGCCCGGCTGATGGAACACGCTCCCGCGCTGCTGCTCCGGCTGGACGCCGCCCGCGCCGACATCGCCCGTCTGCACCGTGCCCCCTCCGACCGGCTGACCCTCGCCTGCTCCCCCGCAGCGCTCGGCCCGTCCGTGGCCCAGGCCCTCGCCCGGCTGCGGACCCGGGCCCGCGTGGACGTCGAAGTACGGGTGGTGGGCCGGAAAGCGGTGATCGAAGAGGTACTCACGGCACGCGCCGACCTCGGCCTCGTCGACGGCGTGGCCGCACCCAGCGACCCGCTTCCGCTGCCGGACCTCGGCCCGACCGTCACCCTCGCCGCATTCGAGTGGCCCTTGGCCGTGGTCTTCCCGGACGGCCACCCGCTGGCGGGGTGGGACTCGGTGCGGCTGACCGACCTGGCGCAGGCCCAGTGGATCGACTCCCCGGACACGGCCGTCCCCCTCGACCGGCTGCGCGCCGTCTGCGGCGCAGACGGATTCCGCCCCCGGTTCCGCCACCTCGGCACCGACGTCCACGGCTTGGCCGCACTCGCCGCGGCAGATCACGGCCTCGCCGCGCTGCCCCTGCCGCTGGCCGCCGCCCTTCCCGGCGTGACGGCGGTCCCGGTCCGGGCCCCCCGCCTGGTCCACCGCACCGAACTGCTCCACCCGGCCGACCCCTCCGCCCCGGCCCGCCGCCTGGCGGACCTCCTCACGGACCGCGGCGGGAGCCGTAGCCACGAGGACCCGCGCTGAGCCCAGTTCCACCTGCACACCCGGGGCGGCGCGGTCGTCTGTGTCCGCCGGCCGTCCGGCCCAACGTCGTCCGCCCCTCGGACCCCGGCAGCGTCGCCGCGGTCACGGAGACCGGCTCCCTGGTGGTCGCCCCGGGCAGCGGCAGCCGACTACCCGCCCGCTCCGGCGGAACCGGCCGGGCCGTCTGGAGCGTCGGCGCGCACAAGGTCGTGCCCGACCTGGCCACCGCGAGGCGCCGCCTCCAGGCACACACCCTGCCGCTGCAGGCGAACGCGCCCGGAAGGCCTACGGCGTGCCGAGCGCGGTCAGCCGGCTGCTCGTGCTGCCCGCCGAGCCTCACTGCCCTCCCACCGCTCGTCACTCGTCCTGGACATCGCAGTCGGTGTAGACGGTCGGCCTCGTCATCAGTGCCGACAGCTGCGCGGCCAGTTCGCTGGTTTCGGGCGCGCTGCTGTTGGCCATGGCCGCCTCGTGCGACTCGAACTCGACGACGGCGAGATAGCGGCTGCGATTCGCCCGGTCCCGGAGCAGGGTGCGGGCGGTCGGGGCACCGGTGCGGCCCTGCGAGCGGGCCTGCTCCTCGTAGGTGCGCAGCAGGTCGCGCACCTCGTCGATACGCTCCGTCTCGAAGTCGATGATCTGGGCGAACTTCATTGTTCGGTTCCTCCTGGCGTACGGCGGTCCCCGCGGACGCGGTTCTTCCCTCCCCCCAGCAAACACCGCGGAGGGGCTCCGGCCCCGGCTCACACGCCCGGGCCGCCGCCGCAACCTCCAACCGTGGCGCACCTCGGCGTCAGCACGGATCAGCCGTCGGGCACGATGCCCGCCGATGCCTTGGTGAACAGGCGGCCGGCGTGAACTCGCAGGCCGGGCCCCGGCGTACGCCTCCTTCCGGAGGGCGCGAACCCAGGCCGTCTCCGACGGATCGGAAGGGAGGTGGCAGTTGTCCAAGGGCCGCTGTTGGACAACTTTCCTGAATGTCGTCAGGCCAGCAAAGTGAGCGCTCCGAGACGAACGAGGAGTCGCGGATGCCAGGCGGCCGCACATCCCGACCATGGGGACCGTTACAAGGTAAGACCGAGGCGCAGAACATCACCGCCGGCGTGCTGCGCACGTGGATGGACCAGGCGGACAGGCTGACGATCAGCGCCCTGCACCTCTCGCTGACCTCGGATCACTTCTCCGGCGAGCCGGTCCCCAGCCGCAGCACCGTGGGGCTCCGGCTGGCGGGTTGCGGCCTCACCGAGGAGTTCGTCGACGCCGTCGCGGCCATCTGCTTCCCGGACGAGCGGACCAGATCGGTACAGGCGGAACAGGCCAAGCAAGGGCTTCGTTCTCCCGTACCGGCGCCGGTACGGCAGCCTGCGGGAAGGGCCGGGCCGCTGCATCGGGCGCCCGGGACCGTCGTGCCGCCGAACCGGCGGCCGGTGGTGCCCGGCACGAACGTCGAAGAGCTGCTCCAGCTGGTCTCTCGGCTTCAGATGAACGTCGCCGAGTGCGGGAAACGGCTCGCCCGGACGCTCAAGGAACTCGACGCCGTCACGCATGAACGCGACCGGCTGCGGCGGGAATGCGAAGCGGTAACGCGTCACGTGGCATCCCTCAGAAACACCATCGAGAAGCGGGCCGGTCAGGAGGGGCAGGAGGACCGGGGCGGCCAGGCAGGCGGGCCGGACACCGCGGCGGGATACGGGCAACCGACGCGGCGGCCCGGCCTCGATACGGGCGGCGAGGCCGACGGGGACGAGCCGGAGGGGGACCAGCTGCCCCCCGGAGGCCCCGCGCCGCTGCCGGGCCCGAGGACGCCGGGCGCCTCGCCTTCGGAGCGTACCGCCGATGCCGACCGGCAGTCGGCGGGATCCGTGGGGCCTCGCGGCCGCGGGGCGGGCCTCGCGATGATGCCGGATTCCGACCTCGCAGAGGCGACCGCCCGGATGCCCCGTTCTTTCAAGGCGTTCCACGCGCTGAACTACCGGGGCTACGCGCAGTACGCCTTCGCCCAGCTGCCGTCACGGGCCGCGGCCGAGGAGGCGGTCACCGAGGCGTTCGCCGTGCTGCTCGCCAACTGGCACAGCTTCCTCAGCGCGGAACAGCCGGCCGCCTGGGCGTGGAAGGTACTGCGGCACACGGTCCAGTCCCACCCCGGCTTCCGGACGCCCGAGCCCCGGCTGCCCCAGCTGATGGACGCGGCCAGGGGGGCCCTCGAACGGCTGGAGGGGGGCAGCCTCGGCCTGTACGAGGCCATCGCACGCCTCCCTGGACGCCAGTTCGACGTGATCGTCATGCGGCACCTCCTGGGCTACAGCAGCGGCGAGACCGCGAACCTGCTCGGCGTCTCCCCGTCCACGGTCCGTTCCCTCTCCCACTCCGCGCGACGGCGCCTGGCCCGGGAGCTCCACCTGACAGCCGAAGGCGTGGACGAAGCGGAATGAAGCGGCGGACGTGGCAGGGCCACCGGACGCGAATCCGGGCTCCGCCCGGCGGAGGCGGTGAAACCGCCATGACACGCCGGTGGGGCCGTGGCGGCTACCACGTCCCCACCGGGCGCACCATCGGCCGGAGCGGCCATTGGCGGGCAAGCCCCGCCGCTCCGGACCTCACGCCCCCTCAGAAGGAGAAGTACGTGAGCTCCCAAGCTAACCCCGGGGACCCCTCCCGGGGGCCGGTCATCAGCATCCACATCCAGGGCGACGCCAGGCTGCACCTGACGGCGCCCGTCGCCCAGGCGGACCACGGATCGAACAGTCGGGCCACCGCGACCCACGACCCCGGCGGGACGCCGGTACCGGAGGCCCCACCCGTCCCTGTCGCCCCTGCGGCCGCGGCGGTCCCGTTGTGGCACCGCACGTCGGTGATCTGGAGCGCGGTGGCCGCTGCGGCGGCGGTGGCCACGGCCGCCGCAGCATGGTTCATCACGGGGTGAGCGGCGACACCCGAGGCCCGGCCCGACAGCTGGGCCTCTTCCGCCCTCACCGAGGACAGCTGGGCCGGCGGCCTCGAGTTTCTCAACGGTGACGGCCCCGCCCCGGGAGAGGGGCAGGGCCGAGCCGCTCGGCCTGTTCGTCGGCGGACGGGTCATCGAGTTCTTCAGGCAGTACACGCACTCCGGTCTGCTCAAGCACCCGGAGTCGCTTCCCTGGCCCCACCCCGAGCAGGTGCAGGTGCTGATCCACGATGAGGAAGACGACTGCTTCGGCCTGTGGATGATGTACGACGGCGCGCTGGCCGAGGAACCGCACCCGGGTCTCCAGCGGTTCCACGCCCCAGCACGGCTGACCGATGAATACTCGCCGAGCCCGGGATTTCTTGGGCGGACGGACGGAGGAGCCAAGGTGCCGGCAGGCTTCTCGACCGAACGTCAAGACCCGCGCCCGGCCTGGTAGCGCAACCGCCCGAACCGTCCTGCCGCCGTTGCCCGTGGAGGTGTTGAAACCGCCGTCACGACCGGCGAAGGAGGCGGTGTGGCCGCGCAGCAGGTCCTCGACGGTGCCGAGCGGGCCGCGGCGGTGCTGTCGCAGGTGGCCGGGCCCCGAGGACCCCGCAGTGCTCTGCCGGAGTCCTCTGGGCGCCACAGTGGGTCTGCCTCGCACGAGAACGGGCCGGGACGACGCCCCCCGACGGGCGTACCGTCCGGGCCACCCGGGTGACCTTCGGCTCCAGTTGGCCCATGCCGGACCGGCGTGGCGACCGCAGCGTGGTGCGCGCCGGTCGAGTGTGGGTGGATCGTCCGCAACTCGCCGTAGGGCGCCTTCGCAGGGAGTGTCAGTCATGCACCGCTTCATCCCCGTACTGCCGGCCGCTCTCGCCCTGACCGGGGCCCTCACCGTCCCCGCGGCCGCCGCGGCCGACCCGAGGCCGATCACCTCCCCCTACGTCCAGGCCGCCGCGGACGTCACCGCCTCCGGCGCGCTGAGGCGGGCGAAGAACATCGACTGGGTGCGTCACGTCAACACCGGCCGGTACTGCGTGAACGTCAGCGAAGAGGTCAACCTGGCGTTCAGCGTCGTCTCCGTCGAGCTGCCCAATTCCAACCGCCGCAGCTTCAGCACCACCCCCAACGGCGTCTGCGGCCCGGACGCCGTCACGGTCTACACCTACGACCTCAACGGCAACTACACGGACAACCCGTTCACGGTCGTCGTGTTCTGACCCGCCGCGTGCTGACCGCCTTCGACCTCGCCGCGCATCAGGCGCCCGCGAGCGCGCCCGCGGACGGGGTCGAAGGCGAGGTCGAAGGCGGCAGGCCCCGGTACCGCCTGCGGGGACGGCCCGCCGGCCGGTCCACGCCGGTGCCCGCCCCCGTGCCCGCGCCGCGATCGTCGGATCAGATGACGCCCTGCGCCAGCATCGCGTCCGCTACCCGCTCGAAGCCGGCGATGTTCGCGCCGGTGACGTAGTCCCCCGGGGCGCCGTACCGCTCCGCGGTCTCGTGCGCGACGGTGTGGATCGAGCGCATGATGGCGGCGAGCTCGTCCTCCACCCGCTGCGCGCTCCAGGCCACCCGCCCGGCGTTCTGGCTCATCTCGAGGGCGCTGACCGCGACCCCGCCCGCGTTGGCGGCCTTGCCGGGCCCGAACGCGACCCCGGCCTCCTGCAGGATCCGTACGGCCTCGGGCGTGGTCGGCATGTTGGCGCCCTCGGAGACCGCCTTGACGCCGTTCGCGATGAGCGTGCGGGCGTCCTGCGCGTCGAGTTCGTTCTGCGTCGCGGAGGGGAAGGCCACGTCCGCGGGGACCTCCCAGACCCGGCCGCCGGGCACGAACCGCGCCGAGGATCCGCGCCGCGCCGCGTACTCGCTGACGCGCCCGCGCTCGACCTCCTTGATCTGCTTCAGCAGCGCGAGGTCGATGCCCTTGTCGTCGACGACGTAGCCCTGGGAGTCGGAGCAGGTCAGCGGGTTCGCGCCGAGCTGCTGGAGCTTCTCGACGGTGTAGAGGGCGACGTTTCCGGAGCCGGAGACGACCGCGGTCAGGCCGTCGAGGGCTTCGCCGCGCACGTGCAGCATCTCGGCGGCGAACAGGACGCTGCCGTAGCCGGTGGCCTGCGGCCGGATCGCGGAGCCGCCCCAGCCCTGCCCCTTCCCGGTCAGGACGCCGGCCTCCCAGCGGTTGGTGATGCGCCGGTACTGGCCGAAGAGGTAGCCGATTTCGCGGCCGCCGACACCGATGTCCCCGGCGGGCACGTCGGTGTGCTCTCCGATGTGCCGGTGCAGCTCCGTCATGAAGGACTGGCAGAACCGCATGACCTCGGCGTCCGACCGGCCGTGCGGGTCGAAGTCGCTGCCGCCCTTGCCGCCGCCGATCCCGAGGCCGGTCAGGGCGTTCTTGAAGATCTGCTCGAAGCCGAGGAACTTCACCACACCGATGTCCACCGACGGGTGGAAGCGCAGGCCGCCCTTGTACGGGCCGAGCGCGCTGTTGAACTCGACGCGGTAGCCGCGGTTGACGTGAACCCGACCACGGTCGTCCTGCCACGGGACGCGGAAGAGGATCTGCCGCTCGGGCTCGGTGAGCCGCTCCACCAGGGCCACGGCCGGGTCGGCGTACTCGGGCCGGGCGGTGAAGACGGGGGCCAGGGTCTCGAGGACCTCCCGTACCGCCTGGTGGAACTCGGGCTGCGCGGGATTGCGGCGCTCGATCTCGGCCCGCAGTGCTTCCAGCCTGTCCTTCGAGTCCTTCACGTGTGTCCCTCCAGGGAGTGCGCGGTGCGCAGACGACGGCAGGTCCATGGTGCCCGCGGGGCCGCGAGTTCCGGTCGATTCCGAGTGCAACGCGCTCCGAACGCACGCTTTCGGAAAAGTTCTTCCGGAGCTGGGCCCCTTTTCGTGGAGGCTACCCCGCACGGCGCTGCTCTGGGCAAGGCTTCTGCCCTGCGGACAAAAAACGGTCCGGCCTGCCTCGCCTCCCAGGTCACCGGGGCCCGGCTCGACCCCGGCCTCGCCCGGACGGACGTCATCGGCTCCTCGGGCTTCGCGGGCATAGGCTTGGTGGCCCTGCTCATCGCCTCCCTCACCGCCGCCGAGCCCGCAGCCGTCAACCGAGAACTGACATCGGGAGCACCCATGGGAGCGACCCTCATCGCCGTGACGGTCGTCGTCGCTGCCCTGGTCATCAGAACCGCTCTCGCCGAACTCCGGGAGCCCGGCAGCGGCCGTCGCCAGTGGATGTTCCTCCGCGACCCCCGCGCGGTCCTCACGGGAGCACTCACGGCCGTGGCCCTGGGGGTGCTGGGCTGGCTGCACGCCGGCCCCGAAGGCGCCGTCTGGGCGGCACTCGCCGGATTCCTCGTGGCGTTCACCGTGTCCCAGGGCCGCCGGCCTCGGTGATGCACCCCCGCGCGGTCGCAGGACCGAACGGGGGCGCACCGGCGGAGTCGCGCGGCCCCTCATGACCGGCCCGCGCCGGAAGACCGACGCACGAGCCGGCCACAAGGCTCCGCTCATCCGGCCTCTGCACCTTCCTCCGGCCGTTGCGCGAGCTCGTCCTCCGGCTCCTCCCCCAGCCACAACGGGTGCTCCCGCTCCGCCCAGGGGCGCTCCACGGATCCGGTACGCATTCCCCTCCGTGCCTCCGGGTCGGCCAGCGCCATCCTGATGTGCCCGGCCAGCACCACCCCCATGGCCAGGGCCAGCCAGTCGTGCACGAAGGTGGCGCTGGTCCGCCACACCAGCGGAGCCAGGTGTGTGAACCACATCAGCAGACCGGTCGCCAGCATGACCAGGGCAGCGCCTGCGATCCACGACGCATAGACCTTCTGGCCGGCATTGAACTTCCCCGCGGGCCGGGCCCCGCGCCGGTGGTCGCGCCGCCGCACCGCCCCCAGCCACCTCCTGTCGTGCGGTCCGAACCGGTTCAGCCTGCGCAGATCGGCCCGGAGGGCGGGAGAGGCCAGACCCAGCAGGAAGGGGGCGGGCAGCAGGATCCCGGCCCATTCGTGGACGGTCACCACGAGCTCCCTGCGGCCGACCAGCTCGGCGAGCTGCGGTACGTACAGCGCGGCCGCGGTCGCCACGCACAGCAGCGTCAGTGCGGCCGTCGTGCGGTGGACCCAACGCTCGGCCCGGCTGAACCTGGCGACCCTCCGGGCCGGTTCAGACGGTGGGGGTGTCACTGCGTCCGTTCGACCCGCCGACCCAGGCGTCGACGTCATAGCCCCGCTCCTCCCAGTAGCCGGGTCGCACCTCGGACGTGACGGTGATCCCGGAGAGCCATTTCGCCGACTTGTAGAAGTACATCGGCGCGACATAGAGCCGGACCGGGCCGCCGTGCGAGTGACTGACCGGCTCGTCCTGCATCTGCAGACAGACCAGCACGTCCTCGCGCCGGGCCTGCGGGAGGGTGAGGCTCTCGCTGTACGTGCCGTCGAAGCAGGTGAAGCGGATCGCCCTGGCCCCGGGACCGACACCGGCGGCGTCCAGCAACCGGGACAACCTGACGCCGGAGAAGGCGGTCTCGGGGACCCGCCAGCCGGTGACGCACTGGACGTCCCGTACGACCCGGGTCTGCGGCAGCGCGCGCAGGGCGTCGAGGGTGTACGTCGCGGGGCGCTCGACCAGACCGTCCACGGTGAGCCGGTAGTTCTGCTCGTTCTTCCGCGGCACGGAGGTGGCGACGGAGTAGTAGCGGAAGCCGCCCCCGTTGGGGAGCAGTCCCGTGAGCCCGGTCGGGTCCTTGCCCGAGGCGGCCCCGAGGAAGGCCTCCATCCCGCGCTGCAGGTGCGGGGCGGCGAAGAGGCCCCCGGCGCCGAGCCCGAGCATGCCGAGCACCAGACGGCGACCGACGGGGGCACCCTCGAAGTCGGGATGGTCTGTCGTCACCCCTTGATTGCAGCACCCAGGAGTGCGGGACACCAGGGAGACCGGCACGACGTCAGACTTCCGTCACAGATCGTCGCCCGGTGACGGCTGTCGCGTCCCCGCGACCGGTGCGCGCCGCAGCCGGCGTTCGCCCTGGGCACTGAGCGCCGGCCGGCCGGTCCCGGTGGAGCCGGGGCGACCGAAAACGCATGAACCCGGGTTTGTGAAGCATGCGCGGGAGATGGAATGCGTCGTGTACGACATGAACTCGGGCCGGTCGCACAGCATGGAGTGCGAACTGCCGGACGAAGGCTGCCGCCGGATCCTCAAACGGGTGCGGGGTCTGGGCGACGGCGAGTTCGCCTGGGTGCGTCTCGTCGATCCGCCCGAGGACGAGTTGGTCCAGCTGGCCGACGAGCTGGGCCTGCACCCGTTGGCCGTCGAGGACGCGGTACACGCACACCAGCGCCCGAAGCTCGAGCGGTTCGGCGACATCCTGTCGGTGGCGCTGAAGACCCTCTGGTACGTCGAGAAGGAAGGGGCGGTGGAGACCGGCGAGATGATGCTCTTCGCCGGGCCCCGCTGCGTCCTCACCGTGCGCCACGGAACGGTCGACCCCTGTGTCGAGGCCGCCCGCCGGCTCGACGGCGATCCGGACATGGTCGGCCTCGGCCCCTGGGCCGTCCTGCACGCGGTGCTGGACGTCGTCGTCGATGCCTACAGCGACGCGGCCGGCCGGGTGCGCGCCGCGTTGGGCCGGTTGGAGGACCAGGTCTTCTCGACGTCGCGCGTGGACCACACCGAGGGCATCTACTCACTGAAGCGGGAGGTCCGGGAGTTCCGGGACGCGGTGCAGCCGCTCGTCCCGGTGGTGCAAGGGCTCCTGGGCGGGCCGGGCGGGGCGGCAGGGCCCGCAGGGGACGACCGCCAGCCGAGGATCGCGCCGTACGTGCGTGACGTGGCCGATCATCTGGACCGCACGGCCATCGAGGTGAGGACCCTGGACGAGTTGCTGGACTCCGTCCTCGGCGCGCAGCAGGCCCGGGTGGGCACCTGGCAGAACGACGACATGCGGCGCATCTCGGCCTGGGCGGCGATCTTCGCGATCCCCACGATGGTCGCCGGCGTGTACGGGATGAACTTCGAGCACATGCCGGAGCTCGGCTGGACCTACGGCTACCCGCTGGCCGTGGCCCTCATGGCCGTCGCCTCCGGCGCCCTCCACCGCGCCTTCCGGCGCAACGGCTGGCTCTAGGTCTCTGCCGGATCCTGCCCGGGCCCGACCCGCGCCGGCCGTCGGCCCGGGCCACGACGACGGGGCGCCGCGGGGTGGCGAACACGAGCCCCACCACTGGCCGATCGCCGGCAAAGCCGCCCTGCGGCTTCCGCCGGCGCATTCGGCTTCGTCCGCTCAGCCGCCCGGACCGCCCCCGCCGCGGTGCCGGATGGGTGATCATGCTGGTGTGGCAGGGAACGGCTGGGGCACGAAGGGCACGTCGATGGAACCTGGGCGGCGGATGGAGTTCGTAACGGTCGCGGGCCTGGCCGCGGCAGTGACACAGGGGCAGAGCGGCGCGCTGTGGCGGTTGGAGGGGGTCGACCGGCAGCTGGACGCGAACCTGGTGCGCCACCTCCCCGGCACCGGCGGTGCGGCCCACACCGAGGGCGAGGTCGACGTGATGCTGGTCGTCGTCGCGGGCACCGGCACCCTCACCCTCGACGGGGCCCGGAGCCGGCTCTCCCCCGGATTCCTCGGCCTGTTGCCGCGCGGCACGTCCCGGGCGCTGCTGGCCGGTCCCGAGGGACTGCTCGTGCTGACCGTGCACCGCAGGCGTCCCGGAATGAGCATCGGAGGGGCCAATCCCGCGGCAGGGGCCCCCTCGTGCGAACTGCACCTGGTGTGCGGCCGGTGTCACCGGCACGCGATCGAGGCCGACGCCCGCTACTGCTCCGGCTGCGGCACTGCACTGCCGGCCCGCCCCGGCACTCCTTCCCCGTCGTGAGGTCTGCAGGGGCGGGAACAGGTGCGGGCAAGGCGCCAAGTGCCGTGCCCGCGAGGGCCGGACCGGCATCGCCGGCACGGCCTCCGACGACATGTCCAGTCACCCTCTGTGTTTAACGGCTCGGAATTCGGTAACAAGATGTAGTGACAGGCAGTCAATACCCGACGGAAGGCAGGAACATGAACCTCGTTACCGTGCTCATCCTCGTCGCGGTTCTCGCACTTGTCGGCCTTCTGATCGCGGCCCCCGGCGCCACCGTACGGCGCAACCCCTTCCCGGGCCGTCGACAGCGAGCCGACCACCGCCGCTCGGGCGCTCCCCGGTTGACCCGGGTGCCCCGTCAGCGGAACGTCCAGCACCACGCGCGCTGACTGCGGGCCGCACACCCCGCCGTCAGGCCGGCGGCGGGGGCGGAGGCGGGCCCTGTGTGAGGATCCGGGCCGCGGCGAACTCCTCGCGGGAGGCCTGCTCGGCCAGGTCCAGGTAGCCGTACGCGTCGTCGCCGACCGGGATCCGCAGCGGTGTCGGGCCCTGGGCGGCGACGATGTCGAGGACCCGCGCGGCGAAGTCCTCGGGGCGCCCGGTCTCGGGATTCTCCGCGAGACCGCGGGCCCCTTCGAGCATCTCGCGGTTGGTCACGTCGTAGGCCGGGATCCGGCGGTGCGCCCGCGCCATGGACGTGCCGTAGCGCGTGGCGAACATGCCCGGCTCCACCACCGTGACGCGGATGTTGTGCGGGGCGGCCTCGACCGCCAGTGTCTGGCTCATGCCCTCCAGGGCGTGCTTCCCGGCGACGTAGGCGGCCAGGCCCGGGAACGCGATCCGGCCGACCACGGAGGAGATGTTGACGATGTGGCCGTGGCCCTGGGCCCGCATCAGCGACAGGACGAGCCGGGTGAGCCGCCACGGGCCCACGACCAACGTCTCCAACTGGTCGCGCAACTCGGCGTCCGAGACCTCCTCGACCGCACCGAACAGGCCGATGCCTGCGTTGTTGACGAGGATGTCGATGCCGCCGAGACGGTCTGCGGCGGTACGGACGGCCTCCTCGCAGGAGGCGGCGTCGCGCAGTTCGAGCGGGATCGGGACGATGCGGCCGGGCCAGGCGGCGGCGAGGTCCTCCAGGTCGGCGGTCTTGCGGGCGGTGACCGCCAGTTCGTCCCCGGCCCGGGCCGCGGCCGTGGCCAGTGCGAGCCCGAGGCCGGAGGAGCATCCCGTGACCAGCCAGCGTCTTCCCATCGTTCCCCCGTGACGAGTGAGTTGTTCCGGACTGTGCTGACGACGGTCATGGTCGTGGGACGGCGGCCCGCCGTCACCACCTCCTGCGGGGGCGTGCGGAGGCGCGCGGGCGCACGTACGGGCGCGTACGGTCCGGCCTGTCCGGGCCGCGGCGGGACCGCCGCGGCCCGGTGGCCGGCCGTCAGACGGATTCGGTCGCGAAGAGCTCCAGGTGGCCGCAGTGCGGGCAGCGGTACGCCTCGATGCGGCGCCGGGGCCTGCCCAGCCGTTTGGCGCCGCCGAACAGGCCGCGTTCCAGCGGCCCGGCGATCCAGCGCGCGTACCCCCGGGCCCCCTCCCCGGCATCCTCGACGAAACCCGGCTCCAGGCCACCGCCACCGCAGTAGGTACATCTCATCGCATCCACGGGGTGAGTGTAGGAAGCGGCCGCGGCCAGGGCGACGGCCGGGCCGGGCCGGCAACGGGTGAGGAACTTCACCGCGGCGGATGCTCCGGACGACGGACTGCGTTGCTAGATTGTCCGGCGGCCGGTCCAAGGCCCCGGACGAGATGCGCCGTACCCGGTTACGCACGACGACGCGCGAGGTGCTGCACGAGCAGCGCCGTCCGCTGTCCGCACCCGGGCAGCGTCCTCGTCGAGCAAGATGGGCCGAACGCCATGACCGTGCCACTCACCCGCAGCCTGTACCGGACGACCGCGCACGCCGCGGGGGGACGTACCGGATCCGTCCGCACGGACGACGGACGCCTGGACGTCCGCCTCGCCCCGCCGCGCAAGAAGGTGCCCGGCACCACCAACCCCGAGCAGCTGTTCGCGGCCGGTTTCGCCGCCTGCTTCACCTCCGCGCTCGCGGAGGTCGCCGCCGAGTTCGGGGCGGACGCCTCCGCCGCACAGGTGGCCTGCGAGGTGCAGCTCGGCACCACGGACACACCCGCGGGCTACGGCCTCGCGGTGACGCTCACCGTCAGCCTGCCGGGGTGGCGGGCGGCGGACCTCCAGCCCCTGCTGCACCGGGCGGACGCGGTCTGCCCGTACTCGCAGGCCGTACGCGGCAACGTACCGCTGACGCTCCTGGCCGTGGACGAGCCCGCCGCCGATGACCGCGCCTGAGCCCGGCCCGGCCGGGCGCGTACCCGCCGGGCACGTACCGGCCGGCTCCGGCATCCCGGTGCCCGAGCAGGGCGCCTGGCTGCGGCGCGGCATCAGCCGAGGCGGCGGCCCCCTCGTCGAGGACCGCGAAGTGGTGTGGCTGCAGGCCGGGTCGTACTACGCCGACAGCCGGGGGTTCGCCGGGACGACGTCCTTCGACGGCTCGCACGTGCACTTCCACCACCTCACGGGCGAGCCCGGCGAAGACGCCGGCACCTTCCGGTGGGACGGTGCGAACCTCGTCGAGCGGGGCACCAACCCGGACGGCTCCACCTTCCTCGAAATCTGGACCCCGCTGCCCGCCGCCGACGGCGCCTGCGGCTCCTGGTCCGGCCCGGACCACCACGTGGTGCGCGTCGGCAGCCACGTGGTGCACGTCGACTCCCGCGCCGGTACGTACTGGCGGCTGTAACCCCGCCCCGTGCAGGGCGCGGAGGAGCCGATGGGCATCAACCCGCCTGAGCTGACAGCGAGTTGATGCACGCGGCCGCCCGCGGCCCCGCGCCGCCCCTGTGGGTCCCGAACTCCCCCACACCCACCGCACACGGCCCGGCCGACCAGGCACCCCCGCGGCCCGCCCCTCCTGCCCGGACCACGGCATACTGAGCGACGGATGACGTCGGCAGACCACGCCGAGCAGACCGGTGAGTGAGGGCCCGGATGACGCACCTCTTCTTCGACAGCGGGGACCTCGAGGCCACAGAGGCGTTCCTGTCCTCCGCCTACACCCCCATGCAGATCCACGGCCGCCCCTCCGACACCCGGGCGCGGATCTCCCGTACAGCGGCCGGCGGGCTCAGCGTGGACCGTCTGTCGTTCGGCTACACGATGGGCTACGACGCGGGCTGCCTGGGCAAGGTGTGTCTGGTCACGATGCACAGCGGCAGCATCGTGGACACCACCGGCGGCCGCGAGGAGGTCTACGGTCCCGGCGAGACCTTCCTCCTCGCCCCCCACGACCGGCCCTACGAGGGACAGGTCCGCGCGGCCCGGTACACGATCACGATGTTCGACCCCGGCCTGCTGAACCGGGTCGCCTCCCTGCCGGGGGACAAGGACGTGCGGATCACCGGGGCCCGGCCGGTCGGTCCGGCCGAGAACCGGCGGCTCGGCGCGGCCGTCGCCTACCTCCGTGACCACGTCCTCGACGAGACCGCCGCTTGCGCCGACGACGGCGGACTACTGGTGTCCACGGCCGTCCAGCACCTGGCGGCCACGGTGCTGGGGACCCTGCCGAACACCGCCCGGGCCGACAGGCCCGCCCCGCCCGACACCCGCGACGCACACAGCGACACCCTGCGCCGCGCCCTCTCGTTCATCGAGGCCAACGCCCACCGCGACATCACGCTCGCCGACATCGCCGCCTCCGTCCCCGTCACCCCGCGCGCGGTCCAGTACGCCTTCACCCGCCACGCCGGCACCACGCCGCTCGGCCACCTCCGCCGCGTCCGGCTGGCCCGCGCCCACGCCGAACTCCGCTCCGCCGAGCCGTCCGGCACCACGAGCGTCGCCGCCGTCGCCGGACGGTGGGGCTTCGCCCACCAGGGCCGCTTCGCCGCCGCCTACCGTCAGGCGTACGGCGTGGCGCCCTCCGTCACCCTCAGAACCGTCGGAACCCGCTGACACACAGGACGGCGGCGGTCAGGGCGCCGTACGGGCCGGCCCCTCGCCCGTCTCGCCCGGCTCGGGAAGACTGAGGTGGAACAGCTGATCGGTACCCGTGAGGCACAGCAGGCGGTAGAACTGCGGGCCGGGATGGGCGAGGATCAGGGTGCGCCCGTTCGACTCGCACAACGAGCGTGCGCGCAACAGGGCGTTGAGGCCGGCGGAGTCGCAGAACCTGAGCCGCGTGAGGTCGACGACCACGCGCTCCGGAGCACCGGGATCGGCGCACGCCCCCAGGAGCGCACTGTTCAACGCGTCGACGTGGTCCAGGTCGATGTCACCGGTGAGGGTGACCACGCTGCAGTCGACGCGTGTGGCGACCGTGACGCTGTGCGGACCGCGGTCGGCCAGCGGGTTCATCTCGGTCCTTCCGTCCATGCACGGGTGGTGTGGTCCTTCGCCGGCGGCCACTCGTGCATCGACGCTATCCGGGTCCGGGGCGGCGTACAGCTCCGGAAACGAAGGAACGCTGGTGTTCGTTTGGCGGACAGGCCCCCCGCCGCCGGAGCGCACGGCGCCGTGTCCCGGGCCGGGGGCGGCCGACCGTCAGGGCAGCAGACCTGCCGGGAGGTATTCCGCGTACGTCGAGGCCGGCCGACCGGTGGCCTGGCGGACCAGGTCCCCGAGGGGATCGGCGGCCTCCTCCGGCTCCGCCACAGCCGTGCCGAGGCGGGCGGCGACGTCCTTGCGGAGGGTCGGGAGCAGTGCGTAGAGGCGGTCGCCGGGGCAGGAGGTGGCGTTGAAGTCGCGGTGGCCGTAGATCTCCGACGCGGGCAGGCCGTACTGGTCGCAGATGTGGGCGCACAGGTCGGCCAGTGCCTCGTACTGCGCCGTCGGCGGGGTCTGCGAGGTGTACGTGCCTTCGTTCTCGATGCCGATCGACACCGTGTTCTGGCCGACGCAGTGCGCCGCCCGCACCTGGCGGGTGCCGGTGCGCAGCTCCGCCAGGCTGTTGTGGCGTCCCTCCAGTACGAAGGCTCCGCGGCTGACGGTGAAGTGCTGACCCGTGTCGATCCAGCCCTGCGCGTCCATGTGGTAGGTCTGGATCGCGCGGGCGAGGGCGAAGGCGCGCTGCTTCGAGTAGTCCGTCACGTTCGCCGTCGCCGTGTGGTGGACGATGATCCGCTCCGGGCGGTTGGCCAGGACGACGACCGGTTCGGACGCCGCGCGCGCACCCCAGGCGGCGCAGCCGATGATGTCCGGGGCGGTGGCGGAGTACGCCCGCCCCGCCGCGGCGAGCGGCAGTGCCGCGGCAGCGGCCAGGGCGAAGGCTCCCGTGAGGACCGACCGGCGGGTGTACGGGGCCTCGGCGCGGGCCGGCGGCTGGTGCAGTGCGGAGAAGGTCATGCCGCGCCATTGAAGGGGACCGGGGCTCCACCGGCCGCGCAGACACACCGCGCACCCGCCGGACTGTCCCCGACCGGCCGCGCGCCGGCCGACCGGGGACCCCGTCTGCGGCGGTGGCCGCAGCGGGCCCTGCGGCGGTGGCCGCGACCGGCCGCCGGCGCTCTGGGCGAAGACGGCGGTCAGCCGGAGCCGGAGGACGGAGCCGGCTTCGCCACCGACAGGGGTTCGGCGATGTCCTCCAGCGAGCGCCGCTCGGCCTTGACCGCCAGGAACACCGCCACGAGGCCGGCGGCGCACATCAGTGCGGCGCCGATCCGGAAGGCGAGCGCGGTGTCGCCGACCACACCCGACTCGGTGAGGCCGGCGAAGATCAGCGGGCCGCTGATGCCGCCCGCCGCGGTGCCGAGGGCGTAGAAGAAGGCGATGGCCATGGCGCGGGTCTCCATGGGAAACACCTCCGAGACGGTCAGGTACGCACTGGAGGCGCCCGCCGACGCGAAGAACAGCACCACGCACCAGCAGACCGTCATCGTCGTCGCCGTGAGGGAACCCCGGTCGAACAGCCAGGCCGTACCGAACAGGAGCACACCCGAGAGCAGGTACGTGGAGGAGATCATGATCCGGCGCCCGAGCGTGTCGAAGAGCTTTCCGAGCAGCAGGGGCCCGAGGAAGTTCCCCGCGGCGATCACGGCGAAGTAGTAGCCGGTGTGGCCCGTCGGCACGTCGAAGAACGTCGTGAGGATGGTGCCGAAGCCGAAGGTGATGGCGTTGTAGAGGAACGCCTGCCCGATGAAGAGCGACAGGCCGAGGATCGCGCGGCGCGGGTAGCGGCCGAAGACCGTCTTGGCGATCAGGCCGAAGCCGATGCTCTTGCGCTGCTGGATGGTGATCTCACCGGCCGGCGGCGGGAGCCGCTCGCCCTTCTCCTCCTCGATCCGCTGCTCCACGGACGACACCAGTTCTTCGGCGTCCCCCTCCTTGCCGTGGATGAACTGCCAGCGCGGACTCTCCGGAACGTGCCGGCGTACGAGCAGGATGACCAGGCCGAGGACGACACCGAGGGCGAAACTCAGCCGCCAGCCGAGGTCCTGGGGAAAGATGCCGGTGTCCAGCATCACCACGGACAGCAGGGCGCCGCCGATCGCGCCCAGCCAGTAGCTGCCGTTGATGATGAGGTCGACCCGGCCCCGGTAGAGGGACGGGATCAGCTCGTCGATCGCCGAGTTGATGGCCGCGTACTCGCCGCCGATACCGAAGCCGGTGAGGAAGCGGAAGAGGAAGAACCACCAGGACTCGAACGACAGCGCGGTCATCGCGGTCGCGCCCAGGTAGACGACCAGGGTCACCATGAAGAGCTTCTTGCGGCCGTAGCGGTCGGTCAGCCAGCCGAAGAACAGCGCCCCGGAGCAGGCACCCGCCACGTAGAGGGCGGCGGCGACACCGGTGACCTGGGCGGCGGTGATGTCGAGGCCGCTGCCTTCCTCTGCGAGACGGCCGGCGACATTGCCGACGATGGTGACCTCGAGCCCGTCGAGGATCCAGACGGTGCCGAGGCCGATCACGATCATCCAGTGCCACCGGGACCACGGCAGACGGTCGAGACGGGCCGGCACGGCTGTGGTGACCGTGCGCGTGCCGGCCCGGACGGAGTCCTCCGGCAACGAGGCTGCTGATGCCATCGCTTACTGTTCCCTCCTGCTCGATCGCCCCCGCCCTGCCGGGTTCCCGCGAACCGGCCGTACATGCGGCCCCGGCCGGGGACGGCTGCGCGTGGGCCGTACCGTCCGGCGCACCGCGGAACCGGGACACCCCCTGCGGAGCCGGGTCCTGGACCGTCTCGCCGGGCCCGAACCGCCGGTCCTCCCGCGGCCGGGCCCGGTGCCGGAGGCCGCCGCGATCCATGAACGGTCTCCTCCACGAGGTGATCGCAGGCGGCTGGATCGACCCCCCGCGTACATCGAAGCCCACGTGGCGGGCTACGACCGCCTCGAACATCAGGTGGCCGGTTCCCGGCAGATCCGAGCCGCGGCCCTTCTCCTCGGGCAGGCCGGACGGCTCCTCTCCACGGTCCTCCAGGGCTTCTACCCGTCCCACCAGGCCAGCGCCGCCGCCGTGCAGGTCGACAACCTGCACCTGATCCGCGGCATGCTCGGACGGCCCGGCTGCGGCGATTTGCCCGGATTCCGCACCCCTGCGAGGGGCCGGGCCCGGAGTCCCGGCCCTTGCTTCCGGCACGGTGCGCTCCTACGCGACCGGGCCGATGCCGACGGTTCGTACTGCGGGCGCCGGGGCGCGCCCCGCGGCGCTCCGACCGCCGGCATCCCCGCGCCGGTCAGCGTCCGAGAGCCCGCTTGAGCTCGGCCTTGTCCATCTTCGAACGGCCGTCGATGCCCCGCTGCTTCGCCTCGTTGTAGAGCTGCTCCTTCGTGGGGCCCTGAGAGCCGCTGTGAGAGCGCTGTCCGCCACGCTTGGACGAGGACATGTCCTGTGTGGAGGAGCGGCTCGCGGTCTTCGACTCTCCGGAGCGGGCACGTTCCTTGTTGACGGTGCGCGCGGCGATCTCCTTCGCACGCTTGGTGTTCTCGCCGCGCTGCTCGGCGCTCTCCTTGATGTGCTCGTACTGACGTTCACGCTTGGGACTTGAACCGCGAGGCATGGTGACTCCTTCACTCGACTCGATGCGACGTCTGTTGCGGATCCACCGGATCCGTACGGCGTCTGCCCGGCCAGGACGACGTCATTCAGGCACCCTGGCGTGCGGTCGCCCGGTCAGACCGGGCCACGAGAGCCGGGGGCCTCGCGCCTGCCCGGCTCCCGCTGGGGCATCTCATCCGTGCCCGCCACCACTCGTCGGCCCCGGCGATCTCCCGTGAACTCCTCGAACGAGCCCATATTTCGGGCCACCCGGACCCCAGCACTGGCGCTCGCGGACGCTCTGCTCCTGCCCGCCCCGTTCGGTGTCCGCGCCCCTGCGCCCCCAGCGGTCCGCACGAGGGCGCGGTCTTCGTGGGGGCTGGTCCAAGCGGGCGGTCTCCCCGTGTGTCCTGCGCCCCAAGCAGCGATCCTCGGCACGCGAGCGGGCGATCGTTGCGACGGTGCCCGCTCGGCACCGATGCCCGTACGCCACGACCCGGGAGACGGCGATGGACGCGATCGTGCTGCTGCGCGAGGACCACAAGACGGTCGAGAAGCTGTTCAAGAGCTTCGAGAAGAGCGACGATGACGCCCACACCGAACGGCGGAAGATCGCCGACGAGGTGATCGAAGAACTGACCGTGCACGCCTGGATCGAGGAACAGGTCTTCTACCCCGCCGCCCGCGAGGCCGCCCCCGACACCACGGACCACATTCTGGAGAGCATCGAGGAGCATCACGTCGTGGTGTGGATGCTGTCCGAGCTCAAAGACATGGACGCCTCCGACGAACGCTTCAAGGCCAAGATGAGCGTCCTGATGGAGAACGTCCGCCACCACGTCGAGGAAGAGGAACAGGAGTGGTTCCCCGACGTCCGCAAGGCCATGGGACGCAAGCGGCTCGTCGAACTCGGCGACCGGCTGGAAGCGGCGAAGAAGAAGGCCCCGCGGAACCCGCTCGCCGTACCCAGCGCGACCAGCGGATGACGGATCGTACCGGGCACCCCGCGGGGCAGGCACGAAATGCCGCGGCGGGTGGGGGGGCAGCCGCCTTCGTGGCGTTCGCCGGAATCAACCCCGTGGGCGGCAGCCCTGTCAGCGGGCGCGGCGGATACGAATCGGACCGCGGGCTGTTGCCGGGTCGACGGGGCGGCCGGCCTGGGTGATTTCCACCTCGCCGGCCGCGACCAGCCGCCGGGCCGCACGGCGTGCCGGTTCCATGAGCGCGCGCCAGCCGTCGCCGCCGCCTTCGTACGCCGCTCGCGCCGCGTCCGACGGGCAGATCGTCGCGGTGGGGCCACGGCTTTCCAGCAGCTCCAGGATGGCCCGCTCCACACGCCGGTCCGTTTGCCGATCGCTGTCCGTCACGTCGCCAGTGTCGCACCGGCGGCGAAGGGCCGCCGAGGGTGCGCCGCAGCGGCAGGGCTGTCGGCTGCTGTTGACCGTGGGCGGGCCGACCTTCGACGGCGGGCACCGGGTCTTCATGGAAGGCGACCCGGCCCGGGACGGGCCGAACCGGCCGGCACGCACCAGAGCCGAACCCGACGGGTGGCTGCCGGTGCATGGACGCGTGCCACTGAGCCGTTCAGGCCGCGGTCGACCGGGAGAGGAGTTGTGCCTGACCGAAGAGGAGGGCCCAGCCGTCGGGGAGCTGGTTGAGGATCCGGGCCAGCAGGGAGGGGCCGGCGAGGCGGGCGACGACGGTGAGTACGGCTCCCGCCTCCCAGCGGGCGGTCGCCGGGCTGCCTCCGGTCGCTGAGGCGAGGTCCTTGACGAAAGCCCATCCGCTGAGGGGCTCGGCTGCGGGGGCTCGCGAGACCAACAGGCGGGAGGCCTCCACCGGCAGGCGGGCCGCCAGGGCGACGCGCTCGTCGCCCGTGATCTGGCGGCCGAGGGCTCCCATGACGTTGCACACAGCCTCCTCGGCGCGCTCGCGGGTGGGGTAAGCACCTTCGTAGCGGACGGTCTCCAGCATCTGGTCGTACGTCATGCCCGGGGCCGGGTGGAGGGTTTCAGGCTGGTGGAGCATGGCTCGGGGCACCCTTCTCGTGTGTGTGGGCGGGTGGGATACGCGGGTACGCGGGGCCTGCCGGGCCGGGGCCGGGAGGCGCGGGGGGCTCGGGTCGTCAGTCGTGCTGCGGGCGGCCGAACAGCAGGTCGTAGCCGGGCGGGAGCTGGAGCAGGAGGCGCTGGGTGAGGTCCTCGCCGGCGGCATCGGCAACGACGCTGAGGACGGCGCTGGCATCCCAGGCTGCCGTGGCCTGCGAGGCACCCTCGATCCAGGCCGCGGTGGCCCGGACGAAACGGTCCGCGGAGAGGGGTTCGGTGGCCTGGAGGGGGTTGAGCAGAACGAGTGCGTAGGCCTCGGGAAGGCGCGACGCGAGCTGCGCCCGGTCGGTGCCGACGACGTGGGCGCCGAGGAGGGCCAGCACGACGCGGGCCGCGCGGTCGGCCTCTGCGGGGGTGTTGTATTCGCCCCGTTCCCGGACGTGGTCGAGGAATGCTTCCTGACGCAAGGTCATGTGTGGCTCCTCCAGTGGCGGCAAGGGGCGGAGGACGGGCTGCCGGGGGGAACGGGACTCCCGTCCTCCGCGCTCGGGCCGGCGGTGCCGGGATCAGCCGGAGATCTGCTTCCGGTCGCCCGCGCCGCCGATGGCGATCTTGCGGCGCTTCGCCCGTTCGGCGATCGGGATGCGCAGCGTCAGCACACCCGCGTCGTAGTCGGCCTCGATGTTCTCGGAGTCGAGTGTGTCCGCCAGCATGATCTGGCGCGAGAAGACGCCGAGCGGCCGTTCGGAGAGTTCCATCTGAACGCTTTCGGTCTTGGCCGTGGGGCGCCGTTCGGCCTTGACGGTCAGCTGGTTCCGCTCGACGTCGATGTCGATCGCCTCCGCGCTCACACCGGGGACGTCGAAGGCGATCACGTACGTGTCACCTTCCCGATAGGCGTCCATCGGCATGACGGACGGCTTCGACCACGTCCCGTTCGCGCCCATGAGCTGCTGGGCGACCCGGTCGAATTCGCGGAAGGGGTCAGTGCGCATCAACATCGCGAAACACCTCCAGTTGGTTGCGGCAGGAACTGCCAATGCGCTTCAACGTGCCTCCTTTGTAACACGTCATCCAATGGATGACAAGAGAGGCGTCACCCTATGGATGACGGATCCTTCTTGCGGCAGCAGCCACCCCAAGGGCACGCGAGGGGCGCGTCGCGCGGCGGGCGACTGCGGGCCGGGGAGGGTCTGTGGTTCCAGGAACCGGCGCCTGCTCCGCCCCTGCTCCTCCACGCCCTCCGCTGTACCATGTCACCCAAGCGACGACACACAGGGCATGTCGTCTATACGACGACGAAGCCGCAGCGAGGAGCTCGTCATGACTTCAGTCCAGCCAACCCAGCCGCCCCACCCGGGCCCGGCCTCCTTCGTTGCCGCGGCGGCGGCGCTCCACACCATCGACCAGGCCCTGCGCGACGCACAGCGCGCCCATCCCGAGCACCGGACTGCTCCGTCGCACGACGGACCACACCCGGCGCTCGCCTCGCTGCTCCTGCTGCGCCACGTGCGCGAACAGCTCGCCGACTGGGAGAGCGGACTGATCGAAACCGCCCGCGAGGCCGGTGCCAGCTGGGCCGACCTCGCCGAACCCCTCGGCGTCGCCAGCCGCCAGGCCGCCGAACGCCGTTACCTGCGCCTTCGCCCCGGCTCCGCGGGTGACACCGGCGAACAGCGGGTCCAAGCCGTACGAGACCGCCGCGCCGCCGACCGCACCGTCACCGCTTGGGCCCGTGACAACGCCGCCGCCCTGCGCCGCCTCGCCGGACAGATCACCGCGCTCACCGACCTCCCCGCTACCGCCGACCGGCAACTCGGCGAACTGAACCAGGCGCTCGCCCACCACGACGCCGCCCACCTCGTCCGCCCCCTCACCGACAGCCGGTCCCACCTCCAGCCCGAACACCCCGAACTGGTCGATCGCATCGATGAGATGACCCGCCACACCGATCAACTCCGCGAGGACAGCAACCAGCAGCGCAGCCGCCCCTAGGCCGTCTCTTTCGGATCTTGCCGGATGAGCCCGGGTCGTCCGGTGCGGTGCATCGCAAGGCGGAGGGGCGCCCGTGTACTGGACTACTCGGGCGCCCCGACAACCCGGCGAGGCGCCGTGCCGGGCGGGCCGGGCCCGGCAAGATCCGGAAGAGACGGCCTAAGGGCTGCCCCGCAATTCTGGTTGGGCAGACGGCGTCCCCATGGCCGCAGGTCCCCATGGCCGCAGGGACGACGGTCCCCCACGCGGGAGACCCGCGCCCGTCAGTCCGGGGGCTCGGGAGACCCCCCGGCTCCGTCGTCGTCGGGACGTGCCTGCTCCGGCGCGTCCTGCGCCCGGCGGCGGTCTTCGGGAGCTGCGTCGTCCGCACCGCCCCTCCCGGGCAGGTCGGGCGCGGCGGGGCCGGCCGGGGGCAGGTCGGGGGTGACCGGGTCTTCGCTCTCCGGCACGGGGGCCGGAAGCTCCGGTCGTCGGTCGCGGCTCATGCCACCTTCTTCCCTCATGGACTCTGCGGCGCGCTTACCCAGGCCCTCGGGCGCCATGCGGCGGCGTGGGCGACAGCTGGGGATCAGTCCGGCGGGTCCGCGCCGGCGATCAGGCCGACCAGCGCCGGGAATCCGCCCTCGGTCACGGCGCGGCGCTGGCGGTCGGCGGGCGTGCCCTCGCGCAGGAGCCGGTGGAGGAGGGCGTTCACCTGCCGCAGGTCACCCGTGTCCTCCAAGGCCGGAGTGATGTGGCGCATGAGTGAACACAGCACGTCACCGCTGGAGTGCGGCCGGCCGTGCGGATCCAGCAGGGTGCCGTTCAGTCCGTACCGCGCCGCGTGCCAGTTGGCGGCCTGCACCAGCTCCGCCGCGCACCCGGACGCCTGGGTGCCCGCCTCTTCCTCGGCGATCGCCGTCGCGACCAGGCCCCGGACGACACCGGCCAGCATGACGGCGTCGTCGGCGCGGAGCTGGACGTCCATGCACCGCACCTCCACCGTGGGGTAGCGGTCCGAGAGCCGGGCCTGCCAGTAGACCTGGCCCCGGTCGGCGATCACTCCCGACTCCAGCAGCGCCTGCAGTCGGCCTTCGTAGTCCGCGGAGCCGGCGAAGTACGGCGGTGGTCCGCTGACCGGCCAGCGGCTGAACACGATGGTCCGCCAGCTCGCGAATCCCGTGTCCTGCCCGTCCCACAGGGGCGAGTTGACCGACATGGCCAGCAGGGTCGGCAGCCAGCCCCGGATCCGGTTCAGCACCGCCACACCCGTCTCGGGGTCCGGGACGGCCACATGGACGTGCATCCCGCAGATCAGCTGTTCGTCGACGAGCTGCCGCGCCGCTCCCTCCATCCTCAGGTACCGCAGCTTCGGTGTCACCGGCACGCGGGCGGCGCTGCGCAGTGGTGCCGCGCCCGTGGAAGCGGTCCGGCAGCCGTTCGCCTCTGCGGCCGAGGCCACCGCGTGGCGCAGCCGGAGGAGGTGCCCGCCCACCTCCTCCAGGCTGGAACACACCGGGGTGGCCACCTCGACCTGGGCCTGGAGCAGCTCGCTCTGAACCTCTCCGCGCTCGGTCAACGGGCCGAGCCCGGCCGTGCGGCGGACGTCTTCCACACGGGCAGCGGGCAGACCCGTATCCGGGTCCACCAGCAAGTACTCCTCTTCGACGCCTACGGTGATCACATGGGGCGGCTACCCGGCCACGCCATGATCACCCGCGCGGACCGCCTCGGCCTTGAGCCTGCCGGTGCTCCCTCGTTGTTGGTGCTTGCGCCGGCCCCTGACCGCCCACTCGCTAACGGAGCACGTCACATCCCGCCGTGGTGAAGACGAATCCGCTGCGTGGGCGGGTGGGGACCCGGGACAGGGGGATCGACAGGTCCTGATCGGGGACGTGCACGTCGAGGGCGGCGAGTTCCGCTGCGAGCGTGGCCAGTACGGCGACGGTGATGTCCTCGCCGGGGCAGCGGTGGCCGTGCGCGGGGTCCCCGCCGCCCTGTGGGATGAGCTCGTCGGCGCCGGGTTCGCGTCCGACGAAGCGCTGCGGGTCGAAGCGGTACGGGGCCTCCCACAGTTCAGGGTCGTGGTCGTGACCGTAGAGGTCGAGCAGAACCAGGGTGTCCTTCGCGATGGTTTCGCCCTGCCAGGTCACGTCGGTCGCCGCGAGGCCGCCGACGAACGGGGCGAAGGGATAGAAGCGACGCACCTCATGGGCGAACGCCCGTGCGTACTGCCCGTCGGCATCCTTACGGAGCAGCTCACCGTGAGCCGGCCAGCGGTGCAGGGCATGCGCGGCGAAGGCGGCGAACCAGGCGATGGCGACGGTGGGCCGGATGATGTTGAGCAGCTCGACGGCAGCCGTGTGCGGGTCGAGCAGCCGGCCGTCGGCGTCCCGGTGCCAGGCCACGGCCTCGAACGCGGTGCCACTGTCGCCCGCCAGCTCCTCGCCCTCGCGGGCGTCGCGGACCAGGACGGCCAGGGCGTCCTCCTGGCGGGCGCGGGCGGCGCGAGCGCGCCAGTGCCGGGCGCCGGGGGTGGCGAAACCGTCGACCATCGCCGTGCAGTCTTCGGCCATCTGCCGGACGGCCTCCTCGGAGAGCCGGACGCCCGTCCACTCGCAGACGGAGCGGGCCAGGATCAGCGCGGCCTCGTCGAACAGCACGACGTGCCGACCACCGGTCCAGTCGCCCACCGCGACGGACCACTGAAGGGCCACGTGGTCGGCCAGCGCGGCCACCCCCGCTTCGTCCTTGAGGAGCGCGAGGAACATGGCCTTGCGGGCGCGGTGGGCGGCGCCGTCCAGGGTGTGCACGGCGCCCTGCCCGAAGAGCGTGTCGAGCACGGGTTCGGGGAGGGCCGAGGTGCGGCTGATGTGGTTCTCGTCGTAGAAGAAGCGCACGGCGGCCGGGCCGCGCAGCGCGATCGCCGGTCGGCCGAGCAGTCTGGTGCGGACCGGCCCCCCGTGCGTGACACGCATCCGGTCGGGCAGCCAGGCATAGCCGCGGACCAGGAGGGGAAGGGTGCTGTCGGTCCAGGGGGCGAGGGTCGTCTTGAGTGAAGACATGTACGTCGGCTACCCGGCCCGCCCCCTCCCACACAGGACGGCGAACAGAGCACTCCGTTCGGCGGACACCCGCACGGCACGGGCTGGGCCGGTACGCGGTACCTCCCGGCGTGCCGGCTGTTCGTGGACGGCGTCGGCCCACCACGTCGGCGGCCCGGGCCCTGCGCGGCTCGGCGTCGACGGGGCCGTCCGCGCCGACCGCAGTGCAAGGCGGCCCCCGCCCTCCGGCGTTCCGGTAGCTCCGCCGGGGCTCAGATGTTCAGGATGATGGCGTAGGCGAGGAAGAAGAGGGCAAACACCAGCGCGACCAGGCAGATCACCACGAGGGGTCCCTTGCCCCAGCCGCGGGACAGCGGCCTGTACGGACCTGCCCCGGAGCCGGTGCTCGACTCCCCGGGCGGGGTTTCGCCCGGCGGGACGCCGCCTCCTTCTCGGGCGCCCGGCGGAATCCATCGGCGCGGGTCGGGGTCGGAGGCCGGGTTCGATGCGGACATGACGTGCACCTCCTCGAAGCCGCCTTGTCTGTGAGGGCGCCGGGTCCGGCCCGGCACGCAGGCACAAGGGCGGGTACTCGGCGGCTACCCCCAGCCCGTTCGCTCACTCCTCGGGGGCCGTCGGGTTCGGCCAGGCCGCCCCGCGCCCTGCAGAACTGGCGGTAAGTGGCCCCGGGGGTTGCGCACGAGCCCCCGGCCCGCCTTCGCGCCGCCCCGCCCTTGCCTCCCGGGTCAACCTGGCGCGTCATCCGCCGCCCGAGGGGGTGACGCAGGCGTGTCCCCGGCCGGGTGGACTCGGCGTTCCTGCTATTCCAGCAGGAACCCTCTGGCACCGCCCCGGTCCGAGGCGGGACGAAGGAGCGGACGGCCATGGCCAGCACACCACCACCCCAATCCCCCGCGGCCACACCCGCGCCCACGGGGACGGGCGCCGACCCGATGGCCGCACAGGCGGCGGTCGGCCGTGCCACCGGCGTCCTCATGGCACTCGTCCCCTGCACGGCGGACACCGCCCGCCGGATCATCGTCGACACCGCGCAGGCCGCCGCCACGACGCCGCAGACGATGGCTGACGCGGTCGTGGCGATGTTCACCGACCGCTACGTCGTCCCGTCCCTGGAGCGGGCCCTGCACACGGCCATCGCCCGGGCACAGACCCCGCCCGCTCCCGTGGCCGGGACGTCGCCCCGCCTCCTTCCGAACACCTTCGCGCTACGCCGCCACCTCAATCACCTGCGCGCCGCCCGCCGGCGCGCCCTCTCGTCGCCCGACGACCCCGGGGCCCGCAGGGACCTGGATGACGCCGCATACACGCTGTGCGTGCTGATGGGGCAGCGCGGAACCCACGCCGCCCTCCTGGCGGCCGAGGCGTATCTGGCCCAGCACCGGCTCCCGCCCACCCCGGGGTAGACGGTGCCGACTCCTCGGCCCGCTCGGCGAGAAGCGCCCGGGGATCACCCCTCCACCCCCGTCGACGAGTGGGCGGCGCCGACCGGCTTGGACTCCGGGGAGCCCCGCTGACGCAGGTAGACCGAGAGGATGACCATGGCGGCGACCGCCAGGAGCTCGGACTGCCCGTTTCATGGCCGCACAGGCTCCTGCCCCGCCCGTGGCATTCCGCCGCGCCGCGCCACGGGCATCACTCGACCGGCCCACCGGGCCGGGCCGGGCCGGGGAGAGGGTCCGGTGAGGAACCCGCGGCAGGCGCCCTACCGGGCCGGGCCGGTTTCGGGCAGGATGACCCGGCGCACCGGAGGTCACCCGCGGCCGTGGCCCCCGCCCGGTCCCGACCGTGATCCGGAGGTCCCAGTGACGTGGCACGACGACCAGGCGCGGCGTGACGAGCTGTACCGCGACCCCTATCCGCTCTACGAGCGCGCCCGCCGGGCCGAGGGGCTGACGTACGTACCCAAGTTCGACGCGTGGCTGGTGGCGCGCGACCGGGACGTGCGGGAGGTGCTGCGTCGCGCGGAGGACTTCTCCTCGGCCAACGCCCTCCTGCCGGACGTACCGCTCTCCGAAGCGGCGCTCGGCGTCCTGCCGCGGGGGTTCGGACCCCGGCCCACCGTCGTGTCCAGCGACGGCGCGGCCCACCGGCGGCACCGGGCCCCGCTGAACCGGGGGCTGTCCGCCGCCCGGGTGGCAGCGCTCCTGCCGTACGCCCGCGCGTGCGCACGGGAGTTGGTGGACGGCTTCGCGGCGGACGGGTCCGCGGAGTTGGTGGAGGCGTACGCCCGGCGGTTGCCCGGGATGGTGGTCGGACGGCTGCTCGGGCTGGACCCGGCCGACGTGCCCGTGGCCGTGCACGGCGGCCACCGGGCCGAGGAACTGCTGTTCCGGCCGCTGTCACCGGCGGGGCAGGTGGCCGCCGCCGAGGATGTGGTCGCGCTCCAGCACCTGCTGGACGGGTACGTGCGCGACCGCCGCGCCCGGCCCCGGGACGACATGTGCTCGGCCATGGTGGCCGCCCTGGCCCCCGGTGACGCCGAGCTCACCCTCGAACAGCGCCACGAACTGGTGACGAGCCTGCAGAACCTGCTGATCGCCGGATTCCTCACCACGAGCGCCCTCATCGGCACCATGCTGCTGCACCTGCTCGGCGACCGGCGGCAGTGGCGGATGCTCCGCGCCGATCCGTCCCTGATCCCGGCGGCGGTGGAGGAGGCAGTCCGGTACGACACCGCCATCCAGGCCTTCCGCCGGACCACCACCCGGCCGGTGACGCTCGCCGGGACGAAACTGCCCGCGGGGGCCACCGTGCTGGTGGCGTACGGCTCGGCCAACCGCGATCAGGAACGATACGAGCGACCAGGTGAGTTCGACATCACCCGGCCCGGGAACCGGCAGCACGTCGCCTTCGGGTACGGGCCGCACGGCTGCCCCGGTTCCCAGCTGGCCCGCGATCAACTCCGGCTGACACTCGATCTGTTCATTCGCCGCATGCCGGACCTGCGACTGGACCGGGACCGTCCACGCCCGCAGATGCGGCCCACCCTGATCCACCGCTCGCCGCAGGCCCTGTACGTCAGCTGGTGACACGGCGACCGTTCGGGGACACGAATGAGGGCGTCCGCCGCGTCCGCCGCGTCCCCCGCGTCCCCCGCTGGTTTGTTGCCGGTACGTGGCAATCGCGTGGCAGGGTCACCGGCTCCTGGCCGGGTCGTCCCTCAGTGCCTAACATCCCCGGCATGGCAACGGCGTCGCACGTCGCGCCGAACCCGTCTCGGCGCACCGCCGAGCCCCTCTCCCCCTCTGCCAAGGACCAGGTCCGCCATGAGCGTTCCCACCCCCCTCGACGTCAGTCAGGCGCATCCGCGGCTGCCCGAGCTGACCGTCGTGGACGTCCGGACTCCGGGCGAGTTCGCGTCCGGCCACCTGCCGGGCGCCGTCAACGTCCCCCTCGACCGGCTCACCCGGAGCCTGCCGGAGCTGCGACGGGCCGCCGGACACAGGCCCCTGCTCGTCGTGTGCGCCTCCGGTGCCCGTTCGGAAAACGCCGCCGGAACCCTGGCCTCCCAAGGCATCCCCGCATCGAGCCTGACGGGCGGTACGCAGGCCTGGACCGCCGAGGGCCATGGCCTTCAGTATCCCGACGGCCCCCGGAAGCGGGCCGTCTGGGCGATGGAACGCCAGGTCCGCTTCACCGCGGGCGTCAGTGTGCTGCTCGGCCTGGCCCTCGGGCTGCTCGTCCACCCGGCGTTCACAGTGCTGTCCGCGGCGATCGGGGGCGGCCTGGTCTTCTCCGCGCTCACCGACACCTGCGGGATGGCGGTCGTACTCGGCAGGCTGCCCTTCAACCGCCGGGGGGCCGGGGCCCGTCCGTGAGCCCACCGCGCCCCGCCGAAACCGACACACGGCAGGCGGCAACCCCGCGGGGACCCACGACGTCCTCCCGTGCAGGACGCGCCGCCCGGGAGACGGGCCGCGCACTGCTGAGAGGACCACGCGATGAGCGAGAAGGCCCGGCGCCTGTTCGACGCCCTCGACCTCGACCAGGACGGCACTCTGACCCGCGCCGAGGTCATCGGTGCCCTGCGCTCCAAGGGTCCGACCCTCGCGGCGCAGGGAGCGATCCCCTTCTGGGGCGTCGGGGACACCCACGACTCCTCGGCGCTCTTCGACGCGGCCGACCAGAACGGCGACCGCGTGCTGACCTTCGAGGAGTTCGCGGCCGTGGTCGACCGCCGCTTCGGCTGGTAGCGGCCGACCCGCGCAACCGCGGCACCGTGGTCTGAGCCGCCAACTCCCGGAGTCGGACCGGCGGTCCCCGGGGCGGGTCGGGTGCGGGCATTGGGTACGCTCTCGGTTGACTTCGGGGCGCCGGCAGGTGCTGACGCCGCAATCAGAGATGGGTCCCCATGGGCAGTGCACCTTCCGCCGACTTCTTCCAGCCGCTCAACGCGGACGATCCGGCCATCGTGGGGGGCTACCGCCTGGCGGCCGTGCTGGGTGCGGGCGGCATGGGCAAGGTCTACCTCTCCTACACGCCGGGCGGCCGGCCCATCGCCATCAAGGTGATCCGGCCCGAGTTCAGCGAGGACCCCGAGTTCCGGCGGCGCTTCCAGCAGGAGGTGCGGGCCGCGGAGCGGGTTCAGGGGCTCTACACCGCACCGGTCATCGACTCGGACACCGAGGGCGCCCAGCCCTGGCTGGCCACGGCCTACGTCCCCGGCCCCTCGCTCGCCCACGCCGTGGCCCGGCACGGCGCGCTGCCGGTGCGCAGCGTGCTGCTGCTGACCGTCGGGGTCGCCGAGGCGCTGCACGTCATCCACGGCGCGGGCATCGTCCACCGGGACCTGAAGCCCGCCAACGTGCTGCTCGCCTCCGACGGCCCTCGCGTCATCGACTTCGGCATCGCCCGGGCCGCCGACTCCACCGCCCTGACCAGCACCGGCGTCAGCGTCGGCACCCCGGCGTTCATGGCGCCCGAACAGGCCTCGGCCGGCACGGTCACCCCGGCCACCGACGTCTTCGCCCTCGGGCAGATCGCGGCCTTCACCGCGATCGGGGCGTCCGTCTTCGGCGACGGGCCCTCGCACGCGGTGCTCTACCGGATCGTGCACGAGGACCCCGACCTCAGCGCCCTGCCCGAGGAGCTGCGGCCGGTGGTGACCCGCTGCCTCAGCCGCGACCCGGCCGACCGCCCGACCCTGACCGAGGTCATCGAGCTGTGCAACGCGGCCTCGGAGGCTCCGCTGCGCCAGGGCGAGGACTGGCTTCCGCAGGCCGTCGCCGGTTCCATCACCGAGCGGCTGCGCCTGCCCGCGCCGGCGCCCACCCCGCCGCCGCAGCCGCCGACGGCCGCGGCGACGCCGACTCCCGTTCCGACCGAGGTCTCGCCGCAGTCCCCGGCCCCGGGCGCGCCTGCGGTACCCGCCGCCGCGCCCGGGTACACACCGACCGGCGTGGCCGCCGCGCCGACGCAGGCAGCTCCGGCGCAGCCCGCGCCGGGGGCTCCGGGGGTCGTACCGCCGGGCTACCGGACGCCGCCCCCGTACGCGTACCCGCAGCCCTCGTACCCACAGGCGCAGCCGCAGTTCAGCCAACCCCAGTACACGCAGCCCTCGTTCGCCCCGGGCCACAGCACGCCGCCGCCGTTCCACACCCAGGGCTTCGTTCCCGGTCCGCCCGCTCCCCCGCGGCCCAAGCGGACGGGGCTGATCGTCATCGGGACGGTCGCGGCGGCGGTCATCGGGCTCGTGGTCCTCGGGTCCCTGCTGCCGGACGGCGCCGGCCAGGGCGGCGGAGACAAGGCGTCCGGCGGCGGCAGCGGCTCGCAGAAGCGGCCCGACCCGCAGCCGGTCGCGTACCAGGGCATCGAAGTACCCCAGAACCACCAGTTGATGTTCGCCGACAACCCGCCGCGCCCGGCCGAGGAACCGACCGGCGCCGGCGTGCTCTACGGGCACGGGGACCTCTTCTACTACCGGGACACCCTGTTCGGGGACGAGAAGTTCGGTACCGCGAACGGCAAGCTCGTCCTGCTGAACAACTCCGAGAAGGGCTCCCTGGAGACCTGCCGCGCCGTCACCCGCTTCACCGAGAAGATCGGCCTCGACCAGCTCACGGACGGGTCGCAGGTCTGCGTGCTGAGCAAGGCCGGCCACATCACGCTGGCGACCTTCCGCGGCAGGTCGGGCGCTAAGGGAGAGACCAGCTTCATCACCGTCGACCTGACGGTCTGGCGCAATGCCGACGACGCGGCGAAGAAGTAGGAACGGTCCGGGCGGTTCCCGCCGGCTCGGCGGCGGAGCGGTGCTACCGGGCATCTCGGCAGCCACGTTTAGGGGCTGCGGATGTGAGCAGGAGCGTGGTCAGACCAATCCGGTTCCGATACGAGGAGGTCCCCATGTCGGGTGAACAGAAGGCCAAGGCGCACGTCGAGCAGGCCAAGGGCAAGGCCAAGGAGACCGTCGGCCGCACCGTCGGCAACGAACGCATGACCGCCGAAGGCCGCGCCGAGCAGGCCAAGGGCGACGCCCGCCAGGCCAAGGAAAAGACCAAGGACGCCTTCCGCCGCTAACCCCACGACAGGCACCACCGTGAACGGTCGGGCCCCGATCCACTCCCCCGGGTCGGGGCCCGACCGCATCCACTTCATCGTGTCACCGGGGATGCGCTGTTCGGGTGCGGTCAGCGGGCTCTAGGGGGTGGTAGCCGGGCCGACGGCTTGTTCCAGGGCTTCCAGGACGGTGTGGGCGAACAGTTGGGTCTTGTAGCCGGTCTGCGGCAGCGGCCGGCACCGGTCGAGGACCGTCGCTGCGGCTGCGGCGAGGACGTCGGGGGTGGCCTCGCGGCCGATGAGGGCGGCCTCCACCTCCCTGAGCCGCAGCGGTACGCGCGCCACTCCGCCCGCCGCGACGGCGGCGTGTGTGACGGTGGAGCCGTCGAGCACGAGCCGGGCGGCGGCCTCGACCAGGGGCCATTCGGCGTGGGCCCGGCTGATGGCCCGGTGGCAGGCGGCACGTTCGCCGGGCAGGGGGGCGGGCAGGTGGACCGCGGTGAGGATGCTGTCCGGCGGCAGCAGGTGGTCGGCGTGGGAGAGCCGGTCGCCGTCCCCGTACAAGTCGGCGACGGCGCGCGGGGATTCGCCGTGGATCTGGACCTCGGCAGCGTAGGTGAGCAGGGCCATCGCAAGGGTGGACGGGTGCGGGGCGACGCACGGGCCGTCGCCGCTGACCACGCCGAACTGGTGGTCGCCCTGACGTGCGGGGCAGCCGGTGCCGCCCTTCTGGAGGCAGCTGAAGTGAGGATTGCGGTAGTACCAACAGCGGTTGCGCTGCAGCAGGTTGCCGCCCAAGGTGCCGGCGGCGCGGATCTGCGGAGTGGCCGCGATCCCGGCCGACAGGGCCAGGGCCGGCCAGCCGGCGCGTACTTGCGGATCGCCGGCCAGCTCGGCGAGGGTCGTCAGGGCGCCGATCCGCAGCCCGCCGCCGGGCAACGGCGTGCAGCCGCGCAGGTGGCCGGCGCCGCCGAGGTCGATGAAGGGCCCCGGAGAGAGACCGCTGCGCTGCCGGGCGGTGGTGTCGGTGCCGCCGGCGCGCAGCTCCCCGCCGCGGGCGAGGACGGCGGCCGAGAGGTCGGTGAGGGCGTTCTCGGTGCTCACGTGCCCAGTCCTTCCAGGAGCCGGTCGGGGCGGATGGGCATGTCGTACGGACGCCAGCCCGTGGCGTCGTGGACCGCGTTGGCCAGGCAGGCCGCCGTGGGCAGGGTCGCGATCTCGCCGAGGCCGACTCCGCCGCCGGGCACGTGCTCGAAGCCCTCCTGGTGGAAGTGGATGGTGATCTCGGGGGTGTCGCCGATGCCGGGGATGCGGTAGTCCTCCAGGTTCTCGGTCAGCACCCGCCCGGTGGCCGGGTCGGTGCGCCGCTCCTCGTACAGGGCGTAGCCGACGCCCTGTACGACGGCCCCCTCACACTGACTGCGGGCCAGCCGGTCCTCGTGGATCCGGCCCGCGGAGATGCCGCTCCACACGCTCAGCGGGCGGACGCGACCGAGCCGTGTGTCCACCTCGACCTCGGCGACCTGCACCGATCCGGTGAAGCCGCGGCCGATCGCGATACCGCCCATGGTGAACGGGGTCACGAAGCCCCGGCGGTCGCGGGGGCGCCGGCCGGTCACCCGCAGGCCGTGCGCCGTGTCCAGCCGGGCGGCGATGTCACCGCCGCCGAGCGCGTCGCGCAGCCGGGCGGCGGCGTCCGCGGCGGCGGGCACGAGGGAGGGCGTGGTGCGGCTGCCGCCGGAGGTGGGACCGTGTACGGCATCGCTCAGGCCGATCTCGGCGCGCACCTTGCCCTCGGACAGGCCGAGCCCCGCGGCGACGGCCCGGCGCAGTACGGTGCGCGAGCCCGTGCCCATGTCCTGCACGGCGCAGCGGGCGACGACGACCCCGTCCTCGACGGTGAGCTCGACCTCGGTGACGGGATCGAGGAAGTACAGCCAGTTGGCCGCCGCGACGCCGACGCCGCGGCGGAACCGCCCGGCGCCGCCGCGGGGGCCCGACCAGACCGCAAGCGCGGCGGCCCGGTCGTACAGGGCGTGCCTCTTGGGGTTTCCGTCCCA
This sequence comes from Streptomyces sp. NPDC048257, assembly GCF_043201855.1. NCBI lineage: Bacteria > Bacillati > Actinomycetota > Actinomycetes > Kitasatosporales > Streptomycetaceae > Streptomyces > Streptomyces sp. NPDC048257. Next base: position 538,275 of record NZ_JBICZI010000003.1, read on the forward strand.
GCGGCGGCGCAGGGCGATCGGGTCCTGGCCGAGCCGGTGGGCCATCTCGTCGACGGCCTGCTCCAGGGCCCAGCACATCGTGGGTCCGCCCGGACCGCGGAACGGAGCGCCCGGAGGCCGGTGGGTGACCGTGTCGAAGTCGCGGAGCCGGCGGGGGGCCTTGCCGTACATGAACCGGGCCAGGGCCGCCACGGTGCCGCCCACCGCGATCCCGCCGTCGTTGTCCACGTCCATGGCCAGCGCACTCAGATCGCCGGCTTCGTCCGCGACCATCGCCAGCCGGATCCGGGTGCCGGGCCGGTATCCGCCGTCGGTGAGCTCCTCGTCCCTGTCCAGTACCACCCGCACCGGGGCGCCGTGCAGCCGCGCGAGCTCGCCCGCGGCGACGACGTCGGAGGTCAGCCCCATCTTGCAGCCGAAACCGCCGCCCACGTGGACGGCCCGCGCCACCACCCGTTCGACGGGCACGCCGAAGCGCTCGGCGGCGAGCTCGGCGGTGTGCTTCACCGACTGTGTGGACACCTCCAGGTGGAGGGTGCCGTCGACCCACCGGGCCAGGCAGGCGTGCGGCTCGAGCGGTGTGTGTGTCTGCGCGGCGGTGGTGAAGAGGCCCTCGACCACTCGCTCGGGGTTGCGGCTCCGGGCCTCGGTGATTCGGCGCACGGCCGTGGCGGGGCGCTTGCTCATGACGGACGGGCCGCGCAGGTTGCCGCGCCAGCGGACGGGCATGAGTTGGGGCGTCTCGCCGGAACCCGGCGCCCGCTTGCGTGCGGCTTTGTCCTCGTAGACCAACGGGCCCTCGCCGGTACGGGCCTGGCGTACGTCCAGGGCTGCCGGCAGTACCTCGTAGTCCACCGTGACCCGCGCGGCCGCCGCCCGGGCGGCGGCCCGGTCCGGCGCCGCGACCGCGGCGACCGGCTGCCCGACGTACCGCACTACGCCGTCCGGGGGCAGCAGCGGTACCAGCGGCACGTCCCCGGCCTCGAGGGAGCGTACGTGCGCATGCGCGTGCGGCGATCGGATGATCACCCCCTCCAGCAGCCCCTCGGGGCGCAGGTCCGTGGTGTACCGGGCCGATCCGTCGATCTTCTCCGGGGCTTCGGCGCGCGGGACCGCCGGCGCCTCCCCGCTGGTCGGCGCCGCGTCGTAGTCCCCCGCGCAGGCCGCGGCCACGGCGCTGAAGATTCCCTCGTACGCACCGCACCGGCACAGGTGACCCGCGAGCGCGTCCGCGATCGGCTCGCGCCCCGGCCGGGTGCGGCCGTGGGCGGCTCGCCACCGCTCGAAGAACGCCGCCGCCTCGAGGACGAACCCCGGGGTGCAGTAGCCGCACTGGAGGGCGTCCTCGCCGGCGAAGGCGCGTGCCACCGGGTGGTCGGGCAGGCCCTCCACGGTCGTGACCTGTCGGCCGGCCAGCGCGACCGCCGGTGTCAGGCAGGACACCCGGGGCTCACCGTCGACGTGGATCGTGCAGGCCCCGCACACCCCGCCCGAGCAGACCAGCTTGGTGCCGGTCAGACCCAGCCGGTCCCGCAGCACCTCCACCGCGGCCGGGTCGTCGTCCACGTCCACCGCGTGCCGGGTGCCATTGACCTCGAACTCCACGAGGCGTTCTCCTCACCGTCGGGTGGCGTCTGTCGGGCCTCGTGCTCGCCTTCACGCTCCTTGATATCCCGTTGACGGCTCGGCCGCAGTTCGGCGCCGGCCCGGCCAGGGCGGCTGCCGGGCCATCGAGGACGCAGAGGTCCTCGCCCCTCTGCTGCCCGCCGGAGAGTGCGGGGGCGGCGGGGACACCGCCGTTCCGGCCGCCCTCGCGCGTACACCCCGCCCCCCGCGACCGCACCGACGCCGTGCGTGTCCGTGCCCGCCGCGTCGGGCGTCTGGGCGTCCTGCGCAATCCGGTCGCGGTGGCCGTCCGCGATCTCGCGGTCATTGCCACCCCGGCCCCGTCCGGCCTTGCGCGGCATGGACGGCCCCTTCAACGGCTTCCGCCTCCCCGCGTAGCGCGGAGGCGGGCCCGGACCGGGCGCTACGGGGTGGTGCGGGCCGGGAAGGAGAAGCTGTAGCCCTGCTCGGTGAGCCAGGGCAGGTACTCCTTCAGCGCGGCGACGGTCTCGCTGCGGTCGCCGCCCCCGTCGTGGAAGAGGACCGTCGGCTGCTGGGGGAGCTTGCCCTCCACGGTGGAGAGGATGGACTTCAGGCCCGGCCGGCTCCAGTCCTTGGGATCGACGCTCCAGCCCAGCGGCCGCATCCCGTTCGCGGCGGCGATCGCGCGGCTGTCGGGGGTGAAGGCTCCACCCGGCGCGCGGTAGTAGGTGACGGGGACCCCGGGAACGGCCTTCTCGATCATGGCCTTGCCCTCGAGGATCTGCTGCCGCTGGTAGGCGACGGGCTTGTGGTCCATGGTCACGTCGTGGTCGACGGAGTGGTCGCACAGCCGGTGCCCGTCGGCGGCGACCGCACGCACCAGCTCCGGGTATTTCTGCGCCTTGGTGCCGATCATGCAGAAGGTGGCTTTGACATGATTCTTTCGCAACGTCTCCAGGACCTGGGGCGTCCAGCGGGGGTCCGGCCCGTCGTCGATGGTGATCGCGACGTGGCGGCCCGCGCCCTGCGCCAGCCGGGAGATCCCCAGCGGGACTCCGGAGGCGCCCTGAGCGGCGCCCGCGGTTCCGGCCGGTGCGGAGTGGCCGAACGGGGGCGCGTCCGGGGCGCGGCGGTCCGCCGAGCCGTCCGTGGCGGCGTACGCCGGAGTGCCGGATGCCACCAGGAGGCCGAGGAGGGCGGCCGCAGCGGCGTGGCCCGCCCGTCGACGACGTGCGGAACTGGTGGTGATGCGCATGGACGTGCTCTTCCTTTGCCCTCAGCCCCCGGATCTCGCTGGTCGATCCAGGCTAGGTCATCCGTTCGGAGCCCTTCCTCGACCAAAAGGCCCGTTTTGCCCACTTCGGTGCGCACGGATGTCCAGTGGGAGGCCGACAACCTCGGCGCCCCAACGGCTGTGGCGGTTCCGCGGTACGGCGTCGTGTGTGAGCAGCGTCACGGTCATGGTCCGCCGACGCCGCGGGGCCCGTGGGAGCCGCGGGGACCTTCATCCGGTCGCGCCGGGCGGCGCGCCGCAGCGGCGGCGGTGGCCCCGGCCTACGGTGCGGTCGCGGCTCCGCAGTGCTTCCTGATGAGCGCGTACGAGGCGATGCGGTCACCGAGGTCGTGGACGGGCGTGGCCAGCATCAGCTCGTCCGCCCCGGTCTCGGCGGCCAGGTGTGCGAGCCTCTTCACGACGGTCTCGGGCGTGCCGACGGCCTGCTGGGCGCGGAAGCCCGCCAGCGCCTGCCGTTCCTGCTCCGTGAAGGGGTGGGTGGCCGCCCGTGCTGGGGTGGGGAAGGGCGTCTGGCTCTCCCCCTTCAGGAGGCCGGCCTTGACGACGTTCATCGGCCCCGCGCGCCGGACGGCTTCCTCCTCCGTCTCCGCGCACACCGCCTCCACGCACAGCAGCACCCGCGGCCGCTCGCACCAGCGGGACGGGGCGAAGACCGACCGGTAACTCTCCAGAACCGCAAGGGTGTTGTCCGGCCGGATGTGGTGCGCGACCGCGACCGGCAGGCCGAGTTCCGCGGCGAGCGCGGCCCCCGCGGGGCTGGAAGCCAGCAGCCACGGCTCCGGCAGCGGACCCAGTGCCACCTCGTCCACCAGGAACGACAGGATCGCGGCCACGTCGTCCCGGTACTCGGCATCCGTCGCCGGGCCGGCCCCGCGGCGCAGCGCCCGCGCGGTGGCGTCGTCGAACGTGCCGGGACCGCGGCCGATGCCCAGGTCGATGCGGTCCTCGTGCAGGGCGGCCAGCGTGCCGAACTGCTCCGCCAGCGTGATGGGGGCGTGGTTGGGGGCCAGCACCCCGCCCGAACCGAGACGGATGGCCGAGGTCGACGCGGCCGCGTGCGCCGTCAGCACGACCGGAGGGAACGCGCCGATCGCCGGCGAGTGGTGGTGCTCCGCGTACCAGATGCGGTGGTAGCCGAGGTGCTCCAGTCCTTGGGCGAAGGCCGCGGTGTCCCGCAGGGTGTCCGCGGCCCGGGTGCCCGTCTGCACCATCGCGACTTCCAGCGCTGAAAGAGGTATGTCGAGCATGGCGTCAGCATAGGGACCGCGGGTGGCGGCGCGGGCGAGCGTGATCGTTTTCGCGCCACGCCGCTACGCCCCCTACGCCGCCACCAGGTCGCCGGAGCGCCGGAGCGCCGGAGCAACCGCAGCCGCCGCGGCTCAGTGCCCCTTGAGCAGGGCGCAGACGAAGTTCTCCTGCACCGTGCGCAGTCGGGCCAGCAGGGCGGGCTTGTTGCCCTTGCTGGTCTGGGTGTTGATCGAGAAGGTCAGCGACCGGGTGCCGTCGGGCGTGGTGGCGGCGAGCTGGGTGTACCCGGGGAAGTTCCCGGTGTGGCCGTAGAGCACGCCGCAGCGGGTGGTGTACTGGAAGATCGCCAGCCCGGCGGCGTTGGTGCCGGGGCCGGCCGGCTCCGAGGAGTCGCCGGGACGGAAGGTCAGCTGCTCCTTGCGGGTCTGCGCCGACAGCAGGCCGGGACCGCCGTAGGCGCGGATGAAGGTGCCCAGTTCCCTCGGGGTGGAGACGATGCCACCGGAGGCCCAGACGCCGGAGGCGCCCACGGCCTCGCTGATGTCCTCCGGCGCGGCCGGCGGCTGGACGTCGTAGCCGTGCAGGTACGGATGCGGGAGCCGGTAGCCCAGGGGCAGGCTGGTGCGGCGCAGCCCCAGCGGGCGGTACACGAGCTCCTTGAGGAGGTCCTCGTAGCGGCGGTCGGTGACGGCTTCCGCCATCAGCGCGACGGCGATGTTGTCCGAGTTGGAGTACTCGTACAGGGAGCCGGGGACGAAGCGCAGCGGCTCGTCGGCCACGAAGTCGAGGAGGGTGCGCGGGTCGAACACGTGGCGCGGGTCGGCGGTGAGGATCTCCAGGAACCCGGGGTCGGCCGAGAAGTCCGGCAGGCCGCTCGTGTGCTGGAGGAGCTGGCGCAGCGTCACCGCGTGCCAGGCCTCCGGCTGGTCGGGCAGACGCTCGCCGATGGTGTCGTCGAGGGAGAGCAGGCCCTGGTCGACGAGCCGGAGGGCGACGGCCCCGCTGAACGCCTTGGCGATGCTGGCGATGCGCATGTGGTCGTCGGGGTGCGGTGGGCGGCCGGTCTCGATGTCGCCGACGCCGGCGGTGTACACCTCCGTACGGTCCCCACGGGTGAGCATGGCGATCACCCCGGGCGGGCCGTCGTCCTGGGCGACCAGCCCGTCGAGCTGGCGCTGGAGGCCTTTGTCGTGGCGCTGGCGGCCGCCGTCCGGGCCCGGGTCGCCGGCCGCCTGCGCGGGCTGCAGGAGCCCTGCGAGCGCGGCGGCGGTCAGGACGGTGACGGACAGTCCGGTGCGGAGGCGGCTTCGGCGGGCGCGGATCGGCATGTGCGTGGCTCCTCGTGTGTGCGGGGACGGCCGGGGCGGGCGGCGCCCGGCCCGGCCCAGCAGTAGCAGCCCGAGTGGCACGCCGGGTCCACGGCGCGCGCCGAGGCCCCCCGGTTGGCTGCGTAAGTCGCCCTCGGCTGCGGGTTGCCGCAGTGCCGGGGCAGTGCCGTGCGGTCAGCGGCCGGGGCCCCTGCCCGGGCAGCCCGTCGTGGCTCGTGACGTACCGTCTGGTGGCGGCTCGCCGGTCATGTTTTACGATCCGTCCCATGACTGACGGTACGGATCGCGAGAACACTCCCCAGCAGGACCCCGCCGCGGGGCAGGGGAGCTATGGGTACCCCCAGGGGGCGCCCGGCGGTTACGGCTTCCCGCAGCCCGGGCAGCCCAATCCGTACCAGCAGCCGCTGCCCCTGCCGGAGAGTGCCGGAGGGCCGCCGCACTACCCCCAGGCGCCCCAGGCGCCCCAGCCGCAGCCGTCGCCGTCGCCGGCCGCGTTCACGCCCTCTCCCCAGCCCGACTGGCAGGCGATGGCGGACCGTTCGGAGTCGCAGCAGCGGACGCGCAAGCGGATATGGATGGCTGCCATCGGGGTGGCGGCGTGCGGCCTCGGCATCGGCGCGGGTTTCTTCATCCTGGACAGGAACGACAAGGACGGAGGCGGTCCGGGCCCCGGCGCCTCGCAGGGGGCGCCCGCCGCCCCCGGACAGGACTCCGCGGACGCCAACGCGCCCACCGTCCCGGGCGAGCCGAACCTGTTGCGGGACCGTTCCGGCCAGGTCAACATCGCGCTCAGCCCCGACGCCGTTCTCGGCAAGGTGGACAACGGCAACGTGCTGCGCCTGCGCAGCAACGGCAACTCCTACGCGCAGGCCGCCGAGCAGGTCGTCGACGCGTCCAAGAGCTTCACCGTCTCCGCCTGGGTCTACAACGAGGCCGACGGCGGATCGCGGTTCGCCATCAGCCAGGGCGACGGCACCTCGTACTCCTTCGAGCTGGGCCGCGAGGACAGCAACGGCAAGAAGGCCTGGGTGTTCCGGATGCAGACCGACGAGAAGGGCGCGGCGTCCACCGCCGTGGGCGCCGTCTCCGACGGATCCAACACGGTCCGCACCTGGGCCCTGCTGACCGGCGTGTACGACGCCGAGGCCAAGACGTTGACGCTGTACGTCGACGGCAAGGAGGCCGGCCGCGCCGCGGTGCCGGCCGCCTGGGCGGGCCAGGGGCCGCTGCAGCTCGGCCGCTCCCGCCACCACGGGATCTGGAGCGGACCCTGGGCCGGGGTCATCGGTCACGTGCTGGTGTGGGACAAGCCGCTGACCGCGGATCAGGTTCTCGCCCTGAAGGGCGGAAAGCTGGACAAGGAGATCAAGCCCGTCGGTTCCTGGCTCATCGGTTGATCCGTTTCCGCCCGGATTCGCACCGGTTCGATCGTCACGGGCAGATCACACGGGTGGGTGGGCGTCTCGCGAGTCGGATAAGGTCACCGCTGGCCCGGACACCGGGCTGACGTCCGTACCAGAGAACACCCAGCAGACCGCCCGGCTTCACGTGTGCGGCCGAGACTCCACGATGTGAAGGCCCTCAGTTGCCGCGGCGCTCGCACGGCCGTCGTTCCAGTCCGGCACCGGGGGATGAATTGAATACGCTTTCCGTCGTGATTCCGGCGCTCAACGAGGCGCCCAACCTGCCCACCGTGGTGAACTCGGTGCCCACGGGCGCGCTCCGCGCCCTGGGCTGGGAGACCGAGGTCATCGTCGTGGACAACGCTTCCACCGACGACACCGCCGCGGTGGCCGCCTCGCTCGGCGCCACCGTGGTCTCGCAGCCGGAGCGCGGTTACGGCAACGCCTACCACGCCGGGTTCCACGCGGCGAAGGGCGACGTCATAGCCACCGGCGACGCCGACTGCACCTACCCGTTCGACTCCCTGCCCGAGCTGCTGGGCACCCTGACCGAAGCCGACGTCGAGTTCATGACGACCAACCGGCTCCGCCGCGAGAACCGCTCGGCGATGAAGTGGTCCCACACCATCGCCAACTACGCGCTGAGCGCCCTGAGCAGGGCCCTGTTCCGCAACGGGCTGCGCGACTCGCAGTCCGGTATGTGGGTCTTCCGGCGCTACGTCTGGGAAGGCGTCGACGTGAAGTCGACGGGCATGGCCTTCTCCCAGGAGATCAAGAACGCCGCCACCCGGGCCGGCTACCGGTACCTCGAAGTGCCCATCGAATACCGCGACCGTCAGGGCCAGGTGAAGCTCAACGCGCTGCCCGACGGCATGGCCAACCTGCGCCAGCTCTTCGAACACCGCTTCCGCCGGCCCGGTGAGGACCGCCCTGCGCGCTACGAACGGCGGCACACCCCGGCATGAGGAAGCGTCTGATCCGAGCGGCCCTGGTGTTCGCCGTCGCTGCCGGCCTGTGCGCGGGCGCCTGGTCGCTGCCGCCCGTGCGGACGGTCCTCCTGGACTCGTTCACCCGCCGGCAAGCCGCCTTCATCGAGCTCTACTTCACCGAGAACCCCCGCTTCGACGGGGCGAGCGTCCTCGTTCCCTTCGCCGTGAACGACCGTGGTTCCGGGGCCCGGTCACTGGTCGCGACGCTCACCGTCGAGGCTGCGGACGGCAGGGTGCTGGCGACCGGAACCTACCCGGTCGAACCCCACCAGGGCGCCGCGGTCCCGGTCACGGCGCGGATCCGCGCCAAGGGGACCGACGTCGCCCTGGTCCGGGTCTCGCTGACCGGGCATCCCCAGACCCTCCACTTCCGCTTCGGCCCGCCCCCGGAACTCTGATGCGCACTGTTCTCCAGATCACCCCGTACTATCCCCCGCACCTCGGCGGCCTCGAGCGCGTCGTGCTGCAACTGTCGCGCCGCCTCGCCGAACGCCACGACGTCCGCGTCGTCACCACCACGCTGGGCTCCGGCGGCGCGCCACGGCGGGCCCGGGAGGACGGCGTGGCCGTACGCAGGCACCGCGCCACCGAGTTCGCGCACACCGCGATCGCGCCCGGGCTCCTCGGCTCGCTCCTGGCCGCGCCGCGCGGCGCCGTCCTGCACGCGCACTGCGCGCACGCCCTCCTGCCGGAGACGGTGGCGCTCGCCGCCCGGCTGCGCCGACAGCCGTTCGTGCTCCACTTCCACCTCGACGTGGACGCCAGCGGACGCCTCGGCGGACTCCTGCCCGCCTACAAGAAGCACGTCTTCGGACGCGTCGCACGCGCCGCCGCGGCGGTCATCGTCCTGACCGAGCAGCAAGCCCGCTTCGTCGAGGAGGCCTACCGGGTGCCGCCCGCGCGCGTGCACGTGGTGCCCAACGGAGTGGGTCCGCAGTTCTTCCGGCCCGCCCCCGCCGCCGCCCCGGCCGGCGCGTCCACCGCCACCCGGCCCCTGCGCCTGCTCTACGTCGGCCGCCTCAGCGCCCAGAAGAACCTCGCGCGCCTGCTCGACGCGATCAGCCTGGTCGACGCCCCGGTCAGGCTCCGCGTCGTCGGCGGCGGCGAGCTCGACGCCGAACTGCGCGCCCGGGCCGCCCGTCTCGGCCTGGGCGAGCGCGTCGAGTTCACCGGGCCCCTGCACGGCGGGGACCTCCTCGCCGCCTACGCGGACGCCGACGCCTTCGTCCTGCCCTCCGACCGCGAGGGCATGCCGCTCGCCGCGCTGGAGGCCATGGCCGGCGCCCTGCCGGTCCTGGCCACCGACGTCCCCGGCAACACGGAGCTGCTCCGCGGCGTCGGTCTGCTGGCCGCACCGGACCCGGCCGCGCTCGCCGCGGCGGTGGACCGCCTCGCGTCCGACCCCGGTCTGCGCGACCGGCTGGCCGGCCGCAGCGCCGAGCGGGCCCGCCGCCACACCTGGGAGGAAGTCGCCCGGCAGGTGGAGCTCGTGTACCGGAAGGCGGGGATATGAACCCGCCCCCCTGGCTCCGCGGACGGCTCGGCGTCCTGCTGAGCCTCGGCCCCGCCTGCGCCGTCGAGACGCTGCCCGGCGTCCCCGCCCTCCTGCTCGCGCCGGTCGGCCTGTGGCTGCTCTTCGCCGCACCCGTACTGCTGCTGCGCGGCCTCACCGACAAGGTGGTCTCCACCCGCAGCGGCTCCCTCCTGCTGGCGGCCGGCCTCGCCGTGCTCCTCGACATCCTGGTGGCGCTGGGCGTCAACACCGTGCTGCCGCTGCTCGGCGTGGGACGGCCCCTGACCCGGCTGGTGCTGGCCTCGGCGACCACCGCGGTGCTCCTCGTCCTCGGAACCCTCGCTCCCCAGTCACGACGTCCCCTCGTGCGCGGCGCACCCCTGCGCGGCGCCCGCCCGGTGGCCTGGGTGTCCGGAGTCGCTCTGGTGCTCTCGGTGGCCGGTCCGATCAGGCTCAACAACGGCTTGGGCGGCGGCGTCAGCACGGCCGCCCTCGTCCTCGTCGCAGCGCTGGTCGTGCTCCTGCTGGTGCGCCACGGCCGCTGCTCCCCGGCCGTCCTGGAGGCCGGGATCTACGTGGCCTCCGCGACCCTGCTGCTGCTCACCTCCCTGCGCGGCTGGTACATCACCGGGCACGACATCCAGCGCGAGTACCTCTACTACCGGCTCACCCTCGGCGGCGGGTTCTGGGACATCTCCGCCTACACCGACCCGTACAACGCGTGTCTGAGCATCACCCTGCTCCCGGTCAGCGTGTTCCGGCTCACGGGGATCGAGGACGTCTACGTCTTCAAGGCCGTCCTGCCGCTGCTGTTCGCCCTGACTCCGGTGCTGGTCCACCGCGCGGTCCGCAATGTGGCGCCCCCGCTCGTGGCGCTGCTCTCCGCCGTGTTCTTCATGGCGTTCCCCACCTTCTTCACCGACATGCCGTTCCTGGGCCGGCAGGCCATCGCCTTCCTGCTCCTGGCCTGCGCGATGCTCGTCCTGACGGATGCGCGGCGCCCGCTGCCCCTGCGGCGCGTGGTGTTCACGGTGCTGCTGGCCGGAGTGGTCCTGTCGCACTACTCGACGATCTACGTGATCGTCGGCACCCTGGCGACGGCGTTCACCGTGGACAAGGTCTGGCGGCTGGCCTCCCGCCGGGGTCGTGCCCATCCGCACCGCGCCCGCGGCCAGGACCGCAGGCGGACCTTCCTGACCTGGTGGACGGTGGCCGTACCGGCCGTTCTCGCGCTGCTCTGGGCCGGTCCCCTCACCCACACCGGTGGCCAGCTCGAAAGCACTCTGCGCGTCGTCGCGAGCGACCTGTTCGGGTCCGGCGACGCCCGCGGCGGCTCCTCCGACACCCGCTACAGCCTGTTCGGCGGCGCCGGGGTCACCCCCGAGGAACGGCTCGCCGAATACCGCGAGGACACCCTCGGCTACACCCGGGCCGACCGCGCCGCCGGCACGTACCCGTCGTTGGAGGGCCTCGCGAAGTACCCCACGCCCGTGGCAGAGAAGGAGAACCTGCCGCTGACCCCCGTCGGCCGGGTGCTGGACGCCACCGGCCTGAGCGTGCCCGCCCTCAACGGGGTGCTCCGCCAGGCCGCCGCCCTGCTGCTCCAGGTCCTGGTCCTGGTCGGGTTCGTGATCGCCCTGCGCGGCCGGGGGAGCCCGTTCACGCCCCTGCGCGATCAGACCACCCTCACCACGGGCGCCCTGGCGATGATGGGCCTGTTCACCCTGGTGCCGCAGCTGTCGGTCGACTACAGCGTGCTCCGCGCCTTCCAGCAGGGCCTGTTGTTCTTCGCCCCGTTCATCGCCGCCGGCGCCCTGTGGGCGGTGCGCTGGGCCGGCCGCCGGGCCGTCCCCCTCCTGTGCGTCCTCGTCGCCGGGCTGCTGCTCGACCTGACCGGGGTCGTCCCCAAGGCGCTCGGCGGGTACCCCGCGCAGCTCGCGCTCAGCAATTCCGGCCCCTCCTACGACATCTACTACCCGCACGCCGAGGACCGCCGGGCCGCCATGTGGCTCAACCAGCGGGCGGCGGGCGACGACCTCGTCGTGCAGACCGACCGGTACTCGTTCAGCCGTCTGCAGACCCTCTTCACCGTCCGCACGCAGGACAGCGTCCACCCCACGCTGCTGCGGTCCCAGTCCTACGTACTGCTCGGGTCCACCCCCACCCGCAAGGACGAGGTCACCGTCTTCTTCCGGGGCGACCTCGTGACGTACCGGTATCCGCGCAACCTCCTCGACACCACACGGAACCTGATCTACAGCAACGAAGGGGCCGTGATCTACCGGTGAACCACGTCCAGCGCCGGCCCCGGGTCCTGCTCGTCAGCCACTACTACCCGCCGCACCTGGGCGGCATCGAGAACGTCGTCCGCAACGAGGCGCTGCACCTGGCCCGGCACGGCGCCGACGTCACCGTCCTGACCAGCGGCGACCGAGCCGGGACCCACCACGAGGACGGCGTCCGTGTCGTACGCGTCGCCGCGTCCAACGTGGTGGAGCGCCGGTCGGGCGTCCCGTTCCCGCTGTTCTCGCCCGCCCTGCTGCCCGCCGCCCTTCGCTGGGCCCGCCACGCGGACGTCGTCCACGTCCACGACTGCCTCTACGCCTCCTCTTGGGCGGCCGGACTCGCCGCGGCCGCCACCCGCACCCCCACCGTGGTGACCCAGCACGTCGGCCTGGTGGCACACCCCTCGGCCCTGGTACGCGCCGTCCAGCGGGCCGTCTACGCCGTCGCGGGCAGGCCTCAGCTCCGCCGCGCCCGCCGGGTGCTCACCGTCAACGCCGACGTCGCCGCGTTCGTCCGGAGGCTCGGCGCCCGCGCCGAGGCCCGCCACCACCTCGCCAACGGCGTGGACACCGGCCTGTTCCGGCCGCCCGCCGACCCCGCGGAGCGCGCCGCGGCCCGTGCGCGGCTCGGTCTGCCGGCCGGACGCACCCTGGTGCTCTTCGCGGGCCGGCTCGTCCCCAAGAAGGGGTACGGCCTCCTCCTCGACGCCCACGCCGGGGACGCCGCGTACGACCTCGTCTTCGCCGGTGACGGGGACGGGGACGGCGGGGCCCTCGCCGGACGCTCCGGCGTCCACCGCCTCGGCGCCCTGTCCGCCGGGGACCTCGCCGACGCCTACCGCGCGTGCGACGTGTTCGCCCTGCCCTCCACCGCCGAGGGCTTCCCGCTGACCGTCCAGGAGGCCATGGCCTCCGGCCTGCCCGTCGTCACGACCGACGACCCCGGATACGCCCCTTACGGCCTGGACCGCGATGTCGCCCTGCTGGTGCCCCGCACCACCTCCGCGCTGCGCGCCGCGCTCGACGGCCTGGTCGCGGACCCCGGCCGGCGGGCCGTGATGGGAGCCGCCGCCCGCGCGTTCGCCGAGGCGTCCTTCGGCTGGGACCGGCACGTCACGGCGCTGCTCGGGCACTATCGGGACGCCGGCCGTGGGTAGGCATGCCCGGCCCGCGGACCAGATGTTCCGGAGCTCGTTCTTCCTGCTGGCGTCCACCGTCACGACGGCCGGGCTGAGCTTCCTCTTCTGGGTGGTCGTCGCCCGCTTCTACCCGCCCGAGCAGGTCGGTCTGGCCACTTCGCTGATCTCCGCGACCTCGCTGCTGTCCTACCTCAGCATGTTCGGGCTCAACAGCACCCTGATCCGGTTCCCGGCCGAAGGCGGGGCCCGCAACGGCCAGATCACCCAGTCCACGGCCCTGGTGCTGCTGGTCTCCTGCGCGGCCGCCGGGATCTATCTGCTCGGGCTGCCCTGGTACGGACACAAGCTGCTGTTCGTCCGCGACCACCCGCACCTCGCCGCCCTCTTCGTCCTGTCCTGCGCCTTTGCCTCGCTGAACCTCCTGGTCAAGTCGGTCTTCATCAGCGCCCGCATGGCGCAGTACAACGTGCTGTTCGACGGGTTCCTCCAAGGCCTCGCCAAACTCGCCGCGCCCGTCGCCCTCGCCGGGTTCGGCGCGGCAGGCATCCTCGGCTCGGCGGGCATCGGCTACGCGGTCGCCGGAGCCGCTGCCCTGCTCCTGCTGCGGCGCCGCCTCGGCTTCCGGTTCGACTTCCGCGCCCGGGGCACCCGGCTGCGCGAACAGCTCCGCTTCTCCGTCGCCAGCTACGTCTCCAGCCTGATCAACCTGGCGCCCGTCCTCGTCGCTCCGCTGATCGTCCTCCAGAAGCTGGGCGCCCCCGAAGCCGGCTACTACTTCGTCGCCTTCCAGATCGCCGCCCTCCTGAACTCCGTCTCCACCGCCGTGGGCGAGGCCGTCTTCGCCGAGGTCTCCTCCGACCCGTCCCGGTTCGGTGAACTCCTGCGCCGCTCCGCGCAGATCATCGCCGCCGTGCAGGTGCCCGCCGTGGCCGTCGTCGCGGCCGGCAGCGGGCTGCTCCTGCTGATGTTCGGCGGCGGCTACCCCGCGGCCGCGAGCGGGCTGCTCAGCGTGCTCGCCGTCGCCGCCCTCGCCGTCGCCCTCAACACCTGGGCGTGTTTCGGGCTGAAGCTGGCCCAGCGGATGAAGCAGCTCATCACCGCCAACACCATCCTCGCGTGCACCACCATCGGCCTGTCCGCGTGGTGGGCACCACGCGGGCTGGTCTGGGTCGGCTGCGCCTGGGGCATCGGTAACCTGGCCGCCGGACTGTTCGCCACCGTCGCCCTGTTGCGCGGCCGGCCCTCCGCGCCCCGGCCTCCGCAACCGGACGTCGACCCCGGACCCGGCTGGTCCCCCGTCGACACCCTCCCACTGCGCGCCGTGCGCCTGCCCGGGCCGACGGCCGAACCCCCGCCGTCCGCCGCCGCATCACCTGCCGAGAGGTACCGCCCGTGAAGATCGTGGTGATCAACGCCTACGTCCGGGAGAACGCGGGCGACGCCGCGCTGCTCTCCGTCTGCCTGCGCCAGATCCGTGAGGCGTTCCCCGGCGCCGACGTGTCCGTCGCCGGCATGGAGGACCCCGCCGTCCACCCCACGTTCGAGGACGCCCCGAACCTCGGCTCGATCCGCCGCCACGTCGCCGACGGAACCGCGTCGCTGTCCCGCCGGGTACTGCGGAAGGTGTACGTCGGGGCGGCCTGCGCCGGCCTGCTCCTGCTGCCCCGCGCCGCGGCCGCTCTCCTGCGCAGGGTCCTGCCCGCCGAGGCCCGGCGCGAGGCGGAGGCCCTGACCGGCGCCGACCTGGTGGTGTCCACCGGAGGCGCGTACGTCCTGGCCCGCCCGGGGCTCGACGGCCACCAGAACGTCTTCTTCGTCCTGTTGCCCGTCCTGCTCGCCCAGCGCGCCGGCGTGCCCGTCGTCTTCGCCCCGCAGTCCTACGGCCCGTTCCCCTCGTCGATCCAGCGGCGCCTCGTCGCCCGCGCCCTCGGCCGGTCCCCGCTCGTCCTGGCCCGCGAGGACGTCAGCGTGGCCCAGCTGCGCGGCTGCGGCCTCGCCGACGCGGTCGTCACCCGGGGCGTCGACTCCGGCTTCGCGTTCGACCCGCCGCCGTCCTGCGACTGGCGGGCCCGGCTCGGCGTCGGACCGGAGCAGCGGCTGGTCGGGGTCACGGCCAGGCGCTGGCTGGCCCCGGCCGCTCAGGACGCGTACGAACGGGCCTTGGCCGCGACGATCGACGCCGTCCAGGCCACCGGAGCCCGCGTGGTGCTGATCCCGCAGGTCAGCACCGACTACCTGGGCGACGACGACCGCATCGTGGAGCGCCGGATCGCTGCCCACTGCACCACGGCGCCCCTGCTGATCGAGGACCGGGTGGACTACCGCGAACTCAAGGGCGTCTACCGCGAGTGCGCCCTGCTGATCGGTACCCGCTTCCATTCGGTGATCTTCTCCCTGACCAGCGGTGTGCCCTGCGTGGCCATCGAGTACGAGCACAAGACCCGCGGCATCATGGCCGACCTCGGCCTCGGCGCCCACGTGCTGCCCATCGAGGACGTCACACACCCCCGGCTGTGGGCGCTCGTCGGCCCGCTGCTCCAGGACGACTCCGGCTACCGCGAGCAGCTGCAGCGCCGCCTGCCCGGTTACGTCGCCGAAGCAGGCGGCTTCCCCGGCCTGCTGCGGGCCGCCCTGTGAACCCCCGCACGGTGGCCGTCGTCACCCCCTACTACCCGCCGCACCTCGGGGGCGTCGAGCAGTACGCGGCCCGGGTCGCCCGCGCCGTGCACGACGCGCCCGGTCTCGACGCCGTCGTCCTCACCAGCCGCCCCGGGCTGCGCACCCGCACCTCCGTGGAGAACGGCGTGCGGGTCGTCCGGCTCGGCGCCTGGTTCCGGCTCTCCAACACCCCCCTGAGTCCCCTGTGGCCGTTCCAGGTCCGGTACTGGCTGCGCCGCACGGGCGCCGACGTGGTCCACGCCCACGCCCCCGTACCGGGCCTCGGCGACATCGCCGTGGCCGTGGCGGGACGCCGCCCCGCCGTGCTCACCTACCACGCCGGCTCGATGCTCAAGGGCGGCCCCGGCACCGGCGCCGCCGACCGCCTCATCGGGGTGTACGAACGCCGGGTGCTGCCCCGGGTGTTCGCACGGGCCCGCGCCCTGGTCGCCGTGTCCCCGGTCTCCCTGGCCGCCGGACGGCCCGGAGCCCTGGAGATCAGTCCGGGCGTCGACACCGGCCGTTTCACGCCGGGGCCGCCGCCCTCCACCCGCCCGCCGACGCTCCTCTACGTCGGCCGCATCGACCGGTCCTCGGCGTGGAAGGGAGTCGACGTCCTCGTCCGCGCCCTGGCCGAAGTGCCCGGGGCCCGGCTGCGCCTGGTCGGCGGCGGCGACGCGGTCGAGGACCACCTCGCCCTGGCCGCGTCCCTCGGCCTCGCGGACCGGGTCACCGCGACCGGCGAACTGACCGGACCCGACCTGGCCCGGGTGGTGCGCGAAGCGGCGGTGCTGGTCCTGCCCTCCGTCACCGAGGCCGAGTCGTTCGGCATGGTCCTCGTGGAGGCCATGGCCTGCGGCACCCCCGTGGTCGGCTCGCGGGTCGGCGGCATCCCGTACGTCGTCGAGGACGGGCGGACCGGTCTGCTGGTGCCTCCCGGCGACCCCGGCGCCCTGGCGGGGGCCTGCCGGCGGCTCCTGGAGAACGGCGATCTGGCGGACCGGCTGGGGCAGGCGGGGCTGCGTACCGCGCGTGAGCGGTTCTCCTGGGACGGCCTCCTGGCCCGGTACGTGGCGCTTTTCCGCTCGCTGTGACCGCCGGCCGGCCCCGTGCCCCGTGCGCGGACCGGGGGCCGTGGCGGCTACCGGGGCTGCTTCTTCCCGTACTCCTCGACGGCCGCCCGGAGCGCGGCGAACGCGGGCTTCGCGGAACCGTCGTAGCGACGCAGCCCGTAGTACTTGGAATGGCTCTTGTCGTCGCCGGTGGCCGTGTCCTGATGGGCGAACCAGAAGGCGGCCGCCACGTACTTCTCCTTCGCGGCGGTCGGCACGGTGTCGGTGGCGATCCGCGCCTGGAACTCCTCGGTGACGTGGGTGATGTTCTCCGTGCGGGTCTTCTCGTCGGCGGCGGGGTTGCCGGGACCGTTGGTCGGCGCACCCGTCTCCGTCAGCCACACCGGCAGGCCGGGTGTCCCGTGCCGCTCTGCGACGCCGACCAGGTTCTCCCCGGCGCTGCTGATCTCCTTGAACACCTTGCCGTCGTGCGGGAGCTGGGGCCAGGCGTAGGGGTGGTAGCTGAGCGCGTCGACCACCTTGTTGCCGCCGAGCCGGGATACCTGTTCCAGGAAGTCCAGGTGGGAGACGTACTTGATCGACGGCCAGGTGCCGACGGCAGCCAGACCGCCCATCAGCACGTACGCCGTCGGGTCGGCTTCGCGCAGCGAGGCGGCGGTGGACTTCAGCAGGGTGGTGTACGCCTTCGCGTCGGGCTCGGGGTACCAGAACTGGGGGATGTTGGGCTCGTTCCAGACCTCCCACGTGTGCACGCCCTGGGGCGCGTAACGCAGGGCGGCGAGCTTCGCGAACGCGGCGAACTTCTTGGGGTCGGCCGGCGGACACGTGGGACGGTGCCCTGAACAGGACGCGGCCCGCGCCCACTCGGGGGTGTAGGCGACCGTGGCGAGGACGTCGAGGTTGCGGTCGCGGGCCGCCTTGACGATCCGGTCGAAGCGCTGCCACTGGTAGGTGCGCGGGCTGTCCGGCTGGATGTTGTTCCAGGACAGGTCCACCCGGATCCAGGTGGTGCCCAGGCCGACCGCGTCGTTGAGGGCGGCGGCCAGGCCGTCGTCGGACTTCCAGGTGAGGGTGTCACCGTAGGAGACGCCGAGGCGCAGATCGTGCTCCTTGGGCGGCTCGGGGGGCCGCTGGAATCCGCCGTCGGGGCGTGCGGCCGCGTCGGACGCCTGACCGGTGGACGAAGCCGCCGCCACGACCGTCGCGACGGTCGCCAGGACGAAGGAGACGAGGGCGACGACGAGCCGCTGCCGTGTACTTGAGTGCCCCACCATGGGGTCAGCCTAAGCCAAGCGTGCGATTCCGCCGTTCCCCGTCCCGGTACGGGTCCGCGTCCTGCCCCCGCGACCGCCCCGGCGGCCATGGGCCGAGTCCGGCTCCGCACGCTTGACGCGCGGGTCGCGGAGCGACAGCCTTGGCCGGAGTTACCGGCAGGTAAGGGGTGAGGGGACACGTGGTGGCCATCGACAGGGACGACGCGGCGGGCAGGGCCCGGGGCCGGGAACAGGACCGGGACGACACGGAGTTGATGTTCCTCGGAGTCGAGCGGCAGGCCGAACAGGTGCGCGCCGGCAAGATCACCTCCCGCGCCCTCGTCGAAGCCGCGCTGCGCCGTATCGCCCGCACCGACCCGGACCTCGGATCCTTCCGCATCGTCCTGGCCGACCAGGCGCTCGCCGAGGCCGACGCCCGCGACGCTCAGGAGCCCGCCGGCCCCCTCCACGGCGTACCCGTCGCCGTCAAGGACGAACTGGACGTCGCCGGGCAGGTCACCACGTTCGGCGGCGCCGCCAACCGCACCCCCGTCACCGCCGATTCCGAGGCCGTACGCCGCCTGCGCGCCGCCGGAGCCGTCGTCATCGGCAAGACGGCGATGCCCGAGTTCGGCCAGTGGCCCTTCACCGAATCCGCCGCGTACGGCCGCACCCTCAACCCGTGGGACACCACCCGCACCCCCGGTGGCTCCAGCGGTGGCAGCGCCGCCGCCGTCGCGGCCGGCCTGGTCCCGGCGGCGCTCGGCGGCGACGGCGGTGGTTCCATCCGCATTCCGGCCGCCTGCTGCGGTCTGTTCGGCCTCAAACCCCAGCGCGGCCGGGTCTCCACCGCTCCCCACCCCCACCTCTGGTACGCCCTCGGCACCGTCGGCCCGCTGACCCGGACCGTGCGCGACTCCGCCCTCCTCTACGACGTCCTCGCCGGCACCACCCCCTCCGACCGATGGAGCGCCGGCCCCGGCCCCGCGGCCACCGGCTGGGTACGTGCCCTGGAGACCCCGCCCGGCAGGCTGCGCATCGGCTACTCGGCGAAGCCCGCCGTGCCCGGCGTGCGCCCGCATCCGGCGCACGTCGAAGCCCTGCTGGAGACCGTACGGGTGCTGCGCGAACTGGGCCACGACGTACGGGAGGTCGACCCCCGCTACCCCGACGCGACGGCCCCCTTCGTCGCCCAGTTCTGCGGGGGCGTCCGGGCGGAGGCCGCCGCAGTGGAACGCCCCGAGCTGCTGGAGCGGCGGACCCGCAGCGTCCTCGCACTGGCCAGGCTGGTCCCCGAATCGGCCGTGGAGCGCGGGATCAGGGCGGGTGAGCGGCTGGCGGAGCGCGCCGACCGGATGTTCACCACCATGGACCTGCTGCTGACCCCGGTCATCGCGGAGCGCCCCCGCCCGGCGGGCGCGCTGGACGGGGCCGGACTGCTGACGGCCATGGTGCGTTCGCGCCCGATGGTCGCCTACACCGCGCTGTGGAACGTCACCGGGCACCCGGCCGCGTCCGTCCCGGCGGGGGTCGGCGCGGACGGGCTGCCCCTCGCCGTGCAACTGGTCGGCCGTCGCGACGACGAGGTGAGCGTCCTGCGGGTGGCGGCGCAGCTGGAGGCGGTCCGGCCGTGGGCGCAGCACCGGCCGCCGCTGCCGGCCGAGTGAGGTGCCGCCCCGCGCACTACGCTGGTGTCGCGGGACGGATCCAGGAGGTGGCCGTGCACGCTCGGGCCCACCAGCGTTTCCACCTCGATCAGGACGGCCACTCGATCACCGTCGTGCGCGGTCCGGGGCGCGGCCGTACCGAGCTGCTCGTCGACGGCAAGGTGGTGTCCTCCACCCGAACCGAGCGGCGCGCGGCGACGGAGCTGCGCGGCGAGCTCCCCGGCGGCGGCGCCCCGCGCCCCTTCACGGTCCGTGTCGGGCGCCCCGACATCCCCGGCGGCGAACCGCTCTGCGTCATGGAGATCGGGGGAGCGCGCTACCTCATGCCGTTCCTGCCGCTCACGCGGAGCGAGCAGTGGCCTGCCGAGCCGACACCCTCGCCCCGCACGCCGGCCGAACTCCTGGCGCGCTGGCGCGCCCGCCACGGACGCCACCGGGCCGGCTGAGTCACCGTGCGTGGCCCGGCCGGTCCGTGCCGGCCCCGCCGCCGACGGTCAGCCGGACCGGTGCCGTCGCCGGCGGCCGCGGCAGGCGCAGGCCCGGACCACCGGGCGTGATCGAGCCGAGGACGCTCGCGTGCCGCGCGCCGGTGCACGAGGGGACGGTGCCCGCCAGACCGTGCGCGGTGAGCCAGCCCAGAACGGCGAAGGCGTACGCCTCCTTCGCCCCCGCAGGCAGCCCCAGTTCGTCCGAGGACCGCACCACGCACCCGCCGGCCCCGCCCAGTTCCTCCCGCAGCCAGTCCATCAGCACCGGGTTGCGCGTCCCGCCGCCCGACGCGATCACCTCGGTCGCCCCGAAGGGCCGGATCGCGTCGGCGACGGTCCGGGCCGTGAGCCGGGTCAGCGTGGCGACGACGTCCTCGGCGGGCAGCGGCCCGCACGAGTCCAGCGCCGAGCGCAGATAGGACAGGTGGAAGAGTTCCTTGCCCGTCGTCTTCGGCGCGGGACGGGCGTAGTACGGCTCGTCCAGCAGCCTTCGCAGCAGCGGCGGGTGGACCGTGCCCCGCGCGGCGAGAGCTCCGCCCGCGTCCATCGAGCGGGCCTCGCCCGAGGCGTCGCGTCCCGCCAGCGCGCGCACCGCCGCGTCGATCAGGGCGTTGGCGGGACCGGTGTCGAAGGCCAGCGGTTCGGCCCCGGTCCCCTCCGCCCCGTGGGCCCCGTGGGCTCCGCCCGGCACGACCGTCACGTTTCCGATCCCGCCCAGGTTGAGCGCGACCGGCACTCCGGGCCGTCCCCGCAGCCACATCACGTCGACGATGCTGACCAGCGGCGCACCCTGCCCCCCGGCCGCCACGTCGCGGGTGCGGAAGCCGGAGACGACGGGCCGGCCGGTCGCCTCGGCGATCCAGGCCGCCTCGCCGATCTGGAGCGTGCCGTGCACCCGGCCGTCCTCGGCCCAGTGGAAGACCGTCTGCCCGTGCGACGCCACCAGGTCGGCCCGTCCGCCGCACAGCTCCTCGTCCGCCCGCACCGCCGCCGCGGCGAAGGCCCGTCCGATGCGGGTGTCGAGCCGGCACACCGTGGCCAGGTCCGCCCCGGCGGGCGGCAGGGCCGCGGCCAGGTCCGCCCGCAGATCGTCGTCGTAGGCCGTACTGATCATCCCCAGGGGCGTGAGCAGCAGCGTGTCGCCGTCGAGGCAGAGGTCGGCGGCGGCCGCGTCGATGGCGTCGTAGGACGTGCCGGACATCAGCCCGACCACGCGCAGGGCGCTCACCGCAGCGCCCGCCGGTGATCGTCGCCGCGCAGCGTCAGCAGCGCGGCGACGCTGACTGCGCAGGTCGCCGCGGCGTAGTACCCGGGGACGTCGACGTTCCCCGTGCGCTCGACCACCTCGGTGATGATCAGTCCCGCACAGCCCGAGAAGACGGCGTTGGACAGCGCGTACGCCAGCCCGAGCCCGGTACAGCGCACCCTGGCCGGGAACATCTCGGCCAGCATCGCGGGCCCCGGTCCCGCCATCAGGCCGACGCCGGCCCCCGCGGCGAACAGCGCCGCTCCCTTCGCGTACGCCGGCCCGCCGGGGTCCTGCACCAGGTGCAGCAGCGGGAGCGCGAGGACGGCCACCAGCAGGGCCCCTGCCACCATCACCGTCCGCCGTCCGATCCGGTCGCTCAGCCTGCCGGCGGGCAGGATCGACGCGGCGAATCCCAGGTTCGCCAGGACGGTGCCGAGCAGTGCCTGCTGGAAGGTGGTCCCGAGCGTGCTCTGCAGGTAGGAGGGCAGGACCACCAGGAAGGTGTAGCCGGCCGCCGACCAGCCCATCATCCGTCCGACGCCCAGCACCACGGCCCGGGCCGTCTCCCGGGAAGACGGCCGGGGCCGGCCGTCGGGCCCGGCGCCGCCGCCCGTGGGACGGCCGCCCGGCGCGAGGGCGGGCGGCGCGAGGGCGGGCGGCGCGAGGGCGGGCGGCTCTTCCGGGGGCAGCCGCAACCGCAGCCGCAGGGCGACGAGCCCGAGGGGCAGGGTCAGCAGGAACGGCACCCGCCAGCCCCACCCGTGCAGCTGCGACGCTGTCAGTACGCTCGCCAGGACCACTGCCACGGCGGCGCCCGCCAGCAGGCCGAGCGCGACCGTGAACGACTGCCAGGCCCCGTACAGGCCCCGGCGGCCCGGTGGCGCGCATTCCGTCATGACCGAGACCGCCCCGCCGAACTCCCCGCCCGCCGACAGCCCTTGCAGGATCCGCAGCAATGTCAGGAGCCACGGCGCGGCCGCGCCGATCGAGGCGTACGTCGGCAGCACGCCGATCATTGCCGTGGCACCGGTCATCAGAGCGACGACCAGGACGAGGGCGGGCCGCCGGCCCACCCGGTCACCGAACCGCCCGAACACCGCGGCCCCGACCGGCCGGAAGAAGAACGCCAGGGCGAACGACGCGTACGCCTTGACGAGCCCCTCCACCTCGCTGCCGCCCTCCGGAGTGAAGAACTGGGCCGCGATGACGGTGGCGAAGTAGCCGTAGATCCCGAACTCGTACCACTCGATGAAGTTGCCGACGGATCCCGCCACCAGGGCCCGGCGCGCGTCGTCCGCCCGGACCGTCGCAGGAGGCCGGACCGGACCGGGGGCGGGGGTGGTCATGGATCAAGCGTGCTGACCGCAGGGCAGCTCCACAAGTACCGTCCGCCATCTGCCGTACGCCGCTCCCCTGGCCTGCGCGGGGCGGATCGTCATTTAAGATTCAAGGCGGCCGCTGGGCTGCGGCGCGTCGCTGTGCGCGGCGACTGCGGAACGGTTCGGCCGGTCGAGGAGAGCGGCCTGCGTCAGGGCCCTGGTCCGGACGGGGACCACATGACGCTCATCATGAAGATCCCGGGGAATCGCGTGACCGCCGGCGGGCGTCTCATTGGTGTGGGGCGCCCGGCTCACCCGCCCGTGAACAGAAGACCCCCAGGGAGAAGTGAGGTATGCCAGTGATCTGCGTCGGAGGCATGATCGGCATCGGCAAGACGAGTGTGGCCGAACTGATCGCCAAGGAGCTGGGCAGCGAGGTCTTCTACGAGAGCGTGGACGACAATCCGATCCTTCCGCTCTTCTACACGGCGAGCCCCGAGGAGATCCAGGCGAAGCGCTACCCCTTCCTGCTCCAGCTCTACTTCCTGCAGACGCGGTTCGCCTCGATCAAGGACGCGTACAAGCAGGGCGACAACGTCCTCGACCGGTCCATCTACGAGGACTGGTACTTCGCCAAGGTCAATCACGACCTGGGCCGGATCAGCTCTCTCGAGATGCGGGTGTACGAGGGGCTGCTCGACGAGATGATGCGCGAGATCGACGGCCTGCCGTACCGCAAGGCACCCGATCTCATGGTCTACCTCAAGGCGGACTTCGAGACGGTGCTGCACCGCATCGGGCTGCGCGGCCGCGATTTCGAACAGGACGAGAGCCTCGTCGCGTACTACCGGACGCTGTGGTCCGGCTACGACGACTGGGTGCACAAGCACTATTCGGCCAGCGAGGTCCTCGTCATCGACATGAACCACACGGATGTGGTGAACAACCCCGAGGACGCGGCCCGCGTGGTGCAGGAGGTCAAGGACACTCTGGCGGCCGTCGCACGCCGGGTCTGAGCCCGTCGTCTGCCGACCGGTCGCCCGGTCGTTCGACGACGTCGCGCGGCTCATGTCCTTGCCGGGGCGGTCGAACTCGTCGACGATGCTCCCTAGCCCTGGTCTTCCGGATCCCACCGGTCCCGGCCAGGGCAAGGAGAACAGGGGAGACAGTGACAACGAACAGCAATCCGAAGAAGCGCCCGATGGTCGCAGCCGCACTCATCCCGCTCTTCGTGGTCGCCGGGCTGCTACTGGGCCCTGCGGCAACGGCCTCGGCCGCCGCTCCGGCCGCCCGGCAGGCCCCGGCCGCCGCGGCGCTCCCGCAGAGCGGTCACCTCGCCGGCGCCGGCGTGGCAACCGGTCTCCACGCGCCGATGTCGTCCCAGGTCCGGGCCACCACCGGGGACAAGAAGAGCAAGAAGAAGAAGAAGAGCAAGAAGAAGAGCGGGCTGTTCAAGAAGCTCCTGATCGGCGTGGTCGTCGTCATCGTGCTGCTCGTCGTCCTGTACGGGATCCGTCGGGCTATGCGCCGCAGGTCCGCCTAGGAACCGGCTCCGGGCCGGTGCTTCGTCGCCCGGCCCGCCCAGGCGGTCCGGGCGGTCCGGACGACGGCCGAGACCGTCCATGGCGCCTTCGAGCGTCCCGCGTACGTCGGGTTTCTCCTAGGGCAGCGCGAGCACCCGGTCGATCCGTGCGCGGATCTCCTCGTCCTGGAGGATCGCCCGGTAGTCGCCGTGCTCCGAGAGTCGGCAGTCCGCGGCCTTCAGTGCCGTCAGTGCTTCCCGGACCGGTGGGGTGAGGTGTCCGTGGTGGGTGAGCGTGTCGAGGGCGATGGTGAACGCCCAGCGCCATTGTCCGTCGGCGGCGTATGCGAGCACCGTCGCCTCCGCCTCCGCCGGCCCCGGCAACGGTGGTTCCCACGGCTGCGGGTACGGCGTGGGCTCACCGGGCAGCAGCGGGTTCTCCCCCCACGCATGGAGCACCGTTCGCAGGTCCTCGACCAGCCACCCCGTGCGGGAGACCTCGTCCCGAAGGGCTTCTCGTACCGCGGGCAGTAGCACTTCGGCGTGTGCGCGCAGCGGCCGCAGCACGTCGGCGACGGACGGATGCCGCGGTTCGCCCGGGAGACAGCCCCGGCCCCACACGTCCCCGTGCGCGACGAGCCGCTCGACGAGCTCCGGCAGGGCGCGCGGGTCCCCGATCCGGGCCAGGGCCCAGCTTGCGTGGATACCGACCGTGCCGTCGAAGAGCCTCGATTCCCCGGGGTCGTCGAGGAGGGCGGCGAGCCGGTCGGCGTGCGGGGCCGCCCGGTGGCCGAGCACCGCCAGCAGATGCACGGCCCGGTAGCGCACGTCGTCGTCCGGGTCGGCCAGCAGCCCGGCCGCCAGCGGCAGCACGGCCGCTTCCACTGAGGGCCGTGCCAACAGCAGTCGCCACGCCTCGTCCAGCGCGCACCGGCGCAGCTCCGCATCACCGATCCGGCTCCCGGTCTCGGCCAGTGCGGCCACGAACGAGGTCGCCACCGTCATGTCGAGCTCCAGCAGGCCCACGACCCAGGCCGCGACGTCGTTGCGCTCGTACGGGATGTCGCAGTCGAGGGCGTACCAGACCTCCCCGAACTCCGGGGCGACCACGGGATCGGCGAGGATCTCCAGCAGCATGGGGTGGGCACGCAGCGGCACCCGTGGATCCAGAGGTGCTGTGGCGATCACGGCCGCCACCCGCAGCACCGGGTTCTCGCCGTGGAGGAGACCGTCCAGCACGGCCCGTACCTCGGCGTGCGTCGACTCCGTGGGGTCCTCGTCGGCCGCGGCCCGGCCCAGCGCCAGCAACAGGGCCACCCGGACCGAGAGGTCCCTCTCCTCGTGCCACCGCTCCAGCAGGGGCGCGGTCCGGTCGGCGATCAGCCGCAGGGCGGCCCGCCGGACCACCGGATCCCCGTCGTCGAGCAGCCTCCGGATGCGGGGCCACTGCCGCCGCCAGGCCGCCCGTGCGGCGGCCTCCCTGCGCCCGACCCCGCCCTCGCCGTCGCCGTCGGCGGCCAGGCTCGTCAGCAGTTCGACCAGGTCCGGCCGTTTGACCGTTTCCGGGTCGAGGGCGAGATCCACCAGGAACGGCAGCGCGGCCGTGCCCACGTCGGTGAACCGCCCCGGGGCGCACAGGAGGTCCTGCAGGTCGGCGAACGCCCGCTCCACGGCCTCCGGCCTGGTGGTGGCGTCCGCCCGGGCGATCCGGCGCAGCACTTTCGGCACGTCGGTGGCCGGATGGTCGGGCCCCACCGCGTCCAGCGCCCGCCAGTCCACCGCGTCCAGCGCTTCCCACATGTCCCCCGCCTCGCTCCCCAGCAGCCGTCCCCCGTCCGGAACAGCCTGGCACTGCAGGAGGACGGGCGGCACGGTATTTTCCCAGCTCGGCGGCGCGCGCTGCCGGCAGGCGGGCCGTGGGGAGGACTCGCGTCAGTTGTCGACGGGGTCGGGCAGCCGGCGGAGTTCCAGCAGAGCCACCGTGATCTTCACTGCGGTGGAAATCGTCAGGGCCTGGAGAAACGGCATACCCATCAGCCACAGGGCCACCATCATGACGGTGAGCACCAGGAACGCCGGTAGCAGGTTGGTCCGCCTGATCGCGGTCCGCAGGTGTCCGGCTCGGTTCCGACGCCGGTCCACCGTATCGATCGGGCGCGCGGCCACGCCCTCCTCCTTGGCATGCGACATCGCTGCTGCCCTTTCCTCGTGCTCGTCTCCGAAGAACGAGCCTCGGGTGCGCCCCGGCGGACTGCCACCGCTGCCACCCGCCCCGCCGCCATCCGCCGTACAGGTTCACCTCACCGGCCCAGGAGGACCCGTCCGCAGGGTGCCGACGTCGTAGGAACCTAGGGGGCGCCGCCTATGGGCTGCTCCGTCCAGATGGTCTTCCCTGTACTGGTGAACCGGCAGCCCCAACGGTCGGTGAGCTGGGCCACGAGGAACAAGCCGCGCCCGCCCTCGTCCGTCTCCCGGGCACGACGCAGGCGCGGCTGGGTGCTACTGGGGTCGGACACCTCACAGACGAGCACGCCCCGGTCGCGGATCAGCCGGAGCCCGACCGGCTCGCCCGCGTAGCGGATCGCGTTCGTGACGAGCTCGCTGGCGACGAGTTCGGTCACGAAGCCCAGTTCGTCCAACTGCCAGTCGGACAGTTGGCCCACCACCCGCTCCCGAGCGTGCGCGACGAGAGAGAGGTCGGCTGCGAACTCCCACTCGGCGATCTGATCGGGCGAGAGCGCGTGG
Organism: Streptomyces sp. NPDC048257; assembly: GCF_043201855.1. NCBI lineage: Bacteria > Bacillati > Actinomycetota > Actinomycetes > Kitasatosporales > Streptomycetaceae > Streptomyces > Streptomyces sp. NPDC048257. The sequence continues at coordinate 565,035 of NZ_JBICZI010000003.1, forward strand.
ATGCGGGCGAGCAGCAAGGCGGCGTCGTCGACGGGTTCTTGGGGCCGCACCCCGTCGAACATGCTCCGGCTGATCTCGTCGAGCGGCCGGCTCGGGTCGGCTCCGGCGAGCGAGCCCCTCAGTCTCTCCATCCCTTCCTCGATGTCGCCACCGCGGCTCTCCACTAGTCCGTCCGTGAAGAAGGCGAGCAGACTGCCGGGCTGCACGCCGAACTCCGTCACCTCGAACGGCACTCCGCCCACCCCCAACGGCGGCCCCGGCGTCACGCCGAGGAGGACCGGCTCGCCGTCCGGCGGCAGAAGGACCGGCGACGGATGTCCCGCGGCGGCAGCGGCGCACTGCCCCGTCACCGGGTCGTAGACGGCGTACAGACACGTCGCTCCCAGCACCGCCGGCTCCGAGCGCGAGTCCCGCTCCGAGCCCTCGGAGCGGGACTCGCCGGCCATCTGCTCGTCGGAGAAACCGAGCACCAGGTCGTCGAGGTGCGTGAGGAGCTCACCCGGATCCAGATCGAGGTCGGCCAGGGTCTGCACCGCGGTCCGCAGCCGCGCCATGGCCGCGGTGGCCTCCAGTCCGTGTCCGACGACGTCCCCGACGACGAAGGCCACGCGCAACGACGACAAGGGGATCACGTCGAACCAGTCCCCGCCGACCCCCACACCACCGCCCGCAGGCTGGTACACCCCCGCCGTGTCCGCGGCCGCCACGTCCAGGGCGGAGTGCGGCAGCAGGCTTCGCTGCAGGGCCAGCGCCGACCGGTGTTCCTTGGTGTAACGGCGCGCGTTGTCCACGCCGAGTGCGGCCCTGGAGACGACGTCCTGCAGCAGGGCCGCGTCCTCCTCGCCGAACGCGGAAGGCAGCTGACTGCGCCAGACCGTGACGCAGCCGAGCACCAGCCCTCGCGCGTAGAGCGGCATCGCTATGGAGGAGTGGGCTCCGCTCGGGACGAACAACGGCAGGGTCTGCGGATCCACGCCGAGCTTCGCGTGCAGGACGGCCACGTCCGGCACCAGCACGGGCAGCCCCTGCATGAGGGGGCGCATCAACGTACTGTCCGTTACGGGAGGAAGCGCCTCTCCCACCGCCAGCAGGTCCTCGGCGGATATCTCCGGGCTCTGCGCGGCAGCGGTCCTGCGCAGGCGGACGTCGCCGCTGGTGTCGAGGTGCGGGGGCTCGTCGCCCACCAGCACCTCCTCGGCGATGTCCACGGTCGCCAGGTCGGCGAAATCGGGGACGAGCAGATTCACCAGGGTCCCGGCCGTCTCGATCACGTCCAGCGAGGTGCCGATGCCCGCGGCGGCGGCCTGGGAGAGCCCCGTCCGGCGTCTCCACGCATCTCGCTCGGCCGCCTCAACCGCCGTTTCCGCCGGGGTGACCAGGACGAGCCACTGCGCTTCGGTGCCAAGGCCGTCCGGAGTGTGAGCCGCAAGCGGGACGACCGTGCAGACCAGCGGGACCTTCTGACCGTCATGATCGCCATCCGGAACGGTCACCGGGTGGCCGGCCGGTCCCGCATCCGTTCCGGCCCGCGGCAGCATCCGCAGCAAGGGCGCACAGGTCCGGCCCGGCGAGCATTCCAGCAGCGTCGCGGCCCACTCCGAACGGGCGATGACCACGCCCTCGTCGTCCAGGACGACCGCTGCCGTGTCGCTGACGGGGGCCGGGGCCGGCCCCCGGCCGCGATGCTCCGGTTCACGCATGTCGCCTCCACGCACCGTGACCTTCAGTATCGTCCGCGAGGGAAGACCCGGCGACCCGCAGCACGCGCCTCGCCGGGCGGCCCCTCCCCCTACGGGCCGGTGGCGCTCAGCGGTCGTGGCCGCGGCCGGACCGGGCCGCCCAGCGGCCGTCGTGGCGGCTGACCTCGATCGGGCGACCGAAGCACGCGGTGAGCAGGTCGCCGGTCAGGACGGCGGCGACCGGGCCCGCCGTGTGGACGCGGCCCTCGCGCAGCAGCAGTGCGTGGCTCGTACTCGGGGCCAGTTCCTCCGCGTGGTGGGTGACCGTGACGGTCGCCAGGTCCGGACGCTCGACGGCGAGTCGGTGCAGGGCGTCGATCAGGTCCTCGCGCGAAGGCAGGTCGAGCGCGTTGAACGGCTCGGCGAGGAGCAACAAGGACGGGTCGGCGATGAGCGCGCGAGCGATGAGGATGCGGGCCCGTTGGCCGCCGGAGCACACACCGTACGGTCTGTCGGCCAGCTCCTTGCAGTTCATCTCGGCGAGGCGGTCGCGGGCGCGCTCGCGGGTCCGCGCGTCGTACGTGCGCCACAGCGGCTGGACGGTCCCGGTCGCGCCGGTCAGGACGGTCGCGAGCGCGGTCTCGTTGGCGTCCCGCCTCCGGGACGTCGAACCGGCCCTCACCGGAGTCCATGATCCCTCGATCCAGGAGGCCGGGAGATCAAGACTAAGGGCTGTCCCGTAATCCCCGGTGGATCAGCGCACGGCGTCAGATGCGGTGCATCGCAAGGCGGAGGAGCGTCCTCATACTGTGCGTATTCGGGCGTTCCGACAACGCAGCGAGGTGCCGTAGCTGTCGTCGTGCGCCCGCCGGGGATTACGGGACAGCCCTTAGGCCGTGGCGTATGACTGCGGGCGGCCTGCACGGTGGCGACCGCCGCTGCTGCGCCATGCCACGTCAGTTCCCGCTCTCAGGGGTGGACGGTGCGGGGGTGCGCCGGTGTGAGCGGACCAGCTCGAGGTAGTCCGCCGCCAGCCGGTGGCAGTCGCCGGGCCAGCGGGCGGAGACGTAGTTGCCGTCCCGCACCGTGAATCCGCGGCCGGGGCGCGTCGCGGTGTCCCGGACGGGCAGCGGCGGGCCTGCCAGGAAGTGGCCCGGATCGGCGAGGGCCGCGGTGACCTCCGCCTGGACGGTCGCCGGATAGGTCCGGTAGTAGCGGCCCAGCCACAGCCGGGTCAGGTTCCAGGCGGTGAGTTCCAGCAGCGAGGTCAAGGCCGTGGTCCGCCGCCCGTACAGCACCGACCGGCCGGTCGCGGGGTCCTTCGCGCGGGCCGCCAGCAGCACACCGTGGCACACCGCCCCCACCGGCAGCCCCACCAGGAAGACCCGTGCGAACAACCGCTGCGCGGTCGCGTCCTCCAGCAACGTACGCATCCCCCGGGCGTGGCCGCCGGGCACGAACAGCCCCGTCAGGCACGCCGGGTCGACCTCGGCGTACGACAACGGGGCGCGGAACCACGCGTCGTCGGTCAGTCTCCGGTAGGCAGCCAGCTCGGCGCGCCGCGTCATCAGCCACGGGGACAGCCAGGAGAAGCCGGTGTCGGTGAGCCGGCGGTCGGCCGGCGCGACCCGCCCGTCGGGCGTCGCGAACCGCACGTCGTACCCGGCGTCCCGCAACGCGGCCCAGGGCACGGCCGCCTCGGTCGGGTCGTAGCCGGACGAGGGCAGCAGAAAGACGATCAAGAGGGTGCTCCTTCGGATGCGCATACCGCGAACTGCCTGCCTGTCCGCGTGCCGGTCTGCCGCAACGGGCAGCCCGACCCTAGGAGCGCCGCCGGCCCGGGTCATTGACCCTGGCGGCCACCTCGTTGACTCCCCGGCCCCCCACAGCCGGTTGACTGCGGAACACCCCCGGCATTGACTGACCGCCATGCCCAGCATCGAGCCGTCCACCGTCGCCGCGTGCTACGCGCGCGCCGTCCTGAACGCGACGACGGACGGCGCCGATGCCGTGTCCGGTCCCGGCGCCTGGGCCTCGCCCCGGGACCGGCTCCCCTTCACCGAGGTGCGCGCCCTCTGGGACACTCTGATCGGCGGCAGCACCGGTGACGGCGGCGCCGACGGCGGTCCGGGGGCCCGTGGTGGCGACCCGCACGCCGGTCTCCGCGTCGGGGACGGGATCAAGCCGGGCAGCCTGCACGTCCTCGGCCATGTGGTCCTCACCTGCGCGAGCCTCGCGGAGGCCGCCGAAGCGGCGGTCCGCTACCACCCCTTGGTCAGCCAGGCCGGTACGGTCTCCCTGCACCGCGGCGGCGAGGCCACCCGTATCCGCTACCGGCCGACCGTCGACCCCGCCACCATGCACCCCCAGCAGGTGGAGGCGGTCGTCACCGGCATGGTGCGGGCCGCCCGCTGGATCGCCGGGGACGACTGGGCGCCCCTGTCGGTGTCCTTCACCCACGCCCGTACCGGCTCCGCCGAACCGTACGCCCGGATCCTCGGCTGCCCCGTCGGCTTCGACGCCCCCGGGAACGCGATCACCGTCGGCAACCGCGACCTCGACCGGCCCCGCGCCCCGCACGACCCCGAACTCGGCGCCCTGCACCGCGCCTACGCCGACCGGCTGCTCCGCGAACTGTCGGCGTCCGTGACCCTCGCGGAGCGGGTCCGCCAGTGGCTGGACCACGCCCCGCTCGACGGCACCGGCCCCGCCGACGCGGGCAAGGGCGTCCACCTCAGCCCCCGCACCCTGCGCCGGGCCCTCCAGGAGGAGGGCACCTCCTGGAGGGCCCTTCTCGACGCCGCCCGGCACCGGCGGGCCGGCCGGCTGCTGGAGACCACGGACCTGCCGCTCGACCGGATCGCCCCCCTCGTCGGCCTGAGCGGAGCCACCGCCCTGGTCCGCGCGTTCACCCGCTGGGAGGGCATCACCCCCGGCACGTACCGGGCCCGGCACGCAGGCCCCGTACGGGCCGCCGGCGGCGACGGCGGCCGCGCGTCCGCGGAGTCGTGAGCCCAGGTCACCGTCCGTTTCCCGGAGCTGCGTTGTCAGTGGTGGCGGCTAGGTTGGAGGTGTTGCAAGGGCCGTTTCCGACAAGGAGTGGACGATGACCGAGAGCAGTACTCCGCCCGCGCTCAGGGTGGTGCTGACAGACGTCAACGAGCGTGTGGTGGAGGCGTGGAGGGCGGCGTTCGCGGACACCCCCGGCATCGAGATCCACAAGGGCTCGATCCTCGACGAGGACGTCGACGCCTGGGTCACCCCGACCAACTCCCGTGGCCGGATGGACGGTGGGGTCGACGCCGTCATCAAGCGGCACCTCGGATCCGGCATACAGGTACGTGTACAGCGGGCGATCCGCGACCGCTTCGCCGGTGTCCTCCCGGTGGGCAGCGCCGTCTGTGTCCCGTCGGGGGCGACCGTTCCCCGGTACCTGATATCGACGCCGACCATGGTGCAGTCCTCGCAGAACGTGAGCGCCACGCTGAACGTGGCCCTGTCGTGCGCCGCCGCGTTCCAGGCCGTCCACCGGCAGAACCGGAAGGTGCCGGGCAGCATCCGCTCGGTGGCGCTGGTCGGGATGGGTGCACAGACCGGCCGGGTCCCGGCCCGGGTGTGCGCCAACCTGATGTGGACCGGCTACACGCTCTTCCACGACCACTGGTTCGAGGACGACGACGAACTGCGCGCCACGATCATCACGCAGCTGAACGGCATCGAGAACGCGCCGGTCGAGGAGCGCGTGCGCATCGTGCCGCCGAAGGCCTCAGCCCCTGTCCAGCCCGCCGGCCACCCCACCGGCCACGTCCCTGCCGCGACCACGACGACCGGAGGCCCTTCTCCCGTGACCGACGCGACCGATCCCCTGGCCCTCACCGAACTCTTCGACGGCGGCGGTGAGCCCTGGCTTCCGCTCCTGAAGCCGGTCATCGAGGCGCAGCCGAACGCCGGCGGGTTCATCGGGAAGGGGCGCAGCCCCGAGGTCGTGCCGGTCCGTGAGCTGACCTTCCAGGCTCTCAAGCCCCATCCCCCGCACAAGTGGAAGGTCGTCGTCTTCGGCCAGAACCCGTACCCGCGCCCGGAGAGCGCGACGGGCATAGCCATGTTCGACAACACCTTCAACGACTGGAAGGACAGTCAGTTCGGCAGGGTCGTCAGCATCCGCTGCATCATCAAGGCGGCGGCGATGTGGAAGTACGGCATAGCCAAGAAGACTCCGATCGCCGACGTTCGCGCGCTGTTGAAGGAGCGGGACACCGTCCAGCCGCCGGAGTGGTTCCAGGCGATGCTGACGCAGGGCGTACTGCTGCTGAACGCCTCGCTCACCGCCAGCGGCGACGGGGCGATGGGGGCCGACCAGCACACGGCGTTCTGGCGGCCCGTCGCCGAGAGGATCGTCGAGGAGATCCTCAAGGCCAAGCAGGACGCGGACGAGGACGACCGCGGGGTCGTGTTCGCCTGGTGGGGGGCGCACGCGCGCAACCTGAAGAAGGTCGTCCTGCGGCTCCAGGAGAAGTACCCGGACGTCGAGGTGCGGCACATCGACCACGCGAACCCGGCGGCGCAGGGCGACATCTTCTGCGAGGGCGACCACTTCGCCATGGTGAACGAGGCCCTGGCGTCGCTGGGCGCCGACGGCGTGGACTGGCTGCCGAGCAAGGGCTGGAACGCGGGCGCGGCCGGCGGCGGCGGTGCGGACGGTGGCGTCGCGGCGCGCATGGGCGCCTTCATCGAGTCGACCATGAACCTGCACCAGATGTATCTGGAGCGACTCACCAGCGTCAAGGACGAGGGCCTGGTCCTCCCCGCGATCACCGGTGTGTTCGATACCCCGCTGATGGACTTCCAGGACGCCGTGGCACCGGTCGCCGAGGCGCTGGCCGGGCTGGCGAAACACATCGACCGGTCACGGGACTTCGGCAAGCGACGGGCGGACGAGGCGGCCGGAGGGCCGTCCGCCGACGCGATCTCCGCGCTCTACCTCTACACCTGCGAGTCCGCCTTCTACCGCGAGATCAACGCCGTCCTCCGCTCGCCGGACCGCACCAGGGTCACGCCCTACCTGCCGTACCTGCGGCTGCTGTTCTCGGCGGTCTCGGGGCTGCCCGCCCACACCCAGCCGCTGTGGCGCGGTGTGTCGCTGGACCTGCGGGCGCAGTACCCGGTGGGCCGGACGGTCACGTGGTGGGGCGTCTCCTCGTGCACCTCGGAGCGGAACGTGGCCCGGTCCTTCCTCGGCAGCCGCGGCAAGCGGACGCTGTTCGAGGTGACGCCCGCCCAGGCGGTCGGGATCCGGAACTTCTCGGCCTTCACCGGGGAGGAGGAGTACATCCTCGCGCCGGGCACGCAGCTCAAGGTGACGGACGTGACGAGCGAGCGCGGCGGACTGTGCACGGTCAGGCTGACCGAGGTGGACGCCGCACCCCTCGTGTCCTGAACCACGCACTGGCGGGGACGGCCCGCAGCCCAGGGCCGGATGGCGGGGCGGCGGACCGCGCGGGAGGCTGGGGGTATGCGATGGCGTGCGCCCGGCCGGATGGCAGCTGCGGTGGTGGCCGTCCTGCTCATGACGGCCACCACCGGACCGGGCACCGGGGACTCGGGCGACTCCGGGCGGCAGGTGGACATCGGCGGCGGGCGGAGCCTGTACCTGCAGTGCTCGGGATCCGGCAGCCCCACCGTGGTGCTGCTGTCCGGGCTGCACGAGGCCTCCGACCCGTGGTCGCTGACCGACACCACCCCGCCGGTGCCGAAGACCCCGGCGGTGCTGCCCGGCGTGGCCGCGTTCACCCGTGTGTGCACCTACGACCGGCCCGGCACCATCCGCTACACCCAGCCACCGACGCTCACCACGCGCAGCACGCCCGTGCGCGGCACCCGGCCCTTGGCGGCCATGGTCCAGGACCTGGACCGGCTGCTGTCCGCCGGGCGCGTACCGGGTCCGTACCTGCTGGTGGGGCACTCCTTCGGCGGGATGCTCGCCCTGCGGTACGCACAGGCGCACCCGGAACACGTCCGCGGGCTGGTCCTGGTCGACGCGCTCGGGCCCGGGCTGAAGCCTGCGATGGGGACGTACTGGGCGGCGTACGTCGAGGCGTTGCGGCACCCCGGGACACCCTTCGACGCCGACCCGGCCTTCGAGCAGGTCGACATCGACGGCGGGGTCGGGGCCCTCGACGGCGGCGGGCCGCTCCCGGCGGTCCCGGTCGCGGTACTCAGCAAGACCGCGCCGTTCGCAGCGCCCGCCACCATGTCCCGGGAGCTCCTCGCCCAGCTGGAAGCGGCCTGGCCCAAGGCCCAACAAGCACTCGTGAAGATGCGGCCGCAGACCCCGCACCTCCTGGCGACCGGCAGCGACCACTACGTCCAGCTCCATGACCCGGACCTCACGATCGCGGCGATCCGTCTGGTAGCGGACCGGAGCGGCACCCGCTGAGAGGGGAGGGCGCGCAGGGCCCCCTGCGCGCCGCCACCCTCCACGCCAGCCCGTCCAGTGCCACCCGCGCGGCGACCTCGCCCTCCTCGTAGGCGCTGGCCCGAGCCTCCCGGATGGCTTCGGAGAGCTGTCGCACGGCCTCATCGGTACGCCCGACGGCGGCCAGCGCCTCACCGTGCAGGGTGCGCAGCACCACCCGCCGGGGGGCCGCCAGCGGAGGCGCGGCAAGAGCCAGGCCGCGGACGGCGTGTGCGGCGGCGTCGGCGGCGGCTCCGACCGACAGCAGGTGCTGGGCGAGGTGCTGGTGCGCCAGGGTGACCGTCTCCGTGAGGCCCTCCCGCTCGGCCAGGGCGAGGGCGTCGGCCAAGAGGCCGCCGGGCCGCTCGCGGTCCCCGTGCCGCATGAGCGCGACGGCCAGGTTGATCCGGGCGACCGCCTCCCCGGCGACGTCCCCCGCCCGCACGGCGAGGTCAGGGGCCCGCTCCAACCGCTTCAGCGCCTCCTCGGGCCTGCCCTCCTCGGACAGCACCCAGCCGAGCAGCGCCAACGCCCGGGACTGGGCCGCCGGATCACCGTCCAGTTCCGCGGACGCCAGGCCCTGCTCGATCAGTGGCACCCAGCCGTCGCGGGCCTGCCACACGATGAGCGGCCACTGGAGCAGGACGAGCCGCCAGGCCCGGTCGTGGAGGCCCGCCGCGACAGCGGCCCCGACCGTGGCCCGCAGGGTGCCGCGTTCGGCGGAGTACCAGGCGAGCGCGCCCGTCCGGTCGGCGAACCGGCGGGTCTCGGCCGATCGCCGTGCCCCGGGAGGCAGTGCGCAGCACGGCTCGCCCCCGGGCTCCGCGGCCGCGCACGCCCCGAGCAGGGTCTGCACCCAGTGGTCGAGCAGCCGGAGCAGCCCCCCGGGTTCGTGGTCGGGTGCCAGGCTGCGCGCGAAGAGGCGTACCAGATCGTGCAGCACGTAGGACCGTGGGCCCGTTTCGACGACCAGCTGGGCCGAGGCCAACTGGTCCAGCGCCAGGGCGGCCTGGGACGGCGGGCAGTCGGCGAGCGCGGCTGCGGTGCCGGTGTCGAGGGTGGCGCCGGTGTGCGGGCCGAGGTGGTGGAACAACCGCCGTGCCGGTTCGGGCAGGTGCTGGAGACTGAGGCCGAGCGCTGCGGCGACGCCGGTGTCCTCCGCCCTGAGCAGGTCTAGCCGGTGCTGCTCGTGGGCGAGTTCACCGGCGAAGGAGGCCAGGCCCCGGTGCGGACGGGTGGCGAGCCGGGCGGCGGCGACGCGCAGCGCGAGCGGCAGTCCGTCGCACAGGCCGGCCAGTCGCGCGGCGGCCTCCGGTTCGGCCGCCACCGATTCCGGGCCCAGTACGGCGGCCAGCAGCGCCGTCGAGTCCGCGGCGGGTAACGCGCCGACCGTCACGGGGCGGGCGGCGTCGGTGGCCACCAGGCCGTCGAGCCGGTCGCGGCTGGTGACGAGGGTGACGCAGTCGTCCCCGCCGGGCAGCAGCGGGCGGATCTGCCCGGAGTCGAGGGCGTTGTCCAGGACGACCAGCAGGCGCCGCCCGGCGGTCAGTTCGCGGTAGCGGGCCCCGAGGGCGGCGGGCGCGCCCGGCATCCGCTCGACCGGGACGCCGAGCGCGAGCAGGAACTCGCGGAGCACGGCGCAGGTGTCGCGGGCCGGGGTGGGGCTGAAGCCGCACAGGTCGGCGAAGAGCGTGCCGCCGGGGAAGTCGGCGCGGCGGCGGTGCGACCAGTGCACGGCGAGCGCGGTCTTGCCGACGCCGGCGCTGCCCGTGAGGGTGACGACGGGGCCCGGCGTGGCGGTCGTGATGCGGTCGAGGGCGGCGAGTTCGTCCTGCCGCGCGATGAAGCCCCGCGGCCGGCGGGGCAGCAGTTCGGGTGTGGCTGCGGGCCCTACGGCGGGCTCGTGCGGCGTGGCGGCCGGCGGCCGGGCTGTCGTGTGGCCGGCGGTCGCCGGCCGCCTGCCGTTTGCGGGGTCGGCGCGCAGGAGGGTGTCGTACGCGTCGGTGAGCACGGCCGCGGGGTCGACGCCGATCTCGTCGGCGAGCAGTTTCCGCGTGCGGTGGAACCAGTCCAGCGCGTCCGCCTGCCGGCCCGCCCGGGCCAGGGCCAGCATCAGCTGGGCCACGAGCGGCTCCCGCAGGGGGTGCGCGGCGGCCTCGGCGTGCAGCACGGTCGCGGCCGCGGTGTGGTCGCCCAGTTGCCCGTACGCGCGCGCCAACGCCTCGACGGCCGTCAGACGCAGCTCCTCCAGCGCGTGCGCGGGGGCCTCCAGCGGTGCGCTGTGCACGGTCCCGGCGAACGCCGGTCCCTGCCACAGCCCCAGTGCCTCGCGCAGGAGTGCAATGGTCTCCCCCGGTTCCGTGCCCTGCCGGACGAGCCGGAGCGCCTCCTCGAAACGGTGGGCGTCCACGAGTGCTTCGGGCACGCGCAGCCGGTACGCCGCTCCCTGGGTGAGGAGTTCCACGCCGTGTGCGGCCGCGTCGTGCTGTGCGAGGACCGCCCGGAGCCGGGAGACGTGTCCCTGCAGCACGGTGCGCGCGTGCCTCGGCGGCTCCTCGTCCCACAGCGCCTCGGTGAGCCGGTCGACACCGACGGGCACGTTCGGGTGGGCCAGCAGCATGGCCAGCAGACTTCGGCGTTTGGCGGGGCCGAGCGGGAGCGGACCGCCGTTCGCCGTCGTCACGGAGACCGGCCCCAGCACGCGGAACTGCACAGATCCCACCCTTGTCGACCCGTACCGCTTCGTACCGTTCTGTTCCTCTGGTGACAGCCCCTGGCCGAGGATAAGTCGGATTGTTCCGGCGCCGTCAGTACGGCCTCGGCCCGTCGCCGGGAGGCGAGGCCGAAGGCGAGCGTGCCGGGGGGTGAGGCCGGCGGCGGCGCCGGCGGAGCGTTAGCGGGCCGTTAGAGCTTCGTTGGCGGCCGCTGGAAGTCTTCGGACCGTCAAGTCGTTCCGTCATCCCGATTGGGGAGTACACACATGACCTTGGCCATCCTCCGCCGGTCCGCCCTCGCGGTCACCACCCTCGCGCTCTCCGGGGCCGCCCTCGCCGGCCTCGCCGCCGCCCCGGCGCAGGCGGCGGCGCCCGCCGCCGCTGCCGGCTACTGTCACGTGTCCGGTCTCGGTGGTGACTACGTCTGTGAGTACGGCGAGGCCTGGATGACGTACCCGGCGGGAAACCGTCAGGTTTTCGTCATCGGCACCGACTTCGCGGTGTGGACCCGCTGGCAGTACGCCGGGGGCTCCTGGAGCGACTGGACCTCCATGGGCGGCACCGTGCGCAGCGGAGTCCGCATCGAGGGCAACAACACCTGGAACCCGACCATCTCGATCGTCGGCATGGACGGTGAGCGCTGGTCCCGGCACCGCCTGAACAGCGGCAGCTGGACCCCCTGGCAGAACTGACCCGCCCGGGCCCACCGGGGCCGGCCGCCACCCCACAGGGCGGCCGGCCCCCTCCGCGCTCGCGATCGCGCCCGGCTGGTCCGGCGCCGGAAGCCGGGGTCGCGTGGTGGCACGGTGGCGCGGTGGCGCGGTGGCGCGGTGGCGTCAGAAGGCGTAGACGGCGTTGCCGTTCAGGGTCGCGGACATCACGCACGCGTTGGAGAAGGTGTGCTTCCACGCGACGCGGTCACCCTGCCACACGCCGTCCGCGGTGACGGTGACGGGGGCGTAGTTCCTCGGACACGCGCGGTCCGGATTCGGAGCGGCCAGCAGGCGGTTGAACTCGCCGCCGGTGGCGTTCAGGGCGTCGCACGCGGCCCTGGGCGCGGGGTGCGTGCCCTCGGCGGTGTAGGCGCAGCTGAGGGTGACCGCCCGCAGGGCCGTGCCCGTGGCGGCGTCGTCCCCCTGGGCGATGGTGAAGACCAGGGCGGAGGGGCCGTACAGGCTCGCAGGGCTCGCCTCCGCCAGGCCCGTGGCGCCGGCGAAGCAGAGGAGAGCGGCGGCGGAGACGGTGGCTAAGCGGTGACGCATGAGAAGACTCGCTTTCAATTCGAAGGCTGCGGGGCAGGCCGAATCTGCGATGCAGCGCTGAAGTGAGGCTGAGCCTGCCAGACACGAAGGCGTGCCGCACATGAGCGATCGATTTACGGACACCTCGTTCGGATATCGGGCACCAAACGGGTGTTCGTGCAGCTCCGGCCGGATACCCGCAGGCCCGCACCGTGCCGGTGCACGGCACACCGGCCCCCGTGACGCGCCGCTCCGCACCCGCGGCCCAGGTGACGGCCACTCTCGGTTCACCGAACAGCCTCCCAGAGTGACCGAATCGATGCGGTGACGAGCCCGCAGCGCACCCTCCGCACGGCCGTTATCGCGCCTCGCGGAGCGTCAGGACGTACCGCGCGGTCAGCGCGACGGCGGGATCCTCGTCGCGCGACAGCTGCGCGAGGGCGTGCGAGGCCGTGGCTCCCGGGATGTCCGCGAGCGCCTGTGTCAGCCGTCGCCGGGCGGGCGCTCCGTCGGGGCCGTGCGGGAGACGGCCCACGAGCGTGGTGGCGATCGGATCGGCCGCCGCGGGGCGGCTCGCCAGGGCGCTCAGCGCGTCGGCCGCGTCGACGTCGTTCGTCCCCTCGACGACCATGTCGACGAGCGTCGGGACCGCGTCGGTCTCTCCACGCGCTCCGAGCGCGAGGGCCGCCTGCCTGCGGACCACGGCGTCGGAGCTCGTGAGGGCGCCCTGCAGCAGGGCGCTCCCCCGCTCGTGCGGGATCTCGGCGATGGACCGGACGGCCCGTTCCCGCACCGCGGCCACCGGTGAGGCCAGGCCCTCCGCCAGCAGTTCCAGCGCGGCCCCGCCCGATTGGGCCAGGGCCCAGCGAAGGGCACCGGCCACGTTCGCATCCGCCTCGTTCAACGCCGCCTCGACCAGTGCGTCCACGGGTACCGGCACCTCTTCGCTCGAGGACAACGCCGCGCGCTGGCGTTTCGCGGCGCTCTCCGAGCCCAGCGCGTGCAGGAGCGCCACGGTCTGGAGGACGTCCTCCCAGTCGGCCGGTTCCGCGGCGCCGATCCGGCGCAGCCGCGTGAGCAGCGCCGTCTCGACGGCGATGCGCTCCTGCGTCTGGCGGACGAGCCCGTCGACGAGTTCCGAGGGCCTGAAGCCGGGGTCGTCCAGGGCGCGCGCGACCTCACGCAGTGTCAGCCCCAGCGAGCGCAGGCTCTCGACGTGGAAGATCCGCCGGATGTCCTCGCCGGAGTACTCGCGGTAGCCGGACACGGTGCGTCCCGTCGGCCGCACCAGGCCCAGCGAGTCGTAGTGCCTGAGCATGCGGGCACTGACTCCGGACCGCCTGGCCACATCACCGATCAACACTGATTACGCTCCTCCTGGCCGGTCCTGCAGGGCCGCAACGCGCTTCGCCTCCTCGATCGCGAACTCGAACCCGGCATCCGGGTCGCGCAGCAGCCGTTCCGTCGCGTCCGCATGATGACGCACGTGAGGGGCGGCATCCGTCATCGCTGCGCTCAGGGCCGGAAGTGCCGCCTCGCCGAGGGCGATCAGCGCCCGGCTGAGGCTCAACTGCATCTCGCGCCCGCCCCGCCCGAGGTGTGTCACCAGTGCTCCGGCCAGTGCGGGCTCCCCGCCCTCGGGCACGAGCGCCACCGCCGCGCGCCAGGCAGTGCGCGCCACCTCGTCGTCGCCGTCGGACAGGAGCGCCGGAGTGATCGCCGGCCACGCCCGCCGGTCGCCGGTCTTGGACAACGTGTGCAACGCCTGGCTCCGTGCCTGCGGCCGCTCGGAACGGAGCTCGTCGATCAGCCGCGGGACCGTGAGGGACGCCGGGTGACGGGTGAGTGCCCACGTCAGCATCTCGCGTACGGAGAACTCGGGCTCGATCGAGCACCGCTCGACGAGCTTCCCGACCGCACGCGGGTCCGGGTTCGAGCCGATCGCCATCGCCGCCCTCAGCCGCACCGAAGCGCGGCCGTCCTCCAGCCCCTGGAGCGCTCTCACCGTAGGGGTGTCCTGTTCCGCAGTGGTCATCGCCACCACCTCCTCGACCGCAGTGAAGACCTTGTCATCGTGTCAAGGTCAAGAGCGGCCGTGCCTCGAGCTCCCGGCCCCTCCCAATGGCGCACCCGGATTGCGGCCACCCCACAGGGGGTGGTCGGCTGGCGAGGGGACCGTGCGGCCGACCGGGGCCGGCCCGGCCCCCGGTGAGCGGAGACGCGTCGTGGCCAAGGCCTATCTCGTGGGTGCGGGCATCGCCTCGCTGTCGGCGGCCGCGCTGCTGATCCGGGAGGGCGGGTTCGCGGGCGGGGACATCACGGTCGTGGAAGCCCAGAACCGCACCGGCGGGAGCCTGGACGCGGCGGGGGGCCCGGAGGCCGGCTACACGATGCGCGGCGGGCGGATGTTCGAGCTGCACTTCGAGTGCACCTACGACCTGTTGCGCTCCATCCCCTCCCTGGACCCGCCGGACACCTCGGTCACCGAGGACACCTTCGCCTTCCACGAGGACTTCGCCTGGAACGACAAGGCCCGCCTCGTCGACGCCGCCGGCCGCCGGGTCGACACCCGTTCCATGGGGTTCTCGGAGCGCGACCGGCTCGACCTGGCCGCGTGCGTGGCCATCCCCGAATCGCGCCTCGACGGCAAGCGCATCTCCGACTGCTTCGCTCCGGAGTTCTTCACCACCAACTTCTGGTACATGTGGTGCACGACCTTCGCCTTCGAGCCCTGGCACTCGGCGATCGAGTTCCGGCGCTACCTCAACCGGTTCGTCCACCTCTTCAAGACCTTCGACGCCATGTCTGGCATCTACCGCACCCGCTTCAACCAGTACGACTCGATCGTGCGCCCGCTCCAGGCCTGGCTGCGCGGCCAGGGCGTCACCTTCGAGATGAACACCACGGTCACGGACGCCGAGTTGGCCGACGGAGACGGCATCACCGTCACCTCCCTCACCTGTACGCGCGACGGCGGGGCCGAGCGGATCCCCGTCGCCCCCGAGGACCTGGTGTTCGTCACCAACGGTTCGATGACCGCGAACTCCTCCCTCGGATCGACCGACGCGGCCCCCGTACCGGACACCTCCGCCCCCGACGCCTCGTGGCGCCTGTGGCACACCCTGGCGGCCAAGCGCCCCCACCTGGGCGACCCTTCGGTGTTCGACTCCTCGGTCCGGGACTCCACCTGGGGATCATTCACCGTCACCACCGGGGATCCGGCGTTCTTCAAGGCCATGGAGGAGTTCTCCGGCAGCGAGGCCGGCAAGGGCGGGCTGATCACCTTCAAGGACTCCCGCTGGCTGGTGACCATCGTCCTCAACCACCAGCCCCACTTCCACGACCAACCCGAGGACACCTACGTCTGGTGGGGCTACGCCCTGTTCCCCGACCGGACGGGCGACCACGTGGGCAAGACCATGGCCGAGTGCACGGGCCGGGAGGTCCTGACCGAGGTGCTCGGGCACCTGCGGCTCGCGCAGAGCGAGCAGATCCTCGAGTCCTCGATCGTGCGGCCGGCCCTGATGCCGTACATCACCAGCCAGTTCCTGGTCCGCAAGGCCGGCGACCGACCCGAGGTCGTACCGGCCGGGTCCACCAACCTGGCCTTCATCGGCCAGTACGCCGAAGTCCCCGACGACGTGGTGTTCACCGTCGAGTACTCGGTACGGACCGCCTGGACCGCCGTGGCACGACTGCTCCACCTGGACCGGCAGCCCCCGCCGGTCCACAAGGGCGGCCACGACCCCAAGGTCCTGCTCGAAGCCCTGCACACCATGCACCGCCGCTGACCCCCGAACCAGGACCTGCGAAAGGAACACCCTCGTGATCACCACCGACTTCGTGCCCGGCTCCCCCTGTTGGCTCGACCTCGGCGCCCCCGACGTCCCGGCCGCCGCCGCCTTCTACGGCGCCGTCCTCGGATGGGACTACGAGCCCATGGGCGAGGGCGAGGACATGGAAGGCGGCATGTTCCGCAAGGACGGCAAGATCGTCGCCGGGCTCGGGAAGCTCACAGAGGAGGGCGCCCGCCCGGCCTGGATGATCTACCACAGCGTCGCCGACGCGGACGCCGCCACCCAGGCGGTGGAACGCGCGGGCGGCACCGTTCGGGTGGCTCCGAGGGACCTCGACGAGTGGGGCCGGATGGCGCAGTACAGCGACCCGCTGGGGGGACAGTTCGCCGTCTGGCAGCCGGGCCGGGACACGGGCGTCGAGCTGGTGGACGCGCCGGGCTCGCTGTGCTGGACCGAGCTGTACACGAGTGACGCCGCGGCCGCGAAGGAGTTCTACGGCGGCGTCTTCGGCTGGCAGTTCCGCGACATGGGGATGCCCGGCGGCGGCGGGGGCACGTACACCCTCATCACTCCCGCCGGGCTTCCCGAGGAGCGCATGCACGGCGGTCTCATGGAGCTGCCCGCGGAGCACCTCTCCCTCACGAACGGACGGCCGTACTGGCACCCCGTCTTCGCCGTCGCCGACTGTGACGCGGCCGTCGCCAAGGTCACCGGGAACGGCGGCACCGTGCAGATGGGCCCGCAGGACGCGGAAGGCGTCGGCCGGCTCGCCGTCTGCCTCGACCCGTCGAACGCCGACTTCGTGGTACTCGCTCCGGTCAGCGGCTGAGCCGTTCCGCGCTCACTCCGAAAATGCGGCGCTCTGCGTGTTCTCGTAGGAGGGAGCCCTCCGGTGCGCGACCATACGGACGCGCCGACACACGCTCGTTCATCGGCGTCGTTCGCTTCTGAAAGTCAGACAGTGTCACGAGCAAGCAGCCAGCAGATGGAAACAGCGACACAGGAAGAAGGACGGACGTGTCCGGCAGCGACAGCGAGAACCCGGTAATCCCTGCCCCGACCCCCGCGCCGACTCGCCCCAGGTCGAATCGGGACTGGTGGCCGAATCAGCTGGATCTCCAGGTTCTCCACCAGCACTCCCCTGCGGCGAATCCGATGGGCGAGAGCTTCGACTACGCGGAAGAGTTCGCGACCCTGGACCTCGACGCTCTGAAGCGGGACGTCTTCGAGGTGATGACGGCGTCGCAGGACTGGTGGCCCGCGGACTACGGCCACTACGGGCCGCTCTTCATCCGGATGAGCTGGCATTCCGCCGGGACGTACCGCATCGCCGACGGCCGGGGTGGCGGCGGAGCGGGCGCCCAGCGGTTCGCGCCCCTCAACAGCTGGCCGGACAATGCGAGCCTCGACAAGGCGCGCCGTCTTCTCTGGCCGGTGAAGCAGAAATACGGTCAGAAGATCTCATGGGCGGACCTGCTGGTTTTCGCCGGCAACTGCGCCATGGAATCCATGGGCTTCAAGACCTTCGGTTTCGCTTTCGGGCGGGAGGACATCTGGGAACCCGAGGAGATTTTCTGGGGGCCCGAGGACACCTGGCTCGGAGATGAACGCTACAGCGGTGACAGGGAACTCACCGGTCCTTTCGGAGCCGTGCAGATGGGCCTGATCTACGTCAATCCGGAAGGGCCCAACGGCAACCCGGACCCGATCGCCGCCGCCCGGGACATTCGCGAGACGTTCAAGCGCATGGCCATGAACGACGAGGAGACGGCCGCGCTCATCATCGGCGGCCACACGTTCGGCAAGTGCCACGGCGCGGTCGGTGCCGAATACATCGGTCCCGAGCCCGAGGCCTGCCCCATCGAGCAGCAGGCCATCGGCTGGAAGAACACCTACGGCAGCGGCAAGGGCGCCGACGCGCTCACCAGTGGGCTCGAGGGCGCGTGGACCTCCGAGCCGACGAAGTGGGACAACGGGTACCTGGACAACCTGTTCAGGTACGAATGGGAGCTGACGACGAGCCCCGCCGGTGCGCAGCAGTGGACTCCCACGGATCCTGCGGCCCAGGGCACCGTGCCGGATGCCCATGACCCGTCCAGGAAGCACGCTCCGATGATGCTGACGACGGACCTGGCGCTGCGCATGGATCCGGTCTACGCACCGATCGCGAAGAGCTTCCACGAGAACCCGGACAAGCTCGCGGACGCCTTCGCCAAGGCGTGGTACAAGCTGTTGCACCGTGACATGGGTCCGCTGTCGCGTTACCTCGGCCCGTGGATCCCCGAACCGCAGCTCTGGCAGGACCCCGTCCCCGCGGTCGACCACGAGCTGGTCTCGGACGAGGACGTCGCGGCCCTCAAGGCCACGATCCTCGCCGCGGGGCTGTCCCTCCCCCAACTGGCCGGCGCCGCCTGGGCGTCGGCGTCGAGCTTCCGCGGCACCGACAAGCGGGGCGGGGCCAACGGGGCACGGATCCGACTCGCGCCGCAGAAGGACTGGGCGGTCAACGACGTGCCCGAGGTGGCCGAGGTGGTGCAGACCCTCGATCGGATCCGGCAGGACTTCAACGGCTCACAGACCGGCGGAACGAAGGTCTCGCTCGCCGACCTGATCGTGCTGGGCGGATGCGCGGCGGTCGAACAGGCCGCGAAGAACGCCGGGCACGACATCAGGGTCCCGTTCGCACCGGGGCGTACGGATGCCTCGCAGGAGCAGACCGACGTGGAGGCGTTCGCCGTACTCGAGCCCAAGGCGGACGGATTCCGCAACTACCTCCGGCCAGGGGAGAAACTGTCCCCGGAGTCCCTTCTGCTGGACCGTGCCAACATGTTGACCCTGACCGCACCCGAGATGACGGTCCTCGTCGGCGGTATGCGGGCCATGAACACCAACTTCGGGCAGTCGGCGCACGGCGTCCTCACGGACCGTCCGGAGGCGTTGACCAACGACTTCTTCGTCAACCTGCTCGACATGGGCACGGAGTGGAAGGCGTCGGACGCGGCGGAGAACGTGTTCGAGGGCCGGGACCACGCCACGGGCGACGTCAAGTGGACCGCCACCGCGGTCGACCTCGTCTTCGGTTCGCACGCCCAGCTGCGCGCGCTCTCGGAGGTCTACGCGTCGAAGGACGCGGGCGCGAAGTTCGTACGCGATTTCGTCGCCGCCTGGGACAAGGTGATGAACCTCGACCGGTTCGACCTCGCTTAGGCCGTCCCCCTGTGGGCCGGTCGGCCGTACGACGGCCGGCCGGCCCCTCCGGGTCAGCTGCGCCAAGCAGCTGCCTCATGCAAGGCCCGTTCGCGCGCCCCTTCGCAGGGAAGTCTCCCTGCAGACCGGAGACCGGCCTCTTCACCCGAACGGGAGCCCGCCGATGCGCCTCTACGCCCAGACTCCAGCCCGCCGGAACCGCCAGGTGCTCGCGGACCTGATCGCCGTGGTCCTGGTGGCCGCCGCGGTGTGGTTCGCCCTGGCCGTCCACGAAGCGATCATGCTGCTGGCCGAGCCGGGGCGGCGGGTGGAGAGCTCGGGCGACAGCCTCGCCACCGAACTCGACAACGCCGGTGAAGCGGCCTCGAACGTGCCGTTCGTCGGCGACCTCCTGAAGAAGCCCCTGCAATCCGCAGCCGACGCCAGTACCGGCTTCGCCGACGCCGGGCAGTCGCTCCAGGACGCCGTCAGCCAGGTGGCCACCCTGACCACGGCGGCTCTGATCGTCTTCCCCGTGGCCGTCGTACTGCTGCTGTGGCTCCCCGCACGCCTGCGCTGGATCCGGCGCAGCAACACCCTGCGGCACCTGTTCGCCGCACCTGGGGGCGCCGACCTGCTCGCCCTGCGCGCCCTCACCGGCCCGCTGGGCGACCTCGCCGCGCTCCCGACGCCTGCGGGCGGTTTCGCCGACGCCTGGCGCCGCGGGGACGAGCAGGTCATCGGCGAGCTCTCCGAGGTGGCGCTCAGGCGGGTCGGCCTGCGGCCCTGACGAGGGCCTGGAGGCGGCGGTGTTCGAGGGCCGCGGCGAGGGCGTAGGCGCCGCCGCCCGCGAGGGCGAGGGCCCAGTAGAGGCCGGGGGTGGTGAGCAGGAGCGCCGCCGTGGAGGTCAGGGCGAGCCAGACGCCGAGCCCGTAGTGCAGCAGGTTGCCGCGTACGGCGCCTTCGGCGAGGTAGAGCAGGCCTACGACGAGTCCGGAGCCGGCGGGCCAGAGGACGGACTCGAGTTCCGGCAGGTCGAGCGCGGAGGTGAGGCCGCTGATGGCGAGGAACAGGGCGGTGAACCCGACGATCCAGGCGGTGCCGAGCAGTCTGCCGGAGAGGATCTGCGGTGCGGTGGCCCCGCGCTGGGCCCGCAGGGCGGCGACGGTGGCCAGGACGATGCCGGCGGCGAGCCCTGCGGCGAGCAGCGTCATGGGCAGCCAGCCGGGCAGGTCGAGCAGGCCGGCGTCGCCGTGGGAGGCCGCGGCGGCGCCGTGGCCGAGCACGTAGGCGAGTCCGAAGCTGAGGTAGGCAGCACGGTTGTCGACCTCGTGCGGGTGACGGGCGGGGTGGGCAGGGGCGGTGGGCGGCGAGACGGTCGTGTGACTGGACATGGTGGACGACTCCATCCGGGACGGCGGGAAGGGGAGGCGCCGCACGGCGACGGCGGCGCGGGAAGGCGTGGCTTCGGCAGACCGGTGAGCGAGCGGCCGTCGGCGCCGGACCCGTGGTCCGGCTGCGCCGCGTCTACGGAAGGGGCGCTGCCGCCGATCCGGGCGTGGCGGGCCGGCGGACGCCGCGGGGGCGGCGGATCGCACGGGTGAGCAGCACGGCGAGGACCGCGGTGGCGGCCAGGACGGCCGCGGAGACCGCGAAGGCGGCCCGGTAGCCCGCGGTGAGGGCCTCCAGCGGAGCCTCGTGAGCGGATGCGCGGGCCGTGACGGATCCGGCCAGGGTGGCGAGCGCGGCCAGGCCGATCGCACCGCCGACCTGGCGGGTGGTGTTCACCAGCCCGCCGGCCAGGCCCGCGTCCTGCCGCGGGACGCCGTCCACGGCGAGCACGGTGAGCTGGACGAAGGCGACGCTCAGGCCGAGACCGACCAGGACGCTCGGACCGAGGGCGTCGACGAGATAGCTCCCGTCCGCACGCATCTGAGCCAGCCACAGCAACCCCCCGGCCTCGGCGAGCAGGCCTGCGGTCAGGGTCGCCGGGGCGCCGATGCGGCCGGCGAGACGGGGTGCCACGACCGCGCCGATCATGTTGGCCACGGCGAGCGGGAGTTGGCCCGCACCGGTGGCCAGGGGGCTCATGCCGAGGACCTGTTGCTGGTAGAGCGGCAGGAAGAAGAAGAGCGCGATCCACACGGAGCCCAGCAGCGCCATCAGCAGGTTGCCCGCAGCGACGCGGCCGGTCGTGAACAACCTGGGCGGTATCAGGGCGTCCGCTCGGCGGCGCTCGAGCAGGACGAAGAGGACGAGCAGCACCCCGGCCCCGAGGAGGGCGGCCACCACGCCGGCGTCCGTCCAGCCGGCGGCGCGTGCGGTGGTCAGGGCCCAGACCAGGCAGGTCAGGGCGAGGGTGACGGCCACGGTACCCAGCAGATCGAAGCGCCCGGCTCCACGGGCGGCGGTACGCGGCACGAGCATCGCCACGGCGGCGAGGACCAGCGTGGTCCCGAGCGCGACGGCGTGGAAGATCCAGGGCCAGCCCCACGCCTGGGTGAGCACGCCGCCGAGCAGTACGCCGCCCGCTCCCCCCGCGCCGGAGACGGCGCCCCACACCCCGAGGGCTCTGCCGCGACCGGGACCGGGCGGGAACAGGTCCATCGTCAGGGCGAGGGCGGCCGGGGCGACGGCGGCGGCGCCGGCACCCTGCACGGCGCGGGCGGCGATCAGCAGGCCCGGGGAGCCGGCCAGGCCCGCCGCCAGCGAGGCCCCCGCGAACACCGCGAGGCCGGCGATCAGCACCCGGCGGCGGCCGAGCAGGTCACCTGCCCGGCCGCCGGCCAGGAGCAGCGCCCCGAATGCCAGGCCGTAGGCGTTGACCACCCATGTGGTGCCGCCGTCCGACAGGCCCACTCCGGAACGGATCTGCGGCAGGGCCACGTTCACGATCGAGGTGGCCAGCATCACGGTGAACTGCGCTGCGGCCAGCGCCGCGAGTGCGGCTCCCGGGCGGGCCGGGGCGGCGGGCCCGTCCTTCGTGCGTCCAAGTTTCATGGCGCACAGCCTCGTGTCGGGCCGCGTCCACATTCCAGGCCCTGCGGGGGCGTTCACTGTCCAGTCGTGTCCGCCCCTGTCCACTCGGCCGCGCCGCGCCCGCGCGCGGGTGCGTGCGTCAGGGCAGCGGGGTGTAGTCGCGCGAGGCGATGAAGGACGGGCGCCGGACCGGCGCCGCGAAGGGTTCCACCGGCAGGTTCTCCACGCTGTTGAACACCAGGAAGACATTGCTGCGCGGGTAGGGGGTGATGTTGTCCCCGGAACCGTGCATCGCGTTGCAGTCGAACCAGGTCGCCGATCCGGCCACCCCGGTGAACTGCTGGATCCCGCAGGCGGAGGCGAACCGGGTGAGGGCCTCCGGGGTGGGCGTTCCGGCGTCCTGCATCTGCAGCGACTTCTTGTAGTTGTCCTTCGGCGTCGCACCCGCGCAGCCGAGGAACGTCCGGTGCGAACCCGGCATGATCATCAGGCTGCCGTTGGTCGAGTGGTTCGGCGTCAGGGCGATGGACACCGAGACCGTCCGCATCCGCGGCAGGCCGTCCTCGGCGTGCCAGGTCTCGAAGTCGGAGTGCCAGTAGAAGCCGCTCGCGCCGAAGCCGGGCTTGGCGTTGATGCGGGACTGGTGGACGTACACGTCGGAACCGAGGATCTGCCGGGCCCGGTCCGCGATCCGGGGATCGGCGGCGAGCCGTGCGAACACCTCGCTGATGCGGTGGACCTCGAAGACCGAGCGGACCTCGCCCGAGCCGGGCTCCACGATGGCCCGTTCGTCGGCCCGGACGGCGGGGTCCGTCACCAGCCGGTCCATCTCGGCCCGGTACTCCTCGACCTCTTCGGGGCCGATCAGCTGCTCGGCGGTCAGGAAGCCGTCGCGTTCGAAGCCTTCCAGTTCACGCGCCCAGAACGGTCCGGGGGTGCCGGGTTCGGACCACACGACGGGGTCCTTGCGCCCGATGAGGACTTCTTCGGAGCCCCGGGTGGGGTACAGGTCGGCGAGGGTGCGTTCGGTGACAGTGGTCATGGCGGTGCTTGCCACTCCTCTCGGTTTTCGGTGGGTGCGGACCGGGTCGGACGGCGGGTCGGTCAGACCGGATCCGGTTCGGTGAGCAGCGGGTACACGCCGTTCTCGTCGTGGTCCTCCCGGCCGGTGACCGGCGGGTTGAAGACGCACAGGCAGCGGAACTCGCGGATGACGCGCAGGGTGTGGCGCTCGTGGCCGTCGAGGACGTAGACGGTGCCGGGCGTGATGGTGTGCCGCTCGCCGGTCTCCTCGTCGGTGAGTTCGGCCTCGCCCTCGACGCACACCACCGCCTCGACGTGGTTCGCGTACCACATGGACGTCTCGGTGCCGGCGTACAGGACGGTCTCGTGGAGGGAGAAGCCGACGCGTTCCTTCGCCAGGATGACGCGCTTGCTCTCCCAGGTGCCCGACGCCGCCCTGACGTGGCGGTCGGTGCCCTCGATGTCCCGGAAGGATCGGACGATCACGGTGGTGCTGCCTTTCGTGGTGTCGGATGGTGTCTGATGGCGTCGGATGGTGTCGGGTGGGTTCGGACGGGGTCGGATCGGGTCGGGTGGTACCGGCGGGTGCGGCGGGTCAGCCGGTCTCGCGGACGGACCGCGCGAGGATGTCGAGGCCCTCGTCGAGCTCGTCCGCCGACACGGTGAGCGGGGGCAGCAGCTTGACCACCTCGCTCTCCGGGCCCGAGGTCTCGACGAGGAGGCCGTGCTCGAACGCCCGGTGACACACCTCGGCGGCGCGTTCCTTGCGGGTGAACTCGAGGCCCCACACCATGCCGCGGCCGCGGTACGAGGCGCCGTCCCGCTCGTGGTCCGCGCAGAGGTCGACGAGCGCCTGCTCGATGCGGTTGCCCTGGACGCGGGTGCGTTCGCGCAGGACGCCGTCGCGCCAGTACGTCTCCAGTGCGGCGGTCGCCGTGACGAAGGCGGGGTTGTTCCCGCGGAACGTCCCGTTGTGCTCCCCGGGCTCCCAGATGTCGAGCTCGGGCTTGAACAGGCAGAGCGACATGGGCAGTCCGTAGCCGCTGATGGACTTGGAGACGGTGACGATGTCGGGGGTGATGCCCGCCTCCTCGAAGGAGAAGAAGTCGCCGGTGCGGCCGCAGCCCATCTGCACGTCGTCGACGATCAGCAGCATGTCCCGGCGGCGGCACAGGTCCGCGAGGCCGCGCAGCCACTCGGCGCGCGCCACGTTGACGCCGCCCTCGCCCTGCACCGTCTCGACGATCACGGCGGCGGGGTTGTTGAGGCCGGATCCCTGGTCCTCCAGGAGCCGCTCGAACCAGAGGAAGTCCGGAACTACGCCTCCGAGGTAGTTGTCGAAGGGCATGGGCGTGCTGTGGACCAGCGGGACGCCGGCGCCGGCGCGCTTGAAGGCGTTGCCCGTCACGGCGAGCGAACCCAGGGACATGCCGTGGAAGGCGTTCGTGAAGGAGACGACCGCTTCGCGGCCCTTGGCCTTGCGCGCCAGCTTCAGCGCCGCCTCGACGGCGTTGGTGCCGGTGGGGCCGGGGAACATCACCTTGTACGGCAGGCCGCGGGGGGCGAGGACGGTGGAGTGGAAGGTCTCCAGGAAGGCCCGCTTGGCGGTCGTCGACATGTCCAGGGCGTGCGTGATGCCGTCGCGTGCGACGTAGTCGAGCAGCGCCTGTTTGAGCACGGGGTTGTTGTGCCCGTAGTTGAGCGAGCCCGCGCCGGCGAAGAAGTCCAGGTAGGCGCGGCCGTTCTCGTCGTAGAGGCGGCTTCCCTGCGCGCGGTCGAAGACGACGGGCCAGGCGCGGCAGTAGCTGCGGACCTCCGACTCGACGGTGTCGAAGACGGTCGGGATCGGTGCTGTCGTGGTCAAGGGGGACCTGCCTCTCCTGCGGTGTCCGGTGACGGACGATTGCGAACGTGATCGGTGGTCGGTGGTCGGTCAGTGGGCCAGGGGCGCTATGCGGTGCAGCACCTCGGCGTCGTGGTGCCCGGCGCCGCCGGGGAAGTGCTCCACGGCGAAGAGGACCTCCCGGGCGAGGTGGGCGCCGTGGCGTTCGGCGTAGGACGCGAACAGCCGCTCCGACGCGGTGTTCCCCGGGCTGATGGTGGTCTCCAGGGCATCGAGCACGTGCTCGGCGGCGACCCGTGCGGTGAGGTGGTCGAGGAGGTATCCGGCGACCCCCTGCCCGCGGACGGCGGCGTCGACGGCGACCTGCCAGATCAGCAGGGTGGCCGGGGCGTCGGGGCGCAGGTATCCGGTGACGAAGCCGACCGGCCGGCCGTCGCGGTCGCGGGCGACGGCGGAGGTGGCGGCGAAGTCCCGGCACCACAGCAGGTAGCTGTAGGGGGAGTTGACGTCCAGGGTCTTCGCGTCGCGGGCGATGCGCCAGAGGTCGGGGCCGTCGGAGACGTCGGGGCGGTCGGCCCGGATTCCGGGTGGGGTCGTCGTGGGGGTGGGGGTTCGGGAACGGGTGGCCAGGTCTGCACGAGCAGCGGTCATGCGGGCCGAAGCTACCGATCATCGGCCGAAAAGACATGCCGGTACGGGGTTCCGCAGGCGATGCGTCCGTGTTATCCCACAACGCCGCCCGGGCGGCCCAGACCTCTGCCAGCCCATGGAGAATGCACAGATTTATCCGGACAAATTATCCCCGATCTCGCAAAGGTCACGAGATGATAACGTCTTTGCCCTGTGCCAGATTTACGATGTGAAAGCCATGACATTCGACTGCGGCCCCGTTTCGCCACGGCGGAACGGGAAAGGCGCGTCGGCCCCTTCGGTCCGTCGGGTGCCCCGCACGGTCAGGCGGTACAAAGGGGTATGACCGAGCAACTGCGACCCGCGGATCCGTCACCCGCCGCGGACGAGGTCGACGAGGTGACGCGCGCGGTCCTGGCCGCCTCCCACCTGCTCGCGTCCATCTCCGCCCGGGCCCTGGCGGTCGCCACCGGGGACGGGGACGGGGACGGGGGCGGGGACGGCGGGGCCGCCAACGGGGTCACGCTCGCGCAGTTCCGGATGCTCCAGGTCCTGGTGGCGCGCGGCCACGTGAAGCTGGTCGCCCTCGCGGGGCTGATGGCGGTCAACCCGTCGACCGCCATGCGCATGGTGGACCGGCTGATCTCCGCGGGCCTGGCGGACCGCAGGCCCAACCGGGAGAACCGGCGGGAGACGGTGCTCACCGCCACGGCCTCCGGCCTGCGCCTGGTGACGGACGTGACGGCCCGGCGCCGGACGGAGACGGCCGCCGCCCTCGCGCGGCTCCGGCCCGCCGAACGCGCCGTACTGGTCGGCGCGCTCGGCGCGTTCGCCGCCGGGGGCGTGGAGCCCGCCGAGGGCGGACCCCACGCTCTCCCGCACCCCCTCGGGTGGACGGAGCCCTACGTCCTGCGCTGAGCCGGGCCGCCGTGGACCGTGCTTACGGCCGGGCGTCGAGCCAGCTCAGCTTGTGTCCGTAGAGCACGCGCTGGCAGTAGTCCGTACCCGCCGGGTCGGCGGGGTCCCGGTTCGCCGGGCAGTCGGGCTCCGACCCGGGGCGGTGTTCGGAGACGGACCACAGGCGTCCCGTACCGCGCTCGACGTAGAGGTCCTCGGCGCCCCGGGCGGTCTTGACGGCCTGACCGTCCTGGACCAGCTGGCCGTTGCTCCAGCGGTAGCGCCACAGGTTGCCCGGCTCGTCCGTGCCCTTGGACTCGTTCACGTAGAGCGTGCCGTCGTACGCGGCCGCGCCCTGGGCACCGCCGTTCGGCATGGGCAGGTAGTTGGCCCAGCCCTGCGCGGTGACGTCGGCGGAGCGCCCCTCCAGGGCCGCGACCGGGTACGAGGCGATGCGGCCGGTCGAGGGGTAGCCGCTCTCCGGACGGCAGTATTCACCCATGATCAGGCGGTCCGGGGTGGTGCTGCGGTCCAGGGAGACGTAGGAGCCCTTCGGGGCGCCGGTGGAGACGCAGGCGTAGGAACCCTTGGGGTTGTTCTGCGTCGCCTTGAACTTCCACGCGGCCACCTGCGGCATGACGTAGCGGTAGCCGAAGCTGTACCAGACGTTGTCGTGCCGGCCGACCTTCGTCCTGTCCTCGACGTTGGAGGTGGTCTTCACCCCGTCGGTGTCGGTCCCCATCTCGTCGTGCGTGGCGGGGTCGCCGTCCGGGTCCAGGTCCATGATGGAGCGCATGTCGAAGACACGCAGGCCGTTGCGGGTGTCCGCGACGTAGAGGTAGTTGCCGTACCAGACGATGCCGCCGGCGTGGACGCCCTTCTGGATCGGGTACTCGGCGGCGTGCAGCCCGTCGAAGGAGACGTGGTCGGCGGAGTTCACGTACGTCCATCCCAGCAGGACGTGCCGGTACTTGACCTCGGGACTGCCGGTGGCCGGGTTGGTCCGGCTCTGCACGAAGGTGATCCGGACGCCCTTCTGGTTGCAGGCGTCGTTGTCCTCCAGCTCGGCCGTGGTGCAGTCGCCGGCCGCCGGGAGCGGGTCGTCCTCCCGGCCCGGGTCCCATCCGTCGTAGGACGCGAACAGCTGGATGTTCCCGGCGTCGCCCCACAGCTCGTTGTCCTTGGCGTCGGAGACGCCGGTGAAGCCCTGCGGGACCCACTCCCGCGATACGGAGTCGTCGCCCTGCAGGCAGTACTTGATGTCGGGGTCCGGGGCGGTGCCGAACGGGTCGCGGGAACACCAGGGCTGGACGGTGCGGTTGGCCCCGTCCAGCAGGTTCTGCACGCCCGACTTGGGCAGCACCGAGTCCAGACGGGCGACCCGCTTGGTGGTCTCGGCGTTCATCTCGCCGGGCGACAGCGTGAAGTCACCGGGCGAGGCCGCGCCACCGGGAGCGGTCCAGGCGCGGGTACCGAAGGCCGAGGGGGTGCCTTCGGTGGCGCGGGGCTCCTGGATCCAGGACCCCGGCACATCCGGCGGAAGGTCCTGCGCGTGCGCCGGCGTCGCGAGACCGGTGAACGCGAGCGCCGCCGCGGCGGCTGCCGCGAGCCAGGCGCGACGTATTCGGCTTGAGGGCATACGGGGGTTGCCTCCGTTACTCGTATGACAGGTGAGTCAAACGGAGGCTTCCAGATCATTTATCCGGAACGCAAGCGTGATCGTTTCGTCAATCAACGGAGCCGGCAGGGCAGTTGCCGCCCTTTTGAGAGTGTTCCAGCCGCTTGGGACGACGGCCGGAAGATCCGCAGGACACCGTCTAACCGTGGGGGTCGCGCCACATGGGCCAGAGGGTCGGCCCGCCCTCCGGGGTCCGGATCTCACCGGTCACCCGGAAGCCCAGCCCTTCGTAGAAGGGGACGTTGGTGATGTTGCTGGACTCCAGGTAGGCGGGTTGCCCGAACCGGTCGCAGTCGGCCAGCTGCTGACGCAGCAGCGCCGAGCCGACCCCCATCCCCTGGAGCCCCTGATCCGTCCCCACGGACGGCAGGTACCAGTGCGGGGTCTCCGGATGGGCCTCGTGCATGGCGTTCTGGAGCTCCCCGGCCCGCGGCATCCCCCGGAGGCCGAAGACGCCCGCGTACCGGGGCAGCGCCGCCAGCTCCTGCACCGCGGAGGTCTTCCAGCGCCCGGGCCCCGACCAGAGCGCGGCGGCCAGCAACCGTCCCTCGCTCGTGGCGGCGACCCGGACAGCGCCCGCGCGCGGCCGCTGCTGCCGCTGGGCCAGCCGGAAGTACCGGGCGATCCGTCGTTCCCGGTCGTCGGCGGGAACCATCCACGCCATGACCGGATCGTCGGCGAAGGCGCGGGCCAGGAGCGCGGCGACCGCCCCGGACTCGTCGGGCCGGGCGCACCGGATCCCGTACCCGGCCAACGGCAGTGAGGGTCGTGTGCTCATGGGGCCACGCTAGGCAGCACGACCGCGCCACCCCCGTCCACACCGCCGGACACGCCGTACGAGCCACCCGCTCACCGCCGGCTCCGGCGGACGGCGTACCCCGCGCGCGTTCTCGGGTACCGGCGCCACTCGGCGCACCGGAGCCGGCCACGCGCCCTCGGACGGCCTGACCGGATTCCGGAAGGGTGCTCCCGCTCGCAGTGCGCCGGCGTGCGGGGGGTCTCACCGGCCAGGAAGTGCGCTTCAGGATCCAGGTGTTGGGCGTGAAGCCCGAGCCGCATCCGCCGCTGTTCCACCACTGGGCGTCCACCCAGCTGTCCCGAGCGTGACGCCGGGGGCCGCCGAGGCGGGGCCCGGTTGAGCGCCTCCGCGGTCAGGGCGACGACCGAGCGGAGGCCGCCTCATCAGCCGATCGGCTGCCGGGATTCGGCACGCACCTTGAGGGTCGCCTCGGCGATCTTGACGAGGTCGACGGCCTCGGGTTTCTGCTGCGCGGTCTCCGGAGTGACGAAGCCGACCGAGGCGCCGGTGTTCTCGTCGGCCCAGGCGCATATCGGCAGGGAGCTCTGGGCCGAGCCCTGCGTCATCGTCAGCACCTCGCAGGACAGGGTGATGCCGGAACCGGTGGGCGTGACGTCCCGCGCGGGGACGGCCAGGAACGCGCCCTCGGAGTCCGCGGCGCCGTCCAGCATCTTCCTGCGGGCGCTCGCGGGGTCCTTGAACTGGCCGTACATCCCCGAGAAGACCAGGGCGCTCGCCCCCTTCGAGGACGTGGAGGTGTACTGACCGACGACCGGCTCCGGATTGCGGATCTTGGAGTCGTAACTGCCCTTCAGCGCCTTCTTCCCCTCGGTGGCCGAAAGGTCCTGGACCAGCTCGTACTTGCCGTCGACCACGGTCTTGGGAACGATGAGCCGGTAGCGCGCCTCGGGGAAACCGGATCCGCCCGCCACGGACACGAGCACGCCGACTACGCCGAGCGCCACCAGCGATGCGGCGACGATCCCGATCACCATGCCCGTCCGGCGCTTGCGCGGCGGCGTGCCCATCGGGTGCTGCCCCCAGGCCGCTTGAGCGGGGTACGGCTGCTGGTGCGCGGGCTGTGCGGCGTACGGCTGGGCACCGTACGGGTTCGGGGGCTGCGGGGGTCCGTACGGGCCGGGGGGTTGCTGGGGCGGCGGCATGCTCATGCCCGAACGTTACGTCAGCCGCCCGATGCCGGGCCCCGCCGGGCTGCTGGACGCGCGATCTGGGCCGGGACCCGCCCTTGACCGTAGGATCAAGGGATGTCTGACACGACCGAAACCACGCCCGGCTGGCTGACCAGCGACGAGCTGAACACGGCCCGGGCACAGATGCCGATCCTGTACGTCGAGGCCGTCCCCGTACGCGTGGACGACACCGGCGAAGTCACCACCATCGGGCTGCTCCTGCGGATCGGCACGGACGGGAACATCAGCCGGTCTCTGGTGTCCGGCCGTGTCATGCACCACGAGCGGATCCGTGACGCGCTGCTCCGCCACCTGGAGAAGGACCTGGGGCCGGTGGCCCTCCCCCGCATCCCCCCTTCCCTCCAGCCCTTCACCGTCGCCGAGTACTTCCCCACAGCCGGCATCACCCCCTACCACGACCCCCGCCAGCACGCGGTGTCACTCGCCTACATCGTGCCGGTCACCGGTGACTGCCGCCCCCGGCAGGACGCCCTGGACCTGGTCTGGTTCACCCCGCAGGAAGCGCTCTCGGCAGCCGTGCAGGGCGAGATGCCGGACAGCCACGCGGTGTTGCTGAAGCAGGCCCTCGCGCACGTGGGGCACACGTACTGAAGCCGCCGCGCGCCTTCGCCGGCTACGGGGCCTTCGTCGCGGTGAACTGCGTGAGAACCAGCAGGGTGTCGACGAGGTCCTCGGCGGGGGCACCGGTCGCCAGGCGGCGCAGCTGCTGCCCGAACACGAGGGCGACGGCCACGCCGGCCAGGCGTTCGGGGTCCGGGACCCCGAGGTGGGTCAGGATCCGGGTGGCCAGCAGGTCGTAGGCGGCGAAGCACTCGGCCGCGGCGGCGCGCAGCCGTTCGTCGCGGCCGGCCTGGACGTACAGCTCGAACGGCGCGATGTGGCGGCTGTCGAAGGCGTTGCCGCCCGCGACCTGGGCCACCACCTCGGCCGCCTGCCCGAGGTCGAAGCTCTCGTCGGAGCACGCGTCGGCGAGCGCCGTGAAGTGCCGGGTCTCCTCGGCCACGAAGTGCAGCAGGCTCTCGCGCAGCAGCTCGTGCTGGGTCGCGAAGTGGTAGGTGACGGAACCGAGGGAGACTCCGGCCTCCTTGGCGATCCGCCGGTTGGTGAGGGCGGCGATGCCGTCCTGCCCGATGATCCGCAATACGGCGTCGATGATGCTCTGGCGGGTGTCGGAAGCATGGGACATGGCGTAATTCTGCCCCATCGGCCGATCCGGCCGCCCGGGCGGGGCTGGGGAGTTGGGGACGACCGGGGTGTGGACAAGGAGAGGCCTCATCCCTACTGTTCGTTCGAACGAACAACTGACTGACCGACACCGCAACGCCGCACGGGAGTGGTCGTGGACATATCCGGATCGAACGTTCTGCTCACCGGCGCCACCGGAGGCATAGGCGCCGCCCTGGCCGCACGCCTGACCGCGCAGGGCGCCCGCCTCACGGTCACCGGGCGGCGGGAGGAAGCCCTCAAGGCCACCGCCGACGCCTGTGGCGCCCGCACCGTGGTCGCCGATCTGGCCGTACGGTCCGACGTCGTACGCCTCGCCGGGAGCTGCGCCGAGGCGGACGTCCTGGTCGCCAACGCCGCCCTGCCCGCCAGCGGCGACCTCCTCGACTACACCGAGGACCAGCTCGACCGCGCCCTCGACGTGAACCTGCGCTCGCCCGTCCTGCTCTCCCGGCTGCTCGCGGAGCACATGGTGGCCCGCGGACGCGGCCACATCGTGCTGGTCGGTTCCATCTCCGGCAAGGCGGCGACCAAGTCGACCTCCCTGTACAACGCGACGAAGTTCGGGCTGCGCGGGTTCGCGCTCGCCCTGCGCCAGGAGCTCAGCGGTACGGGGGTGGGGGTCTCGCTGGTCCAGCCCGGTTTCGTGCGCGATGCCGGGATGTTCGCGGCCACCGGCGCCACCCCGCCGAACGGCATCAGGACCGTCACGCCCGAACAGGTCGCCGACGGCGTCGTACGGGCCGTCCGCCGCGACCTGTGCGAGGTCAACGTCGCACCGCTGGAACTGCGGCTGCTGAGCGCCATCGCCGGGCAGTTCCCCGGGTTCGCCGAGCGGATCCAGGCCCGGACGGACGTCGACGGCTCCGTGCGACAGATCGTCGAGGCCCAGCGCTCACGCCGTTAGCGAGGCGCCGGCGGTCCCGCCCGCACCACCGGGCGGGACCGGCCGCCGCTCGCTCCGGCCCTCCCGGCTCCACCTGCTCCACCTGCTCCACCTGCTCCGCCTGCTCCCCGTCTTCGTGCGGATCCGCCCACGCCCGTTTCCCGCGTTGCCGCGTCCCCGCGTTCCCGCACGCCCTCGCACCTGCACGCCTTCCATGCCACCCCCCATGAATGGAGAGCACGGCTGTGCCGAGCGAACACCTCCCGAGCGATGCGTCCGCCCCCCACCCGCACGTCGAGCGCAGGTCCCTGCTCCGATTAGGGGCCCTGCTGGCCGCGGGCGGGGTCGCCGCGCTGGTTCCCGCACCGATCGCGTACGCCGCGACCCGGGGCCAGGGCACCGACGCGGTGACCACCACCTACCGGGGTCGCGCCCCCCAAGGCACCGACCAGTGGGCGTACGTCGCCTTCGACGTCCCGGCCGGAGTCCAGCGGATCTCCGTCGCCACCACCCACGACGCCGCCGCCGGCATCCTGGACCTCGGCATCTTCGGCCCGTCCGGCTTCCGCGGCTGGTCGGGCGGCGAACGGACCGGGTTCACCCTCTCCGCGGCGGACGCCACTCCCGGCTACGCGCCCGGCCCCGTCGAGAGCGGCGGCTGGTCCGTCATCCTGGGGCCCATGGTCGGCAGCGCCGGGGGTATGGCCTGGCAGGTCGACGTCACCCTGCACTCCGGAGACCCGCTCCCCCGGACCCCGTACGACATCCTGCCGGCCTCGGTGGCGGGGCGCGGCCCGGGCTGGTACCGGGGCGACCTGCACCTGCACAGCGTGCACTCCGACGGGAAGCGCACGGTGGACGAGATCGTCGCGGCCGCCCGCCAGGAGGGGCTGCACTTCATCGCCACGTCCGACCACAACACCCACTCCACCGGCGTGACCTGGCAGGGCAACGTCCCGACCGACCTGCTGGTCATCAACGCCGAGGAGGTCACCACCCGCCACGGCCACTGGCTGGCCGTCGGGCTGCCGCAGGGCGAATGGGTGGACTGGCGCTACGGCCCCGCCAACCCGGGGGTGTTCGAGGGCCATGCCCGGCGCGTGCACAGCCTGGGCGGACTCACGATCGCCGCCCATCCGCTCACTCCGGCGGCGGGATCCTTCTGGGAGTTCGGCCTCGACCGCGTGGACGCGCTGGAGGTGTGGAACGGACCCTGGACCCTGGACGACGCGGCCAACATCGCCGCCTGGCACGTCATGCTCTGCCTCGGCAAGCGGGTCGCCGCCGTCGGCAACAGCGACGCGCACAGCCACACGGACGCCGTCGGCCGGCCCCACAACGTGGTGCACGCGGCCGGCCTGTCGACGTCCGCCGTACTGGACGCGCTGCGCCTGGGCCGGTCGTACGCCGTCGAATCCGCGGCCGTGACCCTGGACTTCACCGCCCGCACCGGCGCAGCGGTCGCCGGGCCCGGCGAGGAGCTGCCCCTGTCGTTCTTCGACGCCGTCGACGTGACCTTGAACGTGACGGGCGCCCCGGACAGTATCGCCACGCTGTACACCGAGTGGGGCATCATGGCCGCCACCTGGATCGACGGCAGCGGCAGGGGTCAACTGCGCTGGCGGGGCTGGGGCAAGGCCTCCCTGTTCGTACGGGCCGAGGTGCGTCGGCCCAAGCCCGCCTCCACCACGCTGGACCAACTGGTGGCCCTCACCAACCCGGTGTGGTTCTACTCCGCGCAACTGCCCCCGTACGACGTCGAGCAGCGGGTCCTCTTCCACACCGAGCGCCGCGCCGACGGGTCGTGGGGCGGTATGCGTCCGCTGCCGGGCGCGGTCGGCGCCGGCTCGTTCGCGGGGGTCCAGAGCGCCGTGGCCGGCCGGGCGGACGGCTCGGTCGTGGTGCTGGGCATCGCGGCCGACAACGGCCTGTGGCTGACCGTCGTACGGGGCTCGGTCACGCTCCAGCCCTGGCAGCGCGTCGCGGGGCCGGGCGGCTCGACCGGGTTCACCGTCCGGGAGGCGGACATCGCGGCCTTCCCCGACGGCACCTGCCAGATCGTGGTGACGGCCATGGACGGCACCGCCTACCACCAGCAGCGGCGCGCCGACGGCGGGATGCCCGGCTTCCGTGCCCTGCCCGGCTTCACCGCGGCGAGCCGCTGGGGCGCGGCGAAGGTCTCGATCACCGCCATGCCCGACGGGTCGGCCCAGCTGCTCAGTTACGGCACGGACGGCGCCATGTACCACTGCGTTCGCGGGCGGACCGGTGCGTGGACCGCCTGGGGACGCCTGGCCGGGTACAACGGGGCCCCGGCGTTTTCCGGACCGGCTCTGGCGATCACCGGGATGCCGGACGGGTCCTCCCAGGTCCTCGCGATCGGCCTCGACGGGGTCGTATACCACCAGCTGCGGCGGGCGGACGGCTCCTGGACCGGATTCCGGCCCCCGCGGGGGGTCACCACGGCCACCATGGGGGCCAGCGCCATCGGCATCGCGGGGACGCCCGACGGCTCCGCCCAGGTGGTGGCGGTCGGGCTCGACGGACGGATCTGGCACAACGTCAGGAAGCCTGACGGTGCCTGGACGCCGTTCGCCCAGGTACCGGGCCCGAACGGGAGGGACCCCTTCCCCGCGGGACAGGTCCGCATCACCGCCCTGCGCGACGGCTCCACGCACGTGACGGCCGTCAGCGCCGGCCAGGACTCGTGAGCAGGAGCCGGGCCGGCGGTCCGCATCGCCGTCACTCCTGCAGCAGGCTCACGACCAGCTCGCGCGGCAGTCCGTGCGTGTCGTGGAGGTAGTGGAAGTCCTCCTGGGTCAGCGGGCCTTGGAACCGCGGGCGGGCGAGGACCTGCCGCCCGCGCTCCAGCAGCCGGCGGAACCGCTGCTCCTCCTCCAGCAGGAGCCGCCTTACGTCGCCCGGGTGCCCGTCCTGCCGGAAGTGGTCGAGGGTGTGCCGGACCAGTTCGTCCGGCAGGTCTTCGAGGCCACGCGAGGGGTCGTCCCGCCACAGCAGGGTGAGCACCCGTCGCACCAGGCGTCGCAGCACGTAGCCCCGGCCGGTGTTGGCCGGGCGCACGCCGTCGCCGAGGACCACGACGGCCGAGCGCAAGTGGTCGCAGACCACGCGCAGCGACCGTTCGTCCAGGTGCCACAGGCGCGGCACGAGGCTGCGCCAGGGGTCGAAGACGTCGCACTCGAACACGGACGACTTGCCCTGGAGCAGTGAGGCGAGCCGCTCCAGGCCGAGGCCGGTGTCCACGTTGCGCTGGGGAAGGGGCACCAGGGAGCCGTCGTCGAGCCGGCGGTGGCTCATCGTCACGTGGTTCCACACCTCGACCCAGCGCTCGTCGCGGGTGGGCGTCGACCGGGGCGGGCCGTCGCCGCTCCACAGGAAGATCTCCGAGTCGGGACCGCACGGCCCGACGGGTCCGTTGGACCACCAGTTGTCCTCCACGGTGAGTTCGACGGGAACGCCACGGTCCTGCCACAGCTGGAGGGAGGCGGTGTCCGGCCCGGTCCGGTCGTCCCCGGCGTGGACGGTGGCGTACAGCCGGCCGGGATCGACGCCCAGTCCCTCGGTGAGGAGCCCGTAGCCCCAGCCGAGACTGAGCGGGCCGTCGTAGTCGCCGAGCGACCAGCTGCCGAGCATCTCGAAGACCGTCAGGTGGGTGGCGTCGCCGACCTCGTCCAGGTCCGTGGTGCGCAGACAGCGCTGGACGTTGACCAGCCGCCTGCCCAGCGGGTGGGGGCGGCCCTCCAGGTACGGGGTGAGCGGGTGCATGCCGGAGGTGGTGAAGAGTACGGGGTCGCCGGGTGGTGGCAGCAGCGTCGAGCCGACGATGCGCCGGTGCTCGCGCTCCTCGAAGTACTCGACGAACGTGCGGACCAGCTGCTCGGTGTTCATGGGGGTGGCTCCTTCGCAACACAGCGGGGAGGCACCGGAGAACGGGACCGTTGGGTCTCCGACCGGGGGCAGCGGATGCCGCGGCACTACCGGCGGACCGTTCTCCGGTCGCCGGGGAGAGGGGAAAGTCAGGCGGCGGCAACCGGCGAGCTGGTCGCTCGCGCGGTCGCGGTGGTGCTGGGGCCGGTGACGTTCATGCGGGTCACACTAACGCGGGCCCGCCGCCGGAGCACAGGCATTTCCCACGGGTTGATCATGTGGCCGGGCGGCGTCCTGCCGATCAGGCCGCTCCCTGCTCCGGTCTGATCGGCAGGGCACCCCCTACGCCCCGTCCGAGGTCCTCGGTCCGTACGGCGGGCTACTCCGTCGCGGTTTCCTTCACCACCCACGCCAGGTACTCCTCCGAGGCCGCGGTGGCCGGGAGCACGATCCACTGCGGCACCTCGTAGGGGTGGCGCTCGTGTATCCACGCCCCCAGCTCGGCGACCTTCTCCGCCGTCGTCTTGAAGGAGAGCCGGTACTCCCGCTCGTGCTGCACCGCGTCCTTCCACCAGTAGAAGGAGGTCATCCGCGCGTCGATGTGCACGCCGGCGGCCAGCCTCGCCTCCACCGCGGCCCGCGCGATCTCGTACGCCTTCGCTTCGTCGTCCACGGTCGTCTGCGCGATCACGATGCTCGCCACGCCGGTCCTCCTTGATCGGGTCCGGCCACCCTACGGTGAGCGGCTTCACAGCATGCGCCGCAGCAGGCGGTCGCGGCGGACCACCGTGTGCCTGAGCACCAGCCCGAGGTGTGCGGTGAGCGCGACGAAGAACACCACGTGCGCCGCGACGTGCGGGGCGAGTGCGTCGTCATCGCCGAGGGCCACCAGCCACAGCCCGGTGAGCGGCATCGCGAGGAGCGCCCCGTACAAGAAGACTTCGGTCCAGTGCGCCAGTCCTCGCTCGCGCGGGGAGAGCGCCGGGGACCACGGGGGCAGGGGAGTTGCCCGTCGCCAGGCGAGCCGTACCACCGCCAGGACGAGGATCGCCAGCCCGAGCAGCACGTGAACGGTCAGCAGCCGGTCGTCGCCGAACGGATCGAATCCGTCCGCACCTCCCCGCCCCCTCCCTCGCCCGGAATCCGCGCCCCGTCCTCGTCCCCGTCCGCGCCCGTGCCCTCCGTCGCCTCCCAGCCGGTATCCCACGGAGAACTGCACGAGGAGCAGAGCTGCCACGGTCCAGTGCAGCACCTTGGTCACCAGCCCGTAGCCGTACGCGCCGTTGCGCCGGCGCGCGCTCGGACCGCCGGGTTCCGTCATCTGCCCAGAATGCCCCGCGCACACCTCCCGGCGCAGAGGCCGCGACTGCTGGGGGCCGCCTGGTCCGGGAAGTGGGCTCGTTCGGGGAGTCCGCACCCGGTCGCCGGGGAAGGCGCGCGGTGAGAGGGCACGGATGCCTTGCCCTGCGGGAGCCGTACAGGTACGAGAGCCGGTTCCCGCTCCCCCCACCCATCGCAAAGGAGACGCGTCATGTCGACGGTCAAGGAGTCCATCGAGGTCAACGTCCCGGTCCGCACGGCGTACGACCAGTGGACGCAGTTCGAGTCGTTCCCGCAGTTCATGGACGGCGTGCAGCGGATCGAGCAGCGCTCGGACACGCTCACGCACTGGGTGACGAAGATCTCCGGTGTCGAACGGGAATTCGACGCGGAAATCACCGAGCAGATCCCCGACACGAAGGTCGCCTGGGTCACCGTGGGAGGCGAGAGCGAGCAGTCGGGCCTCGTGACCTTCCATCCCATCGATCCGTCCCATACGCAGGTCACGCTGATGATGGACTTCGACCCCGAGGGGATGGCGGAGAACATCGGCGACAAGCTCGGCTTCGTGGACCGGCAGGTCAAGGGAGACCTGAAGCGGTTCAAGCACTTCATCGAGGACCACGGCTCGGCCACCGGGCAGTGGCGGGGTCAGGTCTGACACGGCCCGCAGGGCCGCGTTCCCCCTGCGCCGTGTCCAGGCCCGGCGGGCGCCCGCCGGGCCTGGGTCTGCGGCCGGCCCTTCAGAGGGCTTCAGCCGGCCAGGGCGACCAGCCGGCGGTACCCCAGTTGGTCCGCCCGCCTGGCGATGAGGTGGACGTGGACGTCGGTGAGGAGCTCTTTCAGGGCCGTGTACCCGGCCGTGTAGGTCTCTTCCTGTTCACCGGCCGGCGGCGGCATCCAGAAGATGAGGAGGCGTTCGTTCCGCCGCATGCCCTCCGGGCTGGCGAACGCCAGCTCATGGACGACCAGTCGCGGTTCGTCCGAGGGCAGGCCCTGCACCAGCTCGTCAGGGGTCAGGTTGCCCTCGATCTCCGGGACCAGCACGTCCGGGGTGTCGGCGAACCGGAGGACCACGGTGTTGATCTCCCGCAGCTCCCTCAGATGGTGGAGGGCGGCGAGGCCGTCCTCCGAAAGGCCGATCGGGCTGCTCACAGGGGTCTCACCTCGGTCGTCGTCAGGTGTGGATACGGCCGTTGGTGCCGTCGTGGCCGTCCGCCTGTTCGTCGTCGAACCAGTAGTCGCCGGCCGCGAGGTAGCGGAACGAGTGGGCGCTGTGGACGGGCAGGGCGACGGCCGCGGCGCGGCTTCCGTCCCCGCGGGGCTCCAGGGGGTGGGCTGCCGGGTTCCAGTGATTGAAGTCCCCGACGACACTGACCGGCCCGTCGGGAGTGTCCTCGGGCAGGATGAAGGTGACCTGTGTGCGGCCCTTGAGCTGCTTGCGTTCGAGCACGGAAAGCCTCCAGCCGTAAAGAAACGGAATCAGCCCGTGGATCCTCACGCCGCCGTGCGTGCGGGGGCCCGTGCCGGGCCGCGGTCCGGGCGGAAGTCACCCGGGTGGCCGCCTGTGGGTGGTGGCCGTTCCGCACCGGCGGGAAGGGGAGGAAAGGGAAGGGAGAGCCCGGTCCGGCCCGGCAGTCGTCAGGCGCGCTCCAGCATCCGGCGCCGCAAGGTGTCGTAGATGGGTTCGCTCCCCAGCCGGTCCGCGGTCACGGTCGCGGCGAAGCACGCGACCAGCAAGGGCATCAGGAGGACGCCGGCACCCGTCATCTCCAGGACCAGGACGACTCCCGTGAGCGGTGCCCGTACGACGCCGGTGAACACGGCCGCCATCCCCACCACGGCGAACACGGCCGGGCCCGCCGAGTCGGCCGGCAGCAGGGGGGAGGCGAGCGCGTGGGTGAGCGTCCCCCACAGGGCTCCCAGGGCCAGCAGCGGAGCGAACAGCCCGCCGGGAGTCGCGGCCGCGTAGCTCAGCGGCCCGGCCAGGAACCGTACGGCGAGGCAGACCACCAGCGCCGCCACCGTCAGGCTTCCGCCCGCGAGCAGGCGCTCGCTCAGCTGGTCACCACCGCCCGTGAGGAGGGGATCGAGGGCCATCAGCGCGCCGACCCCGGCTCCGATGCCCGCCGCACGGACCACGAGGGGCACCCGCGTCAGCCGGTCGCACACCTCCAGTGTCCGTACGACGAGGGCGCCGTAGACCGCGCCCAGCGCCCCGGCCGCGATCCCGCAGAGCAGGAACACCGGCAGCATCCACAACGACGGGGCGGGGACGGCCGGCAGCGGAAGGACGAGCGCGTCGCCCACGATGAGCTGGGAGACGGCCACCGCCGTGACGGTGCCGACGATCGTCAGGAGCACCAGACGCGGCCGGACCGTGCGGGTCACCTCCTCGCAGACGAACAGCACCCCGCCCAGCGGAGCGGTGAACGCCACCGCCAGGCCCGCCCCACCGAGCGCGGTGTGCAGCATGCGGGCGTCCTCGGCGACCAGCCGGCCGCGCCGGCCCGCCGCGGACCCGATCGCGGCGCCCATGTGGACGATCGGCCCCTCTCTTCCCAGGACCAGGCCCGAGCCGATCGCGACGAGACCGCCCACGAACTTCGCTGGCACCAGCCAGGCCGTACGGGCCTCGGCCTCCTGCCGCCACACGGCTTCCACGTGCTGGATCCCACTGCCCGCCGCGTGCGGGACCCGCTGGGCGATCAGGCACGCCACCGCGGCGCCCACCGCGGTGAGGACGACAGGGATCAGCCAGCCCACCGCCCCCAGCCGGGCAGCCGCCTCCAGAACCGAAGCGCGCAGGCTGTCGGCGTGCTCCAGGCACCACCGGAATCCGCCGCCGACCAGCCCGACCGGACAGCCCGCCAGCGCCGCGATCAAGAAGACGCGCCCGTCACTCCCCCGACCGGGCCGAACGCCGGGCATGCGCCGCACCCGCTAGGGCTGGGGGGGCTGGGGCAGGTGGGTCGTGGCATCCTCGTACGACCCTTCGCCGGGTGCGGCGGCCACGGCGTAGAAGAGGTTCAGCACACCGGTCCGGAAGGTCTCGGCGGACACCAGCTCCAGCGGGATCGACGGCGCGTCCTCCTCGAACAGGCGCAGGCCGTTGCGCACGGCGATCGGGTGCAGCAGGAGGTTCAGCTCGTCCAGGAGCCCGGCGGCCACCAACTGGCGTACGACGGAGACCGAGCCGCTGATCCAGACGGGGGTGTCCGCGTCCGGCTCGTTCTTCAGTGCGGCGACCGCGGTGGTGAGCTCGCCGGCGAGCTGCTCGGAATTGCGCCAGGTGAAGTCGAGAGGGCTGTTGGACACCACGATCTTGCGGGCGTCACCGAGCACCTTGGCGAACGGGGCGTCCTCCCCGCCTCCCGCTTCCCGGTCCGGCCAGGCGCCCGCGAAGCTGTCGTAGGTCCTGCGCCCGAGCAGCAGGGTGTCGGCCCGGCCGAGGGTGGCGTCGACGGCTGCCCCCATCTCCTCGTTGAAGTAGGGGAAGTGCCACTGGTCGGGCGCCTCGACGACGCCGTCGAGCGAGATGAACAGCTGCGCCTTGATCTTCCTCATGCCGGTCTCCGGAGCTGGTGGTCGGTCCGTCCGCGTACGGCCCATCCAAGGGCACGCGGCAGCCGGACGCCTCCCGACCCGGCGAAGCGCACGTCGTCCGCTCCGGGAACGCCTATCGGGGAGAGCTTCCGGCGGGGAGGTCCTCGCGGACCGCGATGAGGACGAACCCGTGGCCGGCCGGGTCTGCGTAGCGGCGCAGGGTCGTCCGGCTGCCCGGCAGGCTGCCGTCGTCCTCCGCGGCCACCGGGCGGGCGCCGAGGTTCACGGCCTCGCGCTCGGCGTCGTCGAGGCACCGTTCCTGCACGAGGATGCACAGATGGGCCTGTTGGGAACCCTCCGGGAGCGGCCAGCTCGGCGGGACGTGGTCCGGGTCGCGACGGACTCCGACCACCACTCCGGTGCCGCCGGTGACGAGGAGGAGGTCCCCGTCGTCCGGCGCCGGCGCCGTCGTGCCACCGAGCAGTTCGGCGTAGAACCCTGCCAGCAGCTCGGGCTCGGCGCTGTCGAGGACGAGAACGGTTGTCTTGGGTACGGTCATGCAGCGCGTTTGCCCTGAGTCGGCGCCCGTACACGGTCCGTGCACGGTCCGCACTCAGGACCGGATGCGCAGGCCGATCTCCTTCTCCTGGTCGCCCGATACGGCTCCCAGGTCCTCGACGGTGAAGTGCCCGGCGAGCGCGGCCTGCACCCGCTCCACCGCACGGGGGCCTCCCTGGAGGGTGACACTGACCGTGTCCTTCAGCCGGACGGCGGTTGCCTGCCGCTCCCCCGCTTCCGCGGGCCTCGCCGGCTTCGCGGCGTCGAGGGTCGCGCTCCACACGGTTGCGGCCCGGCCGCCTTCCGCCGGGCCGCCCGCCGCGGCCTCCGCCGGGAAGGAACGCTCGAGCAGGTCGAGAACGGCGTGCGCGTCCTCGGAAGAGCAGTCGCCGACTGCCACCACCACTTCGGCCGCCGGGTTGTCCTTGTCCTGGCTGTCCATCGGGGGCTGCCTCTCTCGTGCCGCGCCCTGTGGCACGGTGTGGTGCGGTTGCGGTGCGGAACCGGGAAGTCGGGACGCCGGGGCGTCGGGAACAGGGGGGCGGCCCCGCGGCGCCGAGGCGCCGGGGGCCGCATCCTGTTCACCCACGAGCCCCGAGGGGACCCGTCGGGGCGGGATCAGGTCCTGTCGCGCTTGTCACGCAGCGAGTCCTGGACGCCACGGGCGCGCTCCTCGGTTTCGCCCATCGCTTCCTTGGCCTTGCCCTTGGCCTGGTCCATCTTGCCTTCGGTCTTCATCCGGTCGTTTCCGGTGACCTTGCCGGCGGCCTCCTTGGCCTTGCCCTTGGCCTGGTCCATCTTTCCCTTGTCAGCCATGGTGAACTCCTTTGTCGTGAGGAACCCTGACGGGGACAAACTAGACGAATTGGGACTATCTCGCGCGGCGAGGACGACGGCCTTCGCATCGTCCCCCGGGCATCGGCGCGGCCGCGCCGTTCCCACCCGGGGTCCTGGCCGTGCCGTTCGGCCGGCCGAAGCCGGGCCGGTCCGGCTCACGCCGTCGATCGCGAGCTACCAGCGGTACCAGCGTCCGCCACCGCTCGCCGGGCGGGCCACGAAGCCGATCAGCCACAGCACCAGGACCGCGAGCGCGACCCACCACAGGACCTCGACCGCGAAACCCGCGCCGAAGAGGACCAGGACGAGCAGCAGAACGAGCAACAGGGGAACCACGGTTACCACCTCCGACAGCCCGTGTGCCCTGCCGCCCTCGCGGCATACGCGGGAGTTTCCGGATCCCCTCCGGATGACGATCACACCGCACGAGGCGGGATTCATACGGTTGGCCCAGAGTGCGGGGCACGTTCGGCGGGCATGCGAGGGCCGGTCACCCGTTTGCCCCGTGGAGGTCCCCTTGCCGACCTGTCTTTCCGACACGATCTCGACGCAACTCGCCGTGGCCGGCAGCCTCCTGCCGGTGCCGACGCGGGCCGTCTACGACCCGTCCGACCCCTACGCGGTCCGGTTCGACTTCCTGCTCGACAGCGGGCAACCCATTCCGTGGCACTTCGAGCGGGACATGCTGGCCGAGGGAGTGCACCGCCCGGTGGGGGCCGGCGAAATCAGCCTCCGCCCCCGGTGGGCGGACGGACACAGAACTCTGGTCATGGAGCTGTGGGGGTACACCCAGGCCGGCTACGAGTCGGCGGTGCTGATCGCTGACGCAGCCCAGGTGAGCGACTTTCTCGAGCAGTCCTACCTCCTGGTGGCGCGTGGGGCCGAGTCCTGGGACGTCGACGGGTTCCTCCACAGGATCCAGTGCCCGGACTGAGGGCACTGCGGAGGCCGGGGTCGACCTGCGTGGCACACGCCTCTGGGTCATCCTGATGCGGACCCCCGTATCTCCCGTTCCGGACTGGAGTTCCGCCGTGCTCGAACGCAAGCGCCGTATGGATCAGACCGAGGTCCCGCTCGCGGGGCCGACCGAGGCCCCGCCCGCCGCCCTGGCAGCCGGGGCAGGCCGCTCCTTCCGCTACCTCGCGGCCGGCGACTACTGGTTCGACGGCGACAGCGCCGGCCGTCATCAGGAGCAGGGGCGAGGTCAGAGTCAGGGCCAGGGGCAGTACCGCGCCGGATAGCAGCGGTGCGAAATGGATTATTCGGGGTATATCGGGTAGTCGATGCTTCACCGGCGGTCGACCTCGGGTGAGGGAACCCGCCATGCCTCGATCAGTGGAAGGAACGTCATGGTCAAGAAGGCGGCAAAGACGACGTCCGGCAAGGCCGTCAAGCCCGGCAAGGCGACGTCCGGCAAGGCCACCGCCGGCCCTGCGCCCACCCCTCGGTCCACGCCCCGCGGCCGGGACGTGACCCCGGGGGCGCCCGCTCCCGGGCCGCCCTCGCTCGCCGAACCCGTGACGCCGCGGGAGCCCCTGCCGCCCAAGGCCGACCAGAGCGGGCCCGACACCCTGAGTCCCACCGGTCAGGCCACCGGGGCGCCGGCCGCTGCCGTCGCCCAGGCCGGCCCGTACCTGACCACGGCGCAGGGCGCCCGGCTGTACGACAGCGACCACTCCCTCAAGGCCGGAGCCCGTGGCCCCGTCCTCCTCCAGGACCACCACCTGCGGGAGAAGATCACGCACTTCGACCACGAGCGGATCCCCGAGCGCGTGGTCCATGCCCGGGGCGCGGCCGCGCACGGCGTCTTCACCGGCTACGGAACCGCGGCCCAGGTCACCAAGGCCGCCTTCCTGGCGAAGGGCGCCGAGACTCCGGTCTTTGTGCGCTTCTCCACCGTGCTCGGATCCCGCGGGTCGGCCGACAGCGTGCGGGACACCCGGGGCTTCGCGACGAAGTTCTACACGGCCGAGGGCACGTTCGACCTGGTGGGCAACAACATCCCGGTCTTCTTCATCCAGGAC
This sequence comes from Streptomyces sp. NPDC048257, assembly GCF_043201855.1. Taxonomy (NCBI): domain Bacteria; kingdom Bacillati; phylum Actinomycetota; class Actinomycetes; order Kitasatosporales; family Streptomycetaceae; genus Streptomyces; species Streptomyces sp. NPDC048257. The sequence continues at coordinate 609,449 of NZ_JBICZI010000003.1, forward strand.
GCGATCAAGTTCCCCGACGTCATCCACGCGGGGAAGCCGCACCCGGACCGGGAGATCCCGCAGGCCCAGAGCGCCCACGACACCTTCTGGGACTTCGTGTCCCTGCACACCGAAGCCACGCACCACACCCTGTGGAACATGTCCGACCGGGGCATCCCGCGCTCCTTCCGGATGATGGAGGGTTTCGGTGTCCACACCTTCCGCCTGGTCAACGCCGAGGGCGCCACGACGCTGGTGAAGTTCCACTGGAAGCCCAGGCTCGGTGTGCACTCGCTGGTGTGGGAGGAGGCCCAGATCACCGCGGGGATGGACCCGGACTTCCACCGGCGCGACCTCGCCGACGCGATCGAGGCCGGTGCCTTCCCCCAGTGGGAACTGGGGATCCAGACCTTCCCCGACACCCCGGACCAGACCTTCGAGGGCATCGACCTGCTCGACCCGACGAAGATCGTCCCCGAGGAGCTGGCCCCTGTCCGGCCGATCGGCCTGATGACGTTGAACGCGAACCCGCAGAACTACTTCGCCGAGACCGAACAGGTCGCCTTCCACCCCGGCCACCTGGTTCCCGGCATCGACGTCACGGACGACCCGCTGCTGGCCGGACGGCTCTTCTCCTACCTGGACACCCAGATCAGCCGGCTCGGCGGCCCCAACTTCGGCCAGATTCCGGTCAACCGGCCCCACGCACCCGTCAACGACATGCTCCGCGACGGCATGCACCAGACCGCAGTGCACTCGGGTGTCGCCCCCTACCGCCCCAACAGCCTGGACGGCGGCTGCCCGTTCCTGGCGGGCGAGGACACGGCCGCCTTCATCGAGGTACCGGTCGGCCTGCCGCCGGCCCGCAAGGAACGGGCGGCCCCGGAGTCCTTCGACGACCACTTCAGCCAGCCCCGTCAGTTCTGGCTCAGCATGACGCCGGTGGAGCGCGAGCACATCATCGCCGCCTACACCTTCGAACTGTCCAAGTGCTACGAGGAGACCATCAGGAAGCGCGTGCTCACCGTTCTCGCCCGCATCGACCCCGCACTGTGCGAGCAGGTGGCCGCAGGTCTCGGCCTCCCCGCCCCCGCCGCCGCGGAGCCGCTCGCGAGCGTCGAGCCCAGCCCCGCCCTGTCCCAGGTCGGGCGGACCTGGCCGCTGGACGGGCGGGTCGTCGGCATCGTCGCCGGCCCGGACAGCGACGTGAAGGGGGTCGCCGCCGCGCAGAAGGCCGTACGCGCCGCCGGGATGACGCCCCTGGTGATCGCCCCGACCGGCGGCTCCCTCGGCACGGGCAAGGCCGCCGTCACCGTACAGCGGACGTTCGCCACCGCCCGGTCCATCGAGTTCGACGCCCTGCTCCTCGCCGGCGCACCCGGACCCGCGGCGGACGCCGCCGGGGCCCGTGACGCCAAGGCGGGCCGGGCGAAGGGCGGCCGGAGCAAGGGCGTGCGGCTCCCGGCCACCGACCCCCGGGTGCTCCTGCTGGTATCGGAGATGTTCCGGCACGCCAAGGCCATCGGCGGCTGGGACGGAGCGGGGGCCGTACTGGAGGAGGCAGGGGTCCCGGCCGGCGCTCCCGGCGTCGTCGACGCAGCCACCCCGGTCTCCGCGTCGAAGGCTCTGGCAGCCCTGCTCGCCGAGCACCGCGTGTGGGACCGGTTCCCCGCCCCGCCCGCCCCGTAACGCCCACCCCGAAGGAGTACGAGACGCCGGGGCGCTCAGAACGTGAGCCGGAACAGGGCGCCCCCGCCCGGGGCGGCCTCGGCCGTCAGCTCGGCGTCGTGCGCCCGTGCGATCTGCCGTGCCATGGCCAGGCCCAGCCCCGACCCCGGCAGGGCCCGGGCCGCCCCGGCCCGGTAGAACCGGTCGAAGACGTACGGCAGGTCCTCCGTCGAGATGCCCGGCCCGTGGTCACGGACCGTCAGCTCCGGGCCCCGGCCGCCCGGGACGCCCGCCACCAGGTCCACCTCCACGGGCAGCCCGCTGCGGCTGAACTTGGCCGCGTTGTCCAGCAGGTTCCCCAGCAGCCGGCTCAGCCGCGCCGGGACGCCCGGCACCACGACGGGCTCGGCCGGCACCCGCACCCGGAACGGAACGGCCGGCCAGTGCGTCCGCGCGGCCTGCGCGCAGTGCTCCACCAGTGCGCCCAGCCGGACCTGTTCCACCAGCGGCTGCGGCTCTTCGTCGCGCGCCAGCTCGATCAGGTCGTTGACGAGGCCCGTCACCTCCCGCAGCTGCCGCCCCAGCGCGGCGGAGGCCCGCTCGCGCTGGTCCGGGGTGAGCCGGTCGGCCCGCGCCAGCAGTTCGGCGTTGGTCCGCAGTGCCGTCAGCGGGGTGCGCAGTTCGTGCGAGGCGTCCGCGACGAGGCGGCGCTGCGCGGTGACGGACTGCTCCAGCTCCCCCAGCATGGTGTTGAAGCTCGTGGCCAGCCGGGTGATCTCGTCCTCCCGCCCCGGCGGCGGCAGTTCGATCCGGTGCCGGGGGTCCCTGGTGGCGGCGATCCGCTCGGCCGTCGCGGTGAGCCGGGTGACCGGGGCCAGCCCGGTGCGCGAGACCCAGTACCCGAGGAGCGCGGCCAGCAGCACACCGGTCGCCGCCGTCAGCACGAGCCACCAGGCCGCCTCCTCGATGCCGTCCTCGACCGTGTCGGCCCGCAGCGCGACCTGGAGCGCCCGGCCCTTGGCGTAGTCGGTGGTGAGCATCCGGGCGGGGTGCCCGGCCAGCGTGATGTTGGTGTAGTACGGGGCCCGCTCGCCCTCGGCGACCTCCCGCGCGGCCGGGTCCACGGGGAGCAGTCCCGGCGTTGCCGGGTCCTTGGCCGGGTCGGCGGCCACCACGTCCGCGCAGGCGGGAGCCGCCAGGAAGCGGCACTCCCCCGCCAGGGTGCCCGGCGCTGACCCGGGGTTGCGCTGGGCGGCGAGCCGCGCGGACTGGGTCAGGCTGAGGTCGAGCTGCTGGTAGAGCGCGGTCCGGACCACCAGGAACGCCGCCGCACACACCCCGACGGCCACGAGGGCCACGGCGGCGGTGACGGACAGCGCCAGCCGGGTCCGCAGGGGCCGGCGCCTGCGCCAGGCCCGGCCGAGCCGCCGGCGGCCGCCGCTCACGCCGCATCCAGCCGGTAGCCGACCCCGTGGACGGTGTGGACCAGCCGGGGCTCGCCGCCGGCCTCCAGTTTGCGGCGCAGGTAGCCGACGTAGACGGCCAGGGAGTTGGAGTCCGGCCCGAAGTCCCGTCCCCAGACCAGCTCCAGGATCAGCTCGCGCGGGAGCACCTGGCCGCGGTGGCGCAGGAGCAGTTCCAGCAGGGCCGCTTCGGTACGGCTGAACTCCAGCGGGCGGCCGCCCCGGCGCCCGGTGCGGGTCGCGGGATCGAGGACGAGGTCGGCGAAGGCGAGCTGGGTGGAGCCGGCGGGTCCGGGCGCGGCCCGCCGCAGCAGCGCACGTACCCGGGCGACCAGCTCGTCCAGGGCGAACGGCTTGACGAGGTAGTCGTCGGCGCCCGCCTCCAGCCCGTCGACGCGCTCGCTGACGGAGTCGAGCGCGGTGAGGACGAGGACGGGGGTGCGGTCGCCCAGCGCCCGCAGCTGCCGGCAGACGGCGAGCCCGTCGAGTACGGGCATCATCACGTCCAGGACGACCGCGTCGGGTTCCCAGACCGCCACCTGCGAGAGGGCCGCCAGTCCGTCCGCGGCGCCCCGCACCTCGTACCCCTCGACGCTGAGCCCGTCCTCGACGGCCACCCGTACCTCGGGCTCGTCGTCGACGACGAGGATCCGCTGCCCGGCCGTGTTACCTGTGCTGTCCGTGGAGCTCATGGGGCAAAGCCTGCCAAAGGCTTCTGAGAGAACCTCTTAGAACGTTCTTAGGGCGCACCGGGAGTGTGCGCCCATGACCACACCACACACACCTGCGGCCCTCTCCGTCGTGATCGGTGCGGGCGGCACCGGCGGGCACATCTATCCGGGCCTGGCCCTCGCGGAGGCGCTCCGCGCCGCCGTCCCCGCAGCCGTGGTCTCGTTCATCGGGACCGAGCGGGGCCTGGAGACCGAGCTGATCCCCGGCGCCGGCCACCGCCTGCACACCGTCGACATGATCCCCTTCGACCCGGCGCTGGGCGCGAAGCGCTATCTGCTGCCCGCGGCTCTGCTGCGCTCGGCGCACCAGGCCCGCACGGTGATCCGGGCCCAGGGCGCCCACGTCGTCGTCGGCATGGGCGGCTATCCGAGCGCGCCCGCCGTGCTCGGGGCACGGCTGGCCGGGCTGCCGGCCGTGATCCACGAGTCCAACGCGGTGCCCGGCCGGGCCAACCAGTTCGCGGCCCGCCTCACCCCCCACGTCGCGGTGGCCTTCGACCGCAGCCGGGTCCATCTCTCGGGCGGTGACCGGGCCCTGACCACGGGGATGCCGATCTCCGCGGCGCTCGCGAGCCTCGCGGAGCTCCCCGGGCCGGACCGGGCTGTCCTGCGCGCCGAGGCCCGGCGGTCCCTCGGGGTCCCCGCGGGGCGGCGGCTGGTCGTCTTCAACGGCGGCAGCCTGGGCGCCGTCCGCCTCACCCGGGCGGCGGCCGCGCTGGCCGGTCTGTGGCAGTACCGCGACGACGTACAGCTCCTGGTCAAGACCGGCCCGGACGCGCTCCCCGCCGCGGTGGCCGATCTCGCAGCCTCCGGCGGGCAGCGCATCGCGCGGGCGGTGCCGTACCTGAACCGGATGGACCTCGTCTACGCGGCCGCCGACCTGGTGGTGTGCCGCGCGGGCTCGGCGACGGTCGCCGAGCTGGCGGCGACCGGGGTCCCGGCGGTCCTGGTGCCGTATCCGTACGCCCCCGGCGACCACCAGACCCACAACGCGCGGGTGCTGACCGACGCGGGCGCGGGATTTCTGCTGCCCGACGCCGAGACCACCGCCGAACGCCTGGCCGGCCTCATCGGCCCGCTGCTGGCCGATCCGGCGCGGCTCGCGGCGATGGCGGGCGCCGCCGACCCCGGCCCGCACGCGCGGGCCGCCGAACTGCTGGCGGCGCAGGTCCTGCGCGTCGCCGGCTTCGTCCCCCACCCCGACTCCCACCCCCACCCCCGCCTGGAGCGCATATGAACAGCTGGACCGACCGCACCGTCCTCGTCACCGGCGCCGAGGGGTTCATCGGCTCGACCCTGGTCGACCTGCTGGTGTCCCGCGGCGCGCGGGTGCGCGCCTTCGTCCACTACAAGCCGTACGCCGAGAAGGGACACCTGGCGCGCTACCTCGCCGACCCGGACGGCGCGGCCGGCCCGGTGGAGATGTGGGCGGGCGACGTCCGCGACGCGGGCCGGGTCAGCGACGCGGTGGCCGGCTGCGACACCGTCTTCCACCTGGCCGCGCTGATCGGCATCCCGTACAGCTACGCCTCGCCGGGCGCGTACGTGCAGACGAACGTGACCGGTACGCAGAACGTGGCGGAGGCCTGCCGCCGGCACGGCGTGCGCCGCCTCGTGCACACCTCGACCAGCGAGGTCTACGGGACCGCGCTGACCGCACCGATCTCCGAGGGCCACCCCCTGCAGCCGCAGTCCCCGTACTCCGCGTCGAAGATCGGCGCGGACATGATGGCGCTCTCCTTCCACCACGCCTTCGAACTGCCGGTGACGGTGGTACGCCCCTTCAACACCTATGGGCCGCGCCAGTCGGCGCGCGCGGTCATCCCGACGATCCTGGCCCAACTGCACGCGGGATCCCGGGAGATCCGGCTCGGCTCGCTCACACCGACCCGGGACTTCACGTACGTGACGGACACGGCCGAGGGGTTCCTGGCGGTGGCGGAGTGCGACCGGGCGCTGGGCGAGGTGGTCAACCTCGGCACCGGCGAGGAGATCTCCGTCGGAGCCCTGGCCGAGGCTCTGATCACGGCCTCCGGCCGGGATGCGGAGGTGGTGGTGGACCCGACCCGGCTGCGCCCGTCGGGCAGCGAGGTCCAGCGGCTGCTGTCGGACAACTCCCGGGCCCGCGACTGGGCGGGCTGGCGGCCCCGGGTCGGCCTGGAGGAGGGCCTGCGCCGCACATCGGACTGGATCGCGGCGAACCCCTCCCTGTTCGCCCCGGACCGTTACGCGGTCTAGGGGTGTCTTGCCGATCAGGCCGGGCTCGCGGCGAACGCGGACAGATCGCGTTCGGCGACCAGCCGGAAACGGTGGGGCGGGCGGCCGGTGAGGGTCCGTATCGCAACCGGGAGGGAACCCCATGACCGCATGACCGCATGACCGCATGACCGCCGAACGCAAGCCCCGCAAGGACGCGGTTCGCAACCGGGCGGCCGTCTTCGCCGCCGCCGACGCCCTCGTCGCCGACTGCGGGAGCCCGGACGAAGTGACCATGGCCGACATCGCGGCCACGGCCGGCGTCGGCAAAGCGACCCTCTTCCGCGCCTTCGGCGATCGCACCGGGCTGATCCGCGCGCTGTACGAGGCGCGCCTCGAACCGGTCAGGGAGGCGGTCGAACGGGGTCCGCGGCCGCTGGGGGGCCGGCAACGCCCGCCCTCGAGCGCGTACCGGCCCTGCTCGACGCGGTCCTGTGCCTCAAGCTCGACAACCGCCACCTCGCGCCGGCGCTGGAGGGAAGCGGCGCGGACAGCCCTACCGGACGGAGCACTACGAGCGCTGGCACGCGCTGCTCCGGGACCTGTTGCACCGCATCCCCGGTCCGGCCGACAGCGACTTCACCGCCCACGCGCCGCTCGCCGCCACCCGGGCCGACCTGGTCGCGTACCTGGCGGGCGAGAAGGGCGTCTCCCGCGCGGAGATGCGGGCCCAGCTGGCGGGCTTCACCGCCGCGGTCCTCGACGCCCGCACACGGCGGGGACCGGCCGCCGGGGACCGACCATCCCGCCCGGCGGGGCTGCAGTGACGCCTCGTCAGGCCTCCTTGGACTCGACCCGTCCGAGCGGGTCGGGGCCGAGCGTCAGCGCTTCGCACGCCGACTGCCACGCGGGATCCCCGGGATAGAGCGTGGAACGGAGATAGGCCCGGGTGAGCCGCTGGACCGCGGACACCCGCTCGGGGTTCTCGTCCGTGGTCTCGGCCACGTCGTATCCCGAGATGCCGCCGAGACCGTGCTCCGCGCCGAACAGGGTGAGCAAGGACTTGGGACCCGGGGCGAGGACGTACGGATCGGCGTGCCAGTCCGGGCCCCGAACCGTCAGGTGGGCGGAGACGTCCTTGTCGCCCGCGACGACGAGCGTGGGCGTCGCCATCCGGGAGAAGTCCGTGGTCGAGAGGAAGGGGAGGTTCTCGGCCATCGACTCGACGAGGGCGTCGCCGCCCCTGCCGGGCGCGGCGAGCAGCACACCCGCCGAGATCCGGGGCTCGGCCAGGTCCACTTCCGTTCCGTCCTCCGGGTCGGTGAGCCGGGCGCCCAGCAGCAGGCCCGCGGTGTGCCCGCCCATCGAATGCCCGGCCACGGCGACCCTGCCGCGGTCCAGGCGCCCGGCGAGCTGCGGGACCGCGGCCTCGATCTCGTCGAGCCGGTCCAGAACGCGCCGCATGTCCTCGGCCCGCGATCGCCAGTACAGCGGCGCCCCGGGGGTGTCGGGGGCCAGCTTCAGCGTGCTCGAGCTCAGGTGGGTGGGCTGGATCACGACGAAGCCGTTCGCCGCCCAGTAGTCGACCAGGGGGGCGTAGCCGTTCATCGAGGAGAGGTGGTTCGAGTACCCCTGCCCGTGCGAGAGGAGGATGACCGGCAGATCACTCCCGGTCAGGGGCGCGGAGACGCGCACCTGCAGGTCCACGGCGCGGTCGGGGGCCGGCAGCACCACCGGAGCGACCGAGAGAACGGGAACGGGTGCGCCGGCGGTGTCAACGTCGGTGCCAACGTCGGTGCCGGATGCGTACGTCGATGTGCTCATGATGCGTCTGTCCCTTCGATCGCCCCGGCCGACGGCCCCGAACCGAAAGCGGAGCGTCGTTCCGCTTAATATACGGAACAGCGCTCCGCTTTGTAAACGGAGTAGTGTTCCGTTTGTCGACGGCAGCGGAAGGAAGAGTGTGGTGCCCACTACGAGCCGGTCCGGGGAGGTTCCCGCACGCAGCAAGCGGGCCGACGCGCTGCGCAACCAGCAGACGCTGCTCGCCGCAGCCGCCGAGGTGTTCGTCAGCTCCGGCGTCGATGCGCCGATCCGTGAGATCGCGGCCAGAGCCGGCGTCGGGATGGGGACGATCTACCGGAACTTCCCGACGCGGGCGGATCTGGTCGTCGCCGTCTACCGGCACCAGGTCGAGGCGTGCGCCGAGGCCGGACCGAGCCTGCTGGCCGGGGCGGGCTCCCCGCTCGTGGCGCTCCGTCAGTGGGTCGACCTCTTCGTCGACTTCCTGGTCACGAAGCACGGACTCGCCAACGCGATGCAGTCGGACAGCAGCGGCTTCGACGCGCTCCACGCCTACTTCCTCGACCGCCTGGTGCCCGTCTGCGCGGAGTTGCTCGACGCCGCGGTCGACGCCGGCGAGATCAGGTCCGGTGTCCACGCCTACGAGCTGATGCGCGGCATCGGCAACCTCTGCATCGGGCGCGACAGCGACCCCCGTTACGTCCCCCGCCGCCTGGTCGCTCTGCTCCTCGACGGCCTCCGGCACGGCGGGGCGTCCGCGGCCTGACCGCCGTCACTGCCGGTCCGCGGGCCCGGGGGTACGGGATGCCCCCCGGGGGCCGCCGGTACGCCTGCGTCGATCAGGCCCCCGCCCTGTCCTGCTCTCGCCGCACCATCTCGGAGATCCAGACGGGAGCGAACGGGGAGGTGCAGCCCGGGGACGTCGGGTAGTCCTTGAGCACCTCCAGGCGCTCACCGATGCCGACCGCGCGGGCGCGGTACTCGGCGTGCTCGATCCCGATCTGGGCCAGGCAGTGGTTCATCGCCCACTGCAGGCGATCCGGGGCGTCCTTCATCTCCGCCTCGATGACGTCGAGCAGTCCTGCGAGGTCGAGGCCCTCGGGCCGCTTCGCCACGCGTTCGGTGGTCAGCGCCCAGCCGGCGCTCGCGACCACCGGATCCGGATCGGCGAACCAGGCCACTCGCAGCTCTTCGGAGTGCGGGTTCTTCTTCACCACGTAGTTCACGAGCCAGTCGTGCACCTTGGGGGTGCGCGCCTCGCGCAGCATGGCGTCCAGCTCGTCCCGCCCGAACGCCTTCGGGCGGCAGATCAGGAGCGCCAGCAGCCTCGCCGCGGTGTCCCCCGTCTCCCAGAGCCGGCACGCGAGCTCCTGCTGCGTCTTCAGCCGCTTGGCGAGCGCGCGCAGCTTGCCGAGGTTCACACCGTGGTCGTCACCGTGCTTCTCGTTCACGGCGCGTGCCTTCGGGTCCTCGAGCGCGGCCAGTTCGGCCATCACCCCGGCCACCATCGTCTCGGCCACCTCAGCCGCCTCCCGTCCCTCACGTGCGGGATTCAGCCTATGCCGGTATGCGGCCTCCTGAGCCTTCAGAGCCGCCCGGGCCGCCGGAACGGCGCATGCGGCACGCTCGGGCGGAGGGCATTCCCGGTGGGAAGCCGATGGGGTGATCGTGCCCGTCGTTCCAGCCCGGTTTTCCACTACCCCGGAGAGCCACCATGGAGCCGGTCGGCGCCACACGGACGAGGGGCGCCACCGCGGCCCCGGCCCGGCCCGGCCCGCGGTGATGCTCACCCTCGCCACCTTCGGGTTCACGCTCTGCCTCTGGGCCTGGGGCCGGCGCTGCGCGACACCTCCGGCTCAGCTCGTTCCAGCTCCCTGGTGGTGGCGCTGCCCGTGGTCGTCGGCTCGCTGGGGCCGGATCCCCGTCGGCGCGCTCACCGACCGCTGGGGCGCGCGCCGAATGTTCCCCCTGGTTGCGGTCCTGACCATTGCGCCCGTGCTCTACCTGGGGCCGCTGGGCGGACTCCCTGGCCGGCGTACTCGCGGGCGGATTCCTGCTCGGCCCCGGCGGGACGGCGTTCGCGGTCGGCGTGCCGTTCGTTAACGCCTGGTACCCGCCGGAGCGACGCGGGCTGGCAGCGCCCGCCGGCGGCCTCGGCGGCTTCTTACCCCCGCTGGTGATGGGACTGGTCGAAAGCGCGACGGGCGACTACTCGCGGGGCTTCGTCCTCCTCGCTGCCACCGCGGCCGGCGCCGGGCTGCTCGCGGTGGCCCTCCTACGCCGCGGCGACCACACGGCAGCGCAGGACCGGCCGTAGCCCTGCGCGGCCGATGGCCGGGCGGCGCCCCACCACTCCCCCGGCGATGCCCGGTGCGAGGTGGTGGCCCATCCGCCCATCTGCCCGCCGACGGCCTCTGGGTCCGGTGCACAACGGAGCCTCTCCAGCGGCTGGTTCGCCGGAGAACAGCCGCCGGGGCCGGCAGGCCCGTGGGCCCGCGGCCCCGGCCGGCCCGAACGGTCGGCCTGCCGTCAGCCGAGCAGCCTGCGCTTCTGTTCGGCGAACTCCTCGTCGGTCAGCACACCCTGTTCCTTGAGGGTGCTGAGCTGCTTGAGCTGCTCGATCTTGGTGGTCATGTCGTCCGCCGGCGGCGCCGCGGCGGGCGGCGGCGGAGGTGCGGGCGCCACCTGCTGCTGGGCGCCCTGCTGCTGGGCATCCTGCTGCGCCCAACGGCCGCTCTGGCGGCGCGACACGCGGTTGGACACCGCGGTGGCGGTACCCGCGACGACGGCCGTGCGGGCGACCCCGCGAAGAAGTCCGACCATGATGCTCATCTCCAGGCTGGGCGGGCGGTTGTCACTCTCCGGCGACCGGGTCCTCCAGGGCGTCCAGCGAGGCCAGCAGCGCCTGGACGGGAATCCGTCCGGCGGCCACGAGTTGGGCTCCGCCGCGCCGCAGGGCCCGGGCGAAGGGCGCCGCCCAGGTGTTCTCGTACACGATGATCCCGGCCGAGTTCCCCGGTTCGAGCGCCGCGCCGGCGTCTTCGAGGTCGCTCGGGTCGAGCAGGCCGGACGAAGCCCCCGCGAAGGCGGTGAGGTCGACCTCGTCGCCGAAGTCCTGGAGCTCCACCGCCGTCACCGTGCCGTCCTCGTCCTTGCGGATGAAGGCGAAGTCGAAGATGCGGATGACGCCCCGGTCGACGAGATCGACCAGGATCGGGAAGCCCTCGCCCGTCATACGGTTGCCCGGGAACTCGACCACGATGTAGTCGACGGGGCCCAGTTCCTCGATGTCGCCGAACGCGGTTCGTTCCTCGGCCTCGCTGCTCATGGCAGATCCTGTCGGAGAGGGGGACGGTCCCTTCATTCCAGCACGCTGCCCGCCCCCTCGCACTTCTTCACCCGGCCGCCCGGTCAGCTCGTCAGCCGGTCAGCTGGTCAGCTGGTCAGCTGGTCAGCTGGTCAGCTGGTAGATGCTCTGTGCGGTCAGCCACAGGCCGAGCAGCAGGCACACGCACACGATGGCCTGCTCCTTGTGCCCGTCCATCCACGCGCGCATCCGCAACAGCCGGGCGTGGGCGGCCTCGGGCGCGAACACCATGTACAGCTCGGCGGCCAGCAGGCCGGAGCTCGCGAGCAGGCAGAAGGCGAACAGTGCGACGAACGTGGTCGCGTGCGAGGCGTCGGCCTGCACCACGGTGCTCGCGCCCGCCGCGACCAGGCCCCACGGCTGGAGCAGTACGGCCAGGCCCGCCGGCGCCCACACCGACCCGGAATCCATCCGGGAGGGCGCCGGGCTCTCCGGCGCGGCGGCATCCCCGGAATCCCCGGAAGCCCCCGCGTCCGCCGTCGCGGCCCTCGCCGCCCGGCTGCGGTAGCGGCGCAGCCCGTAGAACACCAGTGACACGCCGATGGCCAGTTTGGCCGCAATGGCCGCCACGCCGGGCGGGGACCGAGGCGACGGCGGTTCGCCGCCGGTCAGCGCCAGGACGATCGCGATCACCGCGACGAGGCAGGCGAACCAGGCGAGGATGAAGGCCAGCCCCTTCCACACGCCCCTGGCGGACGAGAGGACCAGGATGAACGCCATGAGGGGCAGGGGGAAGAGCGCAATGGCCAACGCGATGAGCACGAGGTCGAGGACCATGACGCCCCAATCGTGTGACGACATCTGACACTACGCACCGCGCCGGACGCCGACACCTTTTGCCGGTCCCTCGGGATGCCGCCCCCGGCCGCGTCCCCCAACCTGGACGCACACGAAGGAGACCGCCCATGACGAGCCGCCGCTGATGCCGTCGGAGCGAACGACGCGGTGGCGTACCCGCTCGCGGGAGCTGGCCGCGGCCGGCAAGCGTCTGCAGGGGCGAGCCGAGACCCGGTTCCCGGTGATCACCCATGTCACGGAACGCATGGTCGCCGTCAACATCTTCGACTCCGCCACCCGGCTGGCCGCCCAGTGCTTCCTGACCGCGGTGCCCCTGCTCTTCGTCATCGCCTCGTTCGCCCCGGCTGCCGTACGGGAGCAGATGGCCGAGTCCGTACGCACGTTGTTCGGGCTCTCCGGTCAGTCGAGCGATCAGGTGAACGACGTCTTCGCCGGCTCCGGCGAGGACGACGTCCGCAACGCCGTGGGCGTGGCGGGCGCCGTGATCGTGCTGCTGTCGGCCACCGCGGTGAGCCGTGCCATGCAGCGGCTGTGCCGGCGGGCCTGGGCGATCCCGCGGGCCGGGAACCGGATCGCGATCTGGCGCTGGTTCGCCTGGATCGGCGCCTGGATGGTCCTGCTGATCCTCCAGGGACCGGTGCGCGACGGATTCGGCCTCGGCCTGTGGCTCGGGATCCCCCTCACGCTCGTCTTCCAGACCGGGGCGTGGTGGTGGAGCCAGCACCTGCTGCTGGCCGGTGCGCTCCCCTGGCCACCGCTGCTGCCCGGCGCCCTGCTCACGGCCGCCGCGGTGACCGCGCTGTCGCTGGGCGCGCGCGTCTACATGCCGATCGCCCTCAACCGGTCGCTGGCCGCGTACGGGTCCACCGGTTCGGTGTTCGTCATCCTGTCGTGGCTGATCGTGCTGTGCGTGGCGGTCGCCATCGGCATCACCACGGGCGCGGCCCTCGCGCATGAGCCGTACCTGGCCCGGCGGCTGGGTGGCCCCCCGCCGGACGGCCTGCGGCAGGAGCGCCCCTGAGCAGCCCTCCGGCGCCCGCGGGGCAGCGGTGGGGAGTGAATGCCATGCTGGAAGACGGGGTCCTGGTGGCCGGGAGGTCGACGACGATGACGAAGCGCGACACGATCACGGCGACCGGCGGCGAACCGCGGCTCTCGGCCAAGGAGCGGGCCGCGAACGGCCGCTCCGCCCGGGCGCGTACTCCGAGATCCGGCCACGGGGACTTCGCGCCGACGTCCGACCGGGCGGACCCGGTGGACGTGATCGAGCGGCAGTCCGCCACCCGGCTGCAGGAGCTGGTGCCGATCCGCTACGGCCGGATGGCGCAGTCACCGTTCCGTTTCTACCGGGGCGCCGCCGCGATCATGGCCGGCGACCTGGCCGCCACTCCCGACTCGGGTATCCGGGTCCAGCTGTGCGGCGACGCGCACATGCTGAACTTCCGGCTGCTCGGCTCCCCGGAGCGCAACCTCCTCTTCGACATCAACGACTTCGACGAAACGCTGCCCGGGCCGTGGGAATGGGACGTCAAGCGGCTGGCGACCAGCCTGGTCATCGCAGGCCGGGAGAACGGCTACACCGAACGCGACCGGTCGGAGATCGTGCGGTCGGCGGTCAGGTCCTACCGTGAGCAGATGCGTCTCTTCGCCGGGATGCGCAACCTCGACGTCTGGTACGCGAGGGTCGACGAGACGCACCTCCAGGCGGTGGCGGAAGGATCGCTCCACACCCGCGGCCGCAAGAACGTGAGCGAGGCGCTGAGCAAGGCGCGCGGGCGCGACAGCCTGCAGGCGTTCGAGAAGCTCACCGAGGTGGTCGACGGCCGTCGCCGCTTCGCCGCCGTGCCGCAGTTGATCACACCGATCTCCCAGCTGATGCCGGACCGGGAGCGCGAGGCCCTCGACGGGCAGATCCGGGACCTGGTGTCGCTGTACGCGCACAGTCTCGAGACGGACCGCAGACACCTGCTGCGGCAGTACACCGTCGTCGACATGGCACGCAAGGTGGTGGGCGTCGGCAGTGTCGGCACGCGCTGCTGGGTCGTGCTGCTGCTGGGCCGCGACGGCGAGGACCCGCTGATCCTCCAGGCGAAGGAGGCCGGTGAGTCGGTGCTCGCCCCGTACGCCGGCGCCAGCGGGTACGCCACGGAGGGCGAACGGGTCGTGGCCGGTCAGCGTCTGATGCAGGCCGCGAGCGACATCTTCCTGGGCTGGCAGCAGGCGCACGGCATCGACGGCCACACACGGGACTTCTACGTGCGCCAGCTGCGCGACTGGAAGGGCATCGCCGAACCGGCCCGGATGGTCCCGCGCGGCATGAGGGCCTTCGCCGGCCTGTGCGGCGTCACCCTGGCGCGGGCGCACGCCCGGTCCGGCGACCGGATCGCCATCGCGGCGTACCTGGGCCGCCGCGACGTCTTCGACCAGGCGCTCGTGCGGTTCGCGGAGAGCTACGCCGACCAGAACGAGCGCGACCACAGGCAGCTGGTGGACGCCATCGCGTCCGGCCAGGTGACCGCCGTCTCGGCCTGAGCCGGACCGGGCCAGTGCTACCGCCAGTCGACTGACCTGGCAGGCGGGGTGCCCGGCCGCCTCCCGCGGCCGTGGCACTCTGCGCTCATGACTGCAGCGAAGGCGGGTCCGGCCGGGACGGCGGGGAGCGCGGGGAACACGAAGCTCATCCTGCTGACACTCGCGGCCGGGCAGTTCCTGATGGCCCTGGACAGCTCGGTGATGAACGTCTCGATCGCGACGGTGGCCGAGGACATCGGCACCACCGTCAGCGGTATGCAGGGCGCGATCACGGCCTACACACTGGTGATGGCGATGCTCATGATCAGCGGCGGCAAGGTCGGCGCGCTCATCGGCCGCAAACGGGCGTTCATGATCGGCTGCGTCGTCTACGGAATCGGGTCCCTCACGACCTCGCTCGCCCCGAGCCTGCCGGTCCTGCTGCTGGGCTGGTCGTTCCTGGAGGGCGTGGGAGCGGCCCTGATCATGCCGGCGATCGTGGCGCTCGTCGCCTCGAACTTCGACAAGGAGCAGCGCCCCGCCGCCTACGGCCTCGTCGCGGCGGCGGCAGCGGTGGCGATCGCGGTCGGACCGCTGATCGGCGGCGCCGCGACCACCTTCTTCTCCTGGCGCTGGGTGTTCGCCGGGGAGGTCGTGGTGGTGCTCGTCATCCTGCTGCTGGCCCGCAGGATCACCGACGCGCCCCCGGAGCACCGGCCGCGGATCGACGTACTCGGCGCGGTCCTGTCCGCCGCGGGCATCGGGCTCTTCGTGTTCGGGATCCTGCGGACCAGCGAATGGGGCTGGTTCCGGCCCAAGGCGCAGGGCCCCTCGTGGTTCTCCCTCTCCCCCGTCGTCTGGCTGGTGCTGGCCGGGCTGATGCTGGTCTGGCTGTTCTTCCGCTGGGAGGCACGCCTGGTGGCGCGGGGTGTCGAACCGCTCGTCGACCCGCAGTTGCTGAGGAACAGGCAACTCTCCGGCGGCCTGACGATGTTCCTCTTCCAGTACCTCGTGCAGATGGGCGTGTTCTTCGTCGTCCCGCTGTACCTGTCGGTGGCGCTGGGTCTGTCCGCCCTCCACACGGGCGCGCTGATCCTGCCGCTCTCCATCACGCTGCTCGCCGCCGCGATCGGGGTCCCCAGGTTCCGCCCGAACGCCTCACCCCGGCGCGTCGTGCGGTGGGGAATCCTGGCGATGTTCGCCGGCGCGGTCATCCTGATGGCCGCCCTCACCCCGGAGTCCGGGGCGGAGGTCGTCACCGTGCCCATGCTGCTCATCGGGCTGGGGATCGGGCTGCTCGCCTCCCAGCTCGGGGCCGTCACCGTATCGGCCGTACCGGACGAGCAGAGCGCCGAGGTCGGCGGAATCCAGAACACGGTCACCAACCTCGGCGCCTCGATCGGCACCGCCGTCGCCGGGTCGATCATGATCGCGGTGCTGGCGGGTTCGTTCCTCACCACCATCGACGAGAACCCGGCGATCCCGGCCGACGTCAAGAGCCGTGCGCACACCACACTCGCCGGGAGCGCACCGTTCCTGTCGGACGAACAGCTCACCACGGCCCTCGAAGAGGCGGGCACGGACCCGGCGGTGACCCAGGCGGCGCTCGACGCGAACGAGAGCGCGCGGATCGAAGGGCTGCGGGCCGCGCTCGGCGTTCTCGCTCTCGCCGCGCTGCTCGCGCTCTTCTTCACCCCGCGCATCCCGGCGGCGCAGCCCGCGGCGGGCCGCGGTCCGGCCGACGCCCCGTCATGACGGGTGCGGACTCGGGATCTCGTCGGCGGACGTGTCCTCGGCGAGGAAGTCCGTCACCGCGAGCGCGAACAGCAGGGCGAGGGCCAGCCCGACGACCACCCAGCCGGTGGGGTAGGACCACAGGACGTAGACGAGGACGGCGATCGCCACCAGGCCCCAGGTGAACCAGGCGCGGTGGCGCCGGATGAACGGGCCGACCGGTCCGGTGCGCAGGCCCAGCCGGTCGGCCGTGGCCCGGGTGGCGACGATGCCTGAGTGCCAGATCTGGCGGGCGGCCGTGGCGTAGCGGCCCGGGCCGGAGAGCCAGGCGGCGAGAGCGATCACCACGCCGAGGACCACGACCATGCGGATCGTCGTGCGCAGCAGGCGGATCATCGCGTCGTAGACGGAGCCGGCAGCGGGCTGGGAGACGGTGTCCGGAAGGGCGTTGAGGTAGACCGTACGGAAGACGGTCAGGCCGAGGCCGAGGACGGCGACGGCGAACGCGACCGCGAGCGCCGAGGTGATCAGGGTGCGGCGGCGGTGGGCGGAGAGCAGGATGCCCGCGGCGACGAGCAGCACGGCGAGGACCGGCAGCCACACGCCGGCGATCTGCAGGAGCCGGAACCCGGTCTTGACCCGGCCGATGTCGTTGGACTGGACGACGGTGAAATCGGTGTGGATCTCGGGGATCTTGGCGGCGACGCCCATCCCGGCGTCCACGAGCCGCTGTTTGACCTGCTCGATGACCGGTGCGAGGTCGACCGTCACCGCGTCGTTCTTGATCTCCACGGCGCCGTCGCCGCTGCCGGTCAGCGCCTTGACGAGCGAAGCGTGGATCGTGCGGTTGGCATTGGTCCAGATCGTCTCGAACCCGTCCGAGGCGATGACCTCCTGCGCCTTCTCCTTCACGAAGCTGCTGACCGCGCCCTCCAGCGAACCGCCGAGCTTGCCCAGTGCCTTCTGGAGCAGCGGCCGTTGCTCGGGGGCCACGTCCTCCAGCAGGGTGGCGAGGTCGAGGTGCTCCATCAGAGCGCCGGTGACGCGGTTCGCGGCGGCCGCCTGGACGTCGGGGTCGGAGGCCAGCGGGGCGACCGTGGAGACGTAGCGGTCCGTGTTCCCCACGATGCCGGAGGTCCACGACGCGACGATGCCCAGCGGGGCCAGCACACAGCCGATGATGATCAGCAGCGCGGACAGCAGTGACTTCGTCCGGTGCCTGGACGGAGTGCGTTTCGCGGCCGCCGCCTCCGCTTCCAGGGCGGCGACCCTCGCGCGAAGTGCCGCGAGTTCACCCGCGCTCTCGTCACCCTGCATGGCTGACCTCCTACGGGGTCGGGAGCCGGGGATCCACAAGGATCGGGGGGTGGGATGACGCTGAAGCTGCGCCGGGCCGGGCGGTGGCGGCTCTCCTTGCTCCCACAGCCTGCCCCGGCCGGGGCAGTACGGCATCCGCAGCTCGGCCGGGCGAATGAATCGCTGCGGGTGGCGGTGGCTGTGCGAAGGGGCGCGCGCTGTGCGCCGGCGCCGGGTGAGGAGGACGTCCGTCCAGAGCGGACGATCAAGGGAAAGGGGGAGTCCCCACTCCTTTCCACTCTCAACTTATAGCGCACAGGGGGGCTTGCGGCAAGGCCCCGGTCGTACCGCAGAATCGCACCTCGAAGCCAGGACCTGCGGAAACGGGAGATTCACCACGTGCGTGAGCTGTTGTCGGTTGATGGGTCGTGCGATGAGGGCGCGCCGCGGTCGCGGCCGCAGAGCGGAGCTGCTGATATGAACTCTCTGACCACCAGTGCGTTCGACCTTCCCGAGCGCCTCTCCCCCAAGGCCGACCCGGCACTGATCAGCGGCGACGAGAAGCACTTCGCGGCCCTGGCGGAGAGCCTCGAGCAGGCGATCGCCGAGCTGTCCGACCGCCTCGCCGCGCTGCGCAGAGCGCCCGGCGGCCTGGGCCGCGAGGCGATGGACCGGGACGTGGAGATCCACCGGCTGACCGGCCGTCTGCGAGCCCTGCGCCGTTTCGGACTGGACCTGTGCCTCGGACGCATCGTCAGCGCGGACGACCCGGAGCCCGTGTACATCGGACGGCTCGGGCTGACCGACGGTGCGGGCGGCCGGCTGCTGATCGACTGGCGCTCGCCCGCGGCCGAGCCGTTCTTCGCCGCGACGCACGCCGACCCGATGGGTCTGGCGAGCCGCCGCAGGTACCGCTGGAGCCGTGGCCGGATCGGCGACTACTGGGACGAGGTGTTCACCCCCGACGGGTTCGAGGGGCACGCCGCGCTCGACGACCAGTCCGCCTTCATCGCCAGCCTCGGCAGCAGCCGGTCGCCGCGGATGCGCGACGTGCTCGGCACCATCCAGTCCGACCAGAACGCCATCATCCGCGCGGGGTCCCGCGGCGCTCTCGTCGTCGACGGCGGTCCGGGCACGGGCAAGACCGTGGTGGCCCTGCACCGCTCCGCCCACCTGCTCTACTCCGACCCCCGCCTCGGGCACCGGCGGGGCGGCGTGCTGTTCGTCGGTCCGCACCAGCCCTACCTGGCCTATGTCGCCGACGTCCTGCCCAGCCTCGGGGAGGAGGGCGTGCAGACCTGCACCGTGCGGGACCTCGTCGCCGAGGGAGCGGGCGCGGCTGCCGAGAGCGACCCGCAGGTGGCGTTCCTGAAGTCGTCCGCGGACATGGTGAAGGCGATCGAGAAGGCCGTCAGGATCTACGAGGAGCCGCCCACCAAGGGGATGACGGTCACGACGCCCTGGTCCGACGTGTGGCTGAGCCCGGAGGACTGGGCCGAGGCGTTCGACGCGGCGGCCGGTACCGCGCACAACGAGGCGCGCGAGCAGATCCGGGAGGAGCTGCTGACGATCCTGCTCGACAAGTTCGACGACGAGGACCTCTCGCCCGACCTGGTCCGCAGGTCGCTGCAGTACGACGAGGAGCTGGTCGCGACGCTCGACCGCGCGTGGCCGGCGATCGATGCGGCCGATCTCGTCGGGGACCTGTGGTCGGTACCGTCCTACCTGCGGATGTGCGCTCCCTGGCTCAGCCGCGAGGACGTCGCGAAGCTGCAGCGCGAGGACGCCCAGGCCTGGACGGTGTCCGACCTGCCGCTCCTGGACGCGGCGCGGCAGCGGCTCGGCGACCCGGAGTCTGCCCGACGGCTGCGGCGGCACAACGCCGCGGTCGCGGCCGAACGCGAGCGCATGTCCGGAGTCATCGACGACCTGCTCGCGGCCGATGACGACGGCGAGGGTGCGGTGACGATGCTGCGCGGCAAGGACCTGCAGGACACCCTCATCGACGAGAGCGCGCTGCCGGCCGTCGACCCGGACCGGCTCGCCGGCCCGTTCGCGCACATCGTCGTCGACGAGGCTCAGGAACTGACCGACGCGGAGTGGCAGATGCTCCTGCTGCGCTGCCCGTCCCGGAGTTTCACCATCGTCGGGGACCGTGCCCAGGCCAGGCACGGGTTCACGGAGTCGTGGCAGGACCGGCTGGAGCGGATCGGCTTCGACCGGATCAGCGTGGCCTCCCTGAGCATCAACTACCGGACGCCCGAGGAGGTCATGGCGGAGGCCGAACCGGCCATCCGGGAAGCGCTCCCGGACGCCAACGTGCCGGCCTCCGTCCGCAGCAGCGGCGTCCCCGTCGTCCACGGCTCCGTCGCGGACCTGGACTCGATCCTCGGCACCTGGCTGGCAGCGCACGCCGACGGGGTCGCCTGCGTCATCGGCGATCCGGCGTACCGGGCGACGTCGCGAGTCCGGTCGCTGACCCCCGGGCTGTCGAAGGGGCTGGAATTCGACCTGGTCGTCCTCATCGACCCCGAGGGATTCGGCGAGGGCATCGAGGGAGCGGTCGACCGCTACGTCGCGATGACCCGGGCGACGCAGCAACTCGTCATCCTCACGAGCTCCTGACGGAAGGCCGGGACACGCGTCCCCGGGAGGTCAACGGCCGGGTCAGCCGCGCCGGACCCGGTCGTGGACCATGGCCGTCTCGCCCGGTTCGCCGGTCTCCTGGAGGATCGGCCCCCACCTGTTCATCGCCTCGGCGGCCGGCCTGCCGCCACGGACGTGGCACGCTTCGAGGCCGGCGCGCAGCGCCGCGATGACGGCGGGCCCCGCCACCGGCGGACCGCCGTGACGACGAGGACCAGCAGGACCGCCGCGCCGTAGGCGGTCGCGCTCAGCGCCGACCGGTGGCCGAGGACCGGAGCGAGGAGGTAGACGGCCGCGCCCGCCAGGGCGATGCCCAGCCATTCCCAGCGTCCGTCCAGGGCCACGAGGGCGATCAGGAGCAGGGCGTACCAGGAGTAGCCGGGGGTGAGGAGCGTGAAGGCCCAGCCGGTGACCAGGAGGGCGCCGCTCCACGGGCGTTGCGGGTCGCCGCGCCACATCACGTACACGGACACCCCCGCGATGACGACGAGGACTACCGGCAACGCCCAGCTGTCGGGCAGGACGAGGCGGAGCAGGGCGTAGCGGGACCCGGTGGACGGGTCGTCGTAGCCCTCCTCGTCCACGTAGCCGCCGAGGTAGCCGAGGACGGAGCCGTGCGAGAGGAGCACGTAGGGCAGGTAGGCGAGCAGGGTGAAGGCAGCGGCGGGGACCAGCACGGCGGCCGCCTCCCGGACCCGGCGCACGCCGGACAGCGCGCCGGGCAGGACGACGGCGGGCATGAGTTTGGTGGCGACGGCGGCGCCCAGGACCAGGCCTCCGGCCGTCCGGCGGCCGATGCCCCGCGCCGCGACGAGTCCGAGGCCGGTCACCGCGAGCAGCACGCCCAGTACGTCCGCGTGCGCGTTGTTCACGGCCTCGATCGGGACGGCGGGACACCAGGCCCAGTAGGCGGCCCGGCGCAGGTCCCGGCCCCGGCCCCGGCGGCGCAGGATCGCCGCCAGCGCACCGGTCACGCCGAGGGAGAGGAACCCGGCTCCGATCTGCAGTGGCTTGTGCCGGGCGCCCTCGGGGGAGAGCCGGTCGACCGCGAGGAAGTACGCCTCGGCGACGGGCGGGTAAATGGTGTGCACGGCGGGCCGGTTGATCCGGGTGCAGTGCGGGACGGGGCCACCGGGGATACGGGCCCGGTCCGGGCCGGCGCAGGCGGCGCCCGTGGGGAAGAGCCAGGGATCGCGCAGCGGGGCCACTCCCGCGTCCTGCGGGGCGTGGTCGTAGGGGGAGATGCCGGCTGACTGGACCCGGCCGTCCCAGGCGTAGCGGTAGGAGTCGGTGCTGGTCCGGGGCGGCGCCACCAGCCCGGTCGCGGCGACGGCGAGCGCCCCGGCGGCGAGCAGGGGCACGACGTGGGCGGCCGGGACCCTGCGCAGCGCGAGCAGGGCGAGGGCGAAGAGCGCCCAGCAAGCCGCGTACCGGCGGAACAGCCCGGCGGCGTCGGTGAAGTAGCCGTCGTGGCGGATGGTGAGGACCAGGACGGCGGTGAGGGCGACGAGGACGGCGGCGGTGAGGGCGGTGGGTGCGGCCGGAGCGGTGAGCGGGGCGGGGGCGGTACGCGGTTTCACCCCCGCAGCGTTCCAGCAACGGGACCGGAAGTGCCGTCCCCGGTCCCGCATGTCCGCATTCCGTAAGGTGTCCCACCGGCCCACCGGGGCCCTGCCGAGGGTGTCATGGGCCCATGCGCCCCACTCCGCCCAAAGGCCCGCCGATCACCTTCACGGCGCGGCTGCACGACGCCCGTACCGCGACGGTGATCGGCCGGCTCCTCGGCCTCGCCATCGTCGTCTGTTTCGGAACCGGCGTGCTGAGCCACTACCTCCAACACCCGCCGGCCTGGCTCGCCGACCGGCTGCCGGCCCGCCCCTACTGGGGCTACCGGCTCTCCCAGGGCCTGCACGTGGCCTCCGGCACCGCCGCGATCCCGCTGCTCCTGGCCAAGCTGTGGGCGGTCTATCCGCGGCTCTTCGCGTGGCCGCCCGCGCGGTCCGTGCGGCACGCGCTGGAACGCCTGTCGGTGGCCGTGCTCGTCGCCGCCGGGATCTTCGAGCTGTTCACCGGGCTGCTGAACACCTTCCAGTGGTACCCCTGGCCGTTCTCCTTCGTGCCCGCGCACTACGCCGTCGCCTGGCTCCTGCTGGGGGCGGTGCTACTGCACGTGGCCGTGCAAGGGCCGCGGATCCGCGACCACTTCACCTGCCGCTCCCCCGGCACCCTGGCCCTGCCCGAGGCCGACGGTCCGGACCGGCGGCAGCTCCTGGCGGCCGTCGCGGCCGGGGTCGGCGCGGTGACCCTGACCACGGTCGGGCAGTCCGTCACCGCGCTCGGTCCGCTGGAGCTGTTCGGTCCGCGCAGCCCGGCCCACGGACCGCAGGGGCTGCCCGTGAACCGTACGGCCGCCTCGGCGCGCGTCACGGAGGCCTCGCTGGCCGACTGGCGGCTGACCGTGGCCGGGCCGCGCCCGTACGCCCTCACGCTGGAGGAGCTGCGCGCGCTCCCGCAGCACGAGGTGACCCTCCCCATCGCCTGCGTGGAGGGCTGGAGCAAGTCCGCGCGCTGGACGGGGGTCCGGGTGCGGGACCTGCTGGCACGCGCCGGAGGGGGACCGGGCGCGCGCTGCCGGGTGGTGTCGCTGGAAGCGGCGGGCGCGTACCGGGTGACGGAGATGGGCCGCCTGTACGCGCAGGACCCGCTCACCCTGCTGGCGCTGCGCCTGAACGCGGAGGTGCTGTCCCTGGACCACGGGTACCCGGCGCGGATCATCGCCCCGAACCGGCCCGGTGTGCTCCAGACCAAGTGGGTCGGCCGGCTGGAGGTGGTGTGATGGCGTACCGGTACGCGGTCGGCGGCTTCGGCCTGCTGGTGATGGCATTCGGCGGCCTCCTGCTGGTGCGGGAGCCCGAGCCGTGGCGGATCGTACGGTGGCTCGCGGGCGGAGTCCTCGTACACGACGGGCTGATCGCCCCGCTGGTGTTCGCGGTCGCGGCGCTCTGCGCCGCGGCGGGCCTGCGGCTGCGCGGGGTCCCGCGCGCCGCCCTGATCGTCGCGGGTTCGCTGACGGTGATCGCCGCGCCGCCGCTCCTGCGCCCCGGCGGCGTGGCCAACGCGACGGTGCTGCCGTTGGACTATCCGCGGAACTGGCTGCTGGCGATGGCGGCCGTTGCCGTACTCGCGGCCGGGTACGCCGGTGCGCGCGCCTGCGTACGACGGGCGGCCCGTCGGCGCTGAGACCTGTGGCCCCGGGAAACACGGCAAGTCAGTGGGGGGGGGGGGGCCCCGGCGGCGGCCCCCACCCCCCAACGCGCCCCCCCAGCGGGACAGGCCCCCGGCCCCCGAACCCGGGGCCCCCGCCGAACACGACACCGGCCCGGG
>NZ_JBICZI010000004.1:0-156880 GCF_043201855.1 Streptomyces sp. NPDC048257
CGGCGCAACTGCTCGACCTCCCTGAAGGAACCTTCATCGAGCAACAGCGCAATGCGCTCACGGGCAGTCAGCTTGCCCTTGGCGTGCTGCGCCTCGGTCGCGCGGTCGCTGGGGCCGCGCCTCGCCTGCTCGCGCAGGGAGTGCAGCTCGGCCACGCGCCCGCGGGCGTCCGTCGGCTCGCTCGGGGTCTGGTCCACAACGGTCATGTACCGACCTTACGAAGATCGCGATGAAAAACCTCCGTTCATTCCGCACAGTCTCGGGAGTCTTCCGCTGTCCGGCCCGCACAGTACGCCCGGGGGATGTAGGGACTCCGCCAGACGGAGGCTCCCCCTGTTGTGGGATCTTCACAAAATGAGCTGACACCCTGCCTAGATGTTGAAATTTAAACGGAATGGGTCTAGCGTCGCTCCCGTTGAAGTCGTTGAAGATTCAACAGATTCTTCAGACCGAGCAGGACCCTACCGAGGAGCACGTCATGGGCATCTTCACCCGCCGCAGCCAGAACACCGCCGTCCAGGGCGGCGCAGCCGTCGCCACCCTCGAGGTGGACCCGGCGCTCGCCGCCCTCACCGGCGACTACGTCATCGACGCCGCCCACAGCAGCATCGGCTTCACCGTCCGCCACGCCATGGTGACCAACGTCCGCGGCGCCTTCGGCGAGCACGAGGGAACCCTGCACCTGGACGGCGCCGACCCGGCCCGGTCCACCGCCTCCATCGACGTCAAGATCGCCTCCGTCGACACCGGCATCGCCGACCGCGACGGCCACCTGCGCAGCGGCGACTTCTTCGACGCCGAGGCCTTCCCGCTGATGACCTTCCGCTCCACCGCCGCGGCCGCGCTCGGCGGGGACACGTACCGCATCACGGGCGACCTGACGATCAAGGACGTCACGCGGCCGCTCTCCATCGACCTGGAGTTCAACGGCTCGGCCACCGACGCCTACGGCAACGAGCGCGTCGGCTTCGAGGGCTCCGCCGAGATCCTGCGCTCCGACTGGGGCCTGACGTGGAACGCCGCCCTGGAGGCCGGCGGTGTGATGGTCAGCGACAAGGTGAAGCTGACCTTCGACATCTCGGCCATCAAGCAGGCCTGACCACCGCGGACACGCCCGGTACCCGGGGGCGGCCTAGAAGCCGCCCCCGCCGTCGAAGCCACCGCCCCCGTCGAAGCCGCCTCCGCCGCCGAAGTCCCCGCCTCCGAAGTCGGACGGGTTGAAGTCGGCCCCGGAGACGTCCCCGCCCTCGAAGCCACTGCCCGCGCCGCCGCCGAAGTCCGAGGCGTAGGCCGGGCTGGACATCATCGAACCGAGCATCGTGCCCATCAGCAGGCCGGGCAGGATGCCGCCGCCGAAGTAGCCGCCGGCCCATGGACCGTATGCGGGGCCGGCGTCGTAGTACGGCCGCGGCCCGCGGTCGGTGTCGACCGTACGGACCGCCGGGTCCAGGCCGTCGCGCAGCCGGACGGCGTCGGCCGTGCAGACCGGCACGGTACGGGACGCCCCGCCGGCCGGCGCCCAGGTCGCGTCCTCGGTGCTCGGCCCGTGGCGCGGGTCGAAGAAGCAGGGCGAGCGGCGTTCGGGCAGCGGCCTGCCCTGTCGGCGCGCGTCGAGCGTGGCCAGCGCGAAGCGACCGTCCTCCAGGGCCTGCGTGACGCCCTTGACCTCTTCGGGGTGCTGGACCGAGGCCATGATCTGCTTGGCCTTCTCGTACGAGTCGAGCCCCTGCTCGTAGTCCCCCCGCATGGCGTCGTCGGCGCCGGGCTCGCCGGGGTGGAAGTCGAGCCGTTCCAGCTCCTCGCCGAAGGCCGTGATGTCCTCGTCCACGACCACGCCGAGCCGGGCTATGGCCTCGCGGCGGGTCTCTTCCTTCTTCTTCCGGTTGCGGCGGACCAGCGCGTACGCGCCGCCACCGCCGACCACGGCCACCGCGCCGAGGGCGATCAGCCCGCCGACCGGGGCTCCCTGGTCGGCGCCGGTGCTGCCCCAGGAAGCGGGGGCGCCGCCCTTGGCCTGGGTCAGGGCCCGGTCCACGAAGTTGTTGAGCTGCGTGTTCGCGTCGACCGGCGCGCCGGTCTTCACGGCCTCGGTGAGGTTGCCCACCGCGTTGGGCGGCATGACCGCCCGGTCGGCGCCGGCCTTGAAGCCGTCGCCGAGCCGGATCGCGTAGAGCCCGGTGATGCCGGTCTCGGCGCGGACTGCGCCGAGCACCCTGTCCTCGGGGAACTCGGCGGTTGCCGGCAGCACGGCCACGAACACCGGCTTCCCGGCGTCCTTGATCTTCTTCGCGAGCGCGTCCGCCTGGGTCTTCGACAGCTGCGCCTCGGCCCCGGGGGCGACGTACACCGGCCCTTGCCTGAGGGCCTCCCCCGCGGCGGCGACCCCGGTGGCCGCCGATGCCTGGGGCGCGGCCACGAGGGCGGTCGCGCCCAGCGCCAGCAGCAGACCGGACAGCAACGCTCCAAGACGTACGGATATCAGCCTGGTCCTCATATCCATGACGCTACCCGAACCGGTACTTTCCCGTGTGAGCTGGACATAAGGGCCTGGCCGGCCCTTGGCCCGGCTACTCGGCGGGCTCCACGCCCGCGTGCAGCAGGCCGTACGTGAACGCGTCTTCCAGGGCCTGCCAGGACGCCGCGATCACGTTCGGGGCCACGCCGACCGTGGACCAGTCACGTTCACCGTCACTCGTGGCGATCAGCACGCGGGTGGTGGACTCCGTGCCGTGCGTGCCCTCCAGGATGCGGACCTTGTAGTCGACGAGCTCGAACTTGGCCAGCTGCGGGTAGAACCGCTCCAGCGCCACCCGCAGGGCCCGGTCCAGCGCGTTGACCGGGCCGTTGCCCTCCGCCGTCGCGACGATCCGCTCGCCCTTCGCCCACAGCTTGACCGTGGCCTCGTTGGCGTGGGTGCCGTCCGGGCGGTCCTCGACGATCGCCCGCCAGGACTCGATGCGGAAGTACTTGCGGGCCCGGCCCTCGGCCTCGGCGCGCAGCAGCAGCTCGAAGGAGGCGTCGGCCGCCTCGTAGGTGTAGCCCTTGAGCTCCCGCTCCTTGACCCGCTCCACCACCCGGGAGATCAGCGCGCGGTCCCCGCCCAGCTCGACGCCGAGCTCCTTGCCCTTGAGCTCGATGGAGGCGCGGCCGGCCATGTCGGAGACCAGCATCCGCATGGTGTTGCCGACCCGCTCGGGGTCGATGTGCTGGTAGAGGTCCGGGTCGACCTTGATGGCCGAGGCGTGCAGCCCCGCCTTGTGCGCGAAGGCGGAGACGCCGACGTACGGCTGGTGCGTGGAGGGGGTGAGGTTCACGACCTCGGCGATGGCGTGCGAGATCCGGGTCATCTCGGCGAGCGCCCCGTCGGGGAGCACCTTGCGCCCGTACTTGATCTCCAGGGCGGCGACCACGGGGAAGAGGTTCGCGTTGCCGACGCGCTCGCCGTAGCCGTTCGCCGTGCACTGGACGTGGGTGGCGCCCGCGTCCACCGCGGCCAGGGTGTTGGCGACGGCGCAGCCGGTGTCGTCCTGGGCGTGGATGCCCAGGCGGGCGCCGGTGTCGGCGAGGACGGTGGCGACGGTGGCGGTCACCTGGGCGGGCAGCATGCCGCCGTTGGTGTCGCAGAGGATGACCACGTCGGCGCCGGCCTCGTGGGCGGTGCGTACGACGGACTTGGCGTACTCGGCATTGGCCCGGTAGCCGTCGAAGAAGTGCTCGCAGTCGACGAAGACGCGGCGGCCCTGCGCGACCAGGTGGGAGACGGTGTCGCGGACCATCTCCAGGTTCTCCTCCAAAGTGGTGCGCAGGGCGAGCTCGACGTGGCGGTCGTGGGACTTGGCGACGAGCGTGATGACCGGGGCGCCGGATTCCAGCAGGGCCCGCACCTGCGGGTCCTGGGCGGCCGAGCCGCCCGCGCGCCGGGTCGCGCCGAAGGCGACCAGCTGGGCGTTCTTGAAGTCGATCTCCGCGCGGGCGCGGGCGAAGAACTCGGTGTCACGGGGGTTGGCACCGGGCCAGCCGCCCTCGATGAAGCCCACTCCGAAGTCGTCCAGGTGCCGGGCGATCGTCAGCTTGTCGGCGACGGTGAGGTTGATGCCCTCGCGCTGGGCGCCGTCGCGCAGGGTGGTGTCGAAGACGTGGAAGCTGTCGTCCAGGCCTTCTGACAGCACGGTTGCCGCCTCTGGTGTCGTCGTCATGCTGATCTGACTCCTGTCGGTGAGTGGTTCGGGCTGCCCGCCAAAGGGGCAGGCCGTCGTCACTGCCCCCATCATCGCGCGCGGTCCGGTCCCGGCAGGGATGGTCCGGGAAACGAAAAAACCTCTCGCGGGTAGCGAGAGGTCTGCGCGCGGGTCCGAGGCACGGTGGCCGCTTCCGCGAAGTTCTTCCGCGGTTCAGCGGCCACTGGGGACCGGCGCGCTGCTGGCGATAATCATGAGCTGAGCAGGCACGCTGGCAGTGTGCCACACCGCTCGCCGCGGATGGACAGCAATCTCAGCATGCGGGCACGCGCTCGCGTCGGCGTTCGAGGCGCGGGCAGAACACCCCCTAGCGGGGCGACGGGGTGAGGGTCTCCGTGAGGAACTCACGGACGTGGCCGAGGATCTCCTCCCGGTCCATCGTCGGCAGACCGACGGCCAGCTGGATGCTGAACCCGTCGAGCAGGGCCCGGATCCGGGTCGCCACGCGCTCGGCGTCCACCGGGCGGAACTCCCCGCGCGAGATGCCCTCGGCGAGCAGGGCCACCAGGTCACGGTGCCAGGCACCCTCGATGGCCGCCTGCCGCTCGCGCTCCTGGGGGCCGGCGTTCTGGGAGCGGTTCCAGACCTCGAGCCACAACGTCCAGTGCGGGTCGCGGGCCTGCGTGGGCACGTACAGGTCCACGTACGCCTGCAGGCGCTCGCTCACCGGACCGCGGCGGGAGAGCAGGGCCCGCCGCTCGCCGCCCAGTTCCGCCTCGCTCCACTCCAGGGTCTGCAGCAGGAGCTCGTCCTTGCTGCGGAAGTAGTAGAGGAGGTGGCCGCTGCTCATGCCGACCTCACGGCCCAGCCCGGCCATGGTCAGGCCTTCCAGGCCGCGCTCGGCGATCGTGGCCATGGCGGCGACGAGTACGTCCTCGCGCGGAGGCGCGTTCTTCCGCGCCGCGCGTACCGGTACTCCACCCGCCACCATGGACCCACTCCTTGTCGGTCGGCTGCCGGTCGTCTGCGGATCAGACCTTCGGCTGCTGCTGGGTGATGCAGTGGATACCGCCACCCCCGGCGAAAATCGTACGTGCGTCAACGAGCGTGACGGTCCGCTCGGGGAACAGTCCGCGGAAGATCTCCGCGGCCTCCTCGTCGCGCGGGTCGTCGAAGGCGCACAGCACCACGCCGCCGTTGCACAGGTAGTGGTTGATGTACGAGTAGTCCACCCACTCGCCGTCCTCCTCCAGCACGGTCGGCGCCGGGATCTCCACGACCTCCAGCTGCCGGCCCCGGGCGTCGGTGGAGGCGCGCAGGATGGCGGCGATGGTCTTGCAGCGCTCGTGGTCCGGGTGGGCCGGGTCCGGCTGGGTGTGGACCATGACGACGCCGGGGCGGGCGAAGGCGGCGACGATGTCGACGTGGCCCTGGGTGCCGTAGGTGCCGTAGTCGCCGGCCAGGCCGTACGGCAGCCAGATCGCCTTGGTGGTGCCGAGGTGGGCGTGGATCTCGGCCTCCACCTGCCGGCGGGTCCAGCCGGGGTTGCGGCCCTCGCCCAGCTGCACGGTGTCGGTGAGGAGGACGGTGCCCTCGCCGTCGACGTGGATGGCGCCGCCCTCGTTGACGAGCTCGGTGCTGTACGTACGGGTGCCGGCCACGTCCGAGACGTGCCGGGCGATCTTCGAGTCGTGGTCCCAGCGGGCCCACTCCTGGGCGCCCCAGCCGTTGAAGGTCCAGTCGACGGCCGCGAGCTCGCCCGCGTCGTTGGTGACGAAGGTCGGGCCGATGTCACGCATCCAGGCGTCGTCGAGCTCCTGCTCGACCAGCTGGACGTCGCCGCCGACGATCGCGCGGGCGCTGTCCGCGTCACCGGGCGAGACCACGAGGGTCACGGGCTCGTACGAGCGGACCGCGCGGGCCACGGCGCCCCAGGCCTCGCGGGCCTCGGCGAGCTCCTGCGCGGTGGTGAAGGTCGGGTTGGGGCTGGGCCAGGCCATCCAGGTGCGCTCGTGGGGCGTCCACTCGGCAGGCATCCGGAAGCCGTCGTTCACAGGCTTGGTCATGACAGGCAGGTCCTTACGGGCTGTGCTGACTTACAGGAAGTACAGGCGGTTGAGGGAGACCGATTCGGCGGCTTCGGAGCGCAGCGGTTCGCCGTCGAGGGAGACCAGCCCGCTGCGCGCGTCCACATCGACCGCGCCCACCCGGGAGTTGAGCAGGAGGTCCCCCGGGCCGATCCCCCGGGTGCCGCGGACGGCGACGCGGCGCCGGCGGGTCGGCATCTCGTCGCTGCCGAGGGCGGCGGCCGCGGCGGAGACGAAGGCGACGGAGATGTCGGCGGCGGTGGCTCCGTACGAGCCGAACTGCGGGCCGAGGACCAGCGGTTCGCAGGTGTCCGTGGCGGCGTTGGGGTCGCCGGTGACGCCGTAGGCGGGGAAGCCGGACTTCAGCACGAGCTGCGGCTTGGCGCCGAAGAACTGCGGGCGCCACAGGACGATGTCGGCGAGTTTGCCGACTTCGATGGAGCCGATCTCGTGGGCGAGGCCGTGGGCGATGGCCGGGTTGATGGTCAGCTTGGCCATGTAGCGCAGGACGCGGGCGTTGTCGTCGCCCTCGCCGTCGCCGTCCATCGGGCCCAGCTCGCCCTTCATCTTGGCGGCCATGGCGAAGGTGCGGCGGATGGTCTCGCCCGCGCGGCCCATGCCCTGGGCGTCGGAGGAGGTGATGCCGATCGCGCCGAGGTCGTGGAGCACGTCCTCGGCGCCCATCGTCCCGGCCCGGATGCGGTCGCGGGCCATGGCGGCGTCGCCGGGCAGGTCGGGCTTGAGGTCGTGGACGGAGACGATCATGCCGTAGTGCTCGGCGACCGCGTCCCGCCCGAACGGCAGCGTCGGGTTGGTGGAGGAGCCGATGACGTTCGGTACGCCCGCCATCTTGAGCACGTTCGGGACGTGCCCGCCGCCGCAGCCCTCGATGTGGAAGGCGTGGATGGTCCGGCCGTCCAAGACCCGCAGGGTGTCCTCGACGGAGAGGCACTCGTTCAGGCCGTCGCTGTGCAGCGCGACCTGCACGTCGTACTCCTCGGCCACCCGGAGCGCCGTGTCCAGGGCCCGGGTGTGGGCGCCCATGTCCTCGTGCACCTTGAAACCGGACGCGCCGCCCTCGGCCAGCGCCTCGACCAGGGGGGCGGCGTCCGAGGAGGAGCCGCGGGCGAGGAAGCCGATGTTGACCGGCCAGGCGTCGAAGGCGTTGAAGGCGTGCTTCAGCGCCCACGGGGAGTTGACGCCGACGCCCCACACGGGGCCGAACTCCTGGCCGATGATCGTGGTGACACCCGCGGCGAGCGAGGCCTCCATGATCCGCGGGGAGAGCAGGTGGACATGGGTGTCCACGGCTCCGGCGGTCGCGATCATGCCTTCTCCGGACACGATCGAGGTGCCGGTGCCGACGACCACGTCGACGCCGTCGAGGGTGTCCGGGTTACCGGCCCGGCCGATCGCGTGGATCCGGCCCTCACGGATGCCGATGGACACCTTGCGGATGCCGAGCACGGCGTCGATGACCAGCACGTTGCTGATCACGACGTCGCAGGTCTCGCGGACGGCGGCGGCCTTGAGGTGCAGGCCGTCACGGGCCGTCTTGCCGAAGCCGGCCAGGAACTCGTCCCCCGGCCGCTGGGCGTCGTACTCGACCCGGACGGTCAGCCCGGAGTCACCGAGCCGCACCCGGTCCCCGGCCCGCGGACCGAAGACGGACGCGTACTCGTGCGGGTCGATGTGCCGGCTGCCCGGCGCGCAGTGATCGCTGTGCGGGGTCTTCCTGCTCACGCCTGCTCTCCGTCCTTCTGGTCTGCGGCCACGCCGAGGTAGCCGCAGGCCGCCGCGCGGCGCAAGGCCTCTTCCTTGGCTCCGGGCGCGTCCAGGGGCCCGTCGACCAGGCCGGCGAAGCCGATCGCGATGCGGTCGCCGCCGATGGGGACGAGGCCGACCTCGCCCTCGCCGTGGGGGTCGAACCGGACGGAGGAGCCCGCCGGCACGCACAGCCGCATCCCGTAGGCCGCGGCCCGGTCGAAGTCGAGCCGCGGGTTCGCCTCGAAGAAGTGGAAGTGCGAGGTCACGCTCACCGGCACGGCGGCGGTGTTGTGCACGCGCAGGTGCAGGACCGGCTCCGGCTGGGGGGCGCCGGGGCCGGGGACGACCGCGCCGGGGGCGTCGTCGCCGAGCGGGACCGCGCCCTGGATGGGGGACGAGACCACCGCGAGCCGGGATCCGTCGTCGAAGACGGCCTCCACGTGCACCTCGGTGACCACGTCGGCGACGCCGGGCAGGACATCGCCGGGGCCCAGCACGCTGCGGGCCTCGTCGATGGCCTCCGCGAGCCGCTTTCCGTCGCGCGCCGCCTCGCAGACCGTGTCCGCGATCAGCGCGGTGGCCTCCGGGACATTGAGTTTCAGGCCACGGGCCCGCCGGGCCCTGGCCAGTTCCGCAGCGCTGCGGAGCAGCAGCCGGTCGCGCTCCGTAGGGGTCAGCCGCACGCCGATCCACCACCTCTTGAGTCGATGGGTTAGAGCATCACTCTAACTCTTCATTTCGTTGTGGGGAATCATTGACCTGGAACCAGGCCTTGGGTCACATTGAGTGTCGCTCAAACAAATGCGCAACCACCCCCCGCCCTGCCAAGGGAGTCCCCCATGCCCATCGAACAGCGCGGAGTCGACACCATCCCCGAGGACGAGCGGACGAGTGGTCCCCGTGACCTGATCTCGATCCTGCTCGGCTCCAACCTCTGCCTCGGTGTGATCGTCTTCGGCTGGCTGCCCCCGTCCTTCGGACTGGGCCTGTGGCCCTCGGTCACCGCCATCGTGACCGGCACGCTCGTCGGTATCGTCTTCACCGCGCCGCTCGCGCTCGTCTCGCTGCGCACCGCGACCAACCTCTCCACCTCCAGCGGCGCACAGTTCGGCGTCCGCGGCCGGCTCGTGGGCTCGGTGGTGGGCCTGCTGCTCTCCCTCGGCTACACCGCGCTCACCCTGTGGATCGGCGGCGACGTGATGGTGGGCGTGCTCGCGCGGCTCACCGGGCTGCCGGACACCGGTGTCTCGCGGGGCGTGATGTACGGCGCACTCGCCGCCTGTACCGTCGTCGCGGCCGTCTTCGGCTACCGGCTGCTGCTGCGGATGAGCAAGATCCTGGCCATCGGCATGGTGGTGCTGCTCGCCATCGGCGTCTTCGCGTACTCCGGGGACTTCACCACCGCCGCCCCGCCGGAGACCGCGTACCTGCTCGGCTCCTTCTGGCCGACCTGGATCCTCGCCGCCGTCGCCGCCGGGCTCAGCGGACCCGTCGCCTTCATCACCCTGCTCGGCGACTACACCCGCTACGTCTCCCCCCGCCGGCACAGCTCCCGCAAGGTCCTCTGGGCCACCGGTGCCGGCCTGCTCTTCGGTCTGCTGATCCCGCAGCTGTTCGGCACCTACACGGCGCTCGCCGCCCGGGCCGGGGCCGAGTACGCCGGCCCGCTCGTCGGGGCCGCGCCCTTCTGGTACCTGGTCCCGCTGCTCGCCGCCGCCGCGGGCGGTTCGGTCGGCAACGCCGGTCTGATGCTCTACTCGATGGGCCTCGACCTCGACGCGATCGTCCCCAAGGCCACCCGGACCACGGCCACCCTGGTCGCCGCGGCCGTCGCCACCGCCTTCGTGTTCATCGGCTCCTTCGAGTGGGACGTGCAGTCCGCGATGACCTCGTTCGTCCTGGTGCTGACCGCGATCGGCACCCCGTGGGCCGTGATCACCCTGATCGGGTACGTACGCTGCCGCGGGCGCTACGACGCCGACGCGCTCCAGGTCTTCAACCGCCGCTCGGTGGGCGGGATCTACTGGTACCGCTCCGGCTGGAACGTCGCCGCCACCCTCTCCTGGGCGATCGGCGCCGGCATCGGCCTGCTCGCCGTGACCACCCCCTTCTACGAGGGCCCGCTGCTCACCCTCACCGGCGGCGTGGACTGCTCCTTCGTCCTTTCCGGCCTGACGGGCGGGCTGGTGTACGCCGCGCTCACCGCCCGCCGGGCCCCCGCCCCGGCCCCGGCTCCGGCCCCGGCGGCCGCCGCCGAGGAGCCGGCGAGCGCCTGAGGCACCCCGTACGCGCACAGGCCCGCGCCCCGGACGCTCCGGGGTGCGGGCCTGCGTACGCAGAGCTCGCCGGGACTAGCCCAGCGGGTGCATCCAGCCGTGGGAATCGGCGCTGTGGCCTGTCTGGAGTTCCAGCAGCGCCTTGCGCAGGCGCATGGTGACCTGCCCCGGCTCGCCGTCGCCCTGGGTCCAGTGGGCGCGCTCGGACTTGACCGAGCCGACCGGGGTGATGACGGCGGCGGTGCCGCAGGCGAACACCTCGGTGAGGGTGCCGTTCGCGTTGTCGCGCTGCCAGTCCTCGGTGGTCAGGCGGCCCTCCTCGGCGGTGTAGCCGAGGTCGCGGGCGATGGTGAGGAGGGAGTCACGGGTGATGCCCGGCAGGAGCGAGCCGGTGAGCTCCGGGGTGACGATGCGGTCGCCGTACACGAAGTACAGGTTCATGCCGCCCATCTCCTCGATCCAGCGGTGCTCGACGGCGTCGAGCCACACCACCTGGTCGCAGCCGTGCGAGGCGGCCTGGGCCTGCGCGACCAGCGAAGCCGCGTAGTTGCCGCCGGTCTTGGCCGCGCCGGTGCCGCCCTTGACCGCGCGCACGTAGTCCTCGGAGAGCCAGACGGAGACGGGCTTGACGCCACCGGGGAAGTACGCGCCCGCGGGCGAGGCGATGACGATGAAGAGGAACTCGTTCGCCGGGCGGACACCGAGGCCGACCTCGGAGGCGAACATGAACGGCCGCAGGTAGAGGGAGGCCTCGCCGGAGTCCGGCACCCAGGCCCGGTCCTGCTTGATCAGCGCGTCGCAGGCCTCGATGAAGAGCTCGGTCGGCAGCTCCGGCATGGCCATGCGGCGGGCGGAGGACTGGAAGCGCGCCGCGTTCGCCTCCGGGCGGAAGGTGGCGACGGTGCCGTCGGGCTGGCGGTAGGCCTTCAGGCCTTCGAAGATCGTCTGCGCGTAGTGCAGCGTCATGTTCGCCGGGTCGATCGCGAGCGGCGCGTACGGGACCAGCTCGGCATCGTGCCAGCCGCGACCCTCGGTCCACTTGATCGTCACCATGTGGTCGGTGAAGTGGCGGCCGAAGCCGGGGCTGGCCAGGATCGCCTCGCGCTCCGCATCGGACAGCGGGTTCGAGGAGGGCTTGAGCTCGATCGTGGGCGTCGTCATGAGTGCTTGTCCTTCACCGGTTGTGTATGGCGGACCGCGCTCACGGCGTACTAGGACGTCCGAGCTTCCCCGCATTCCGCGGCCTCGCGTTCGATTATCGCGCGCGGGCAGGCTTCGGAGAAGCGGGGAGATGCGGCCCAGGGGAGATGGTGGCACCCGGGGCCGCACAGGAGAAGCCGCCGGGTCCCATTGTGACCCGGCGGCTTCCTGAGGTGGAGCTGCCGGGTCAGCCGGCTACTCGAGCGGCGAGGGCGTCGCCGATCGCGTCGGTGGAACGGAAGGTGCCGTCGCGCTCGGCCAGGTCGGCGGTGACCGCGTCCTCGATGCGGACGGCCTCGGCCTCGTGACCCAGGTGGCGCAGCAGGAGGGCGACGGAGAGGATCGTCGCGGTCGGGTCGGCCTTGCCGGTGCCGGCGATGTCCGGGGCCGAGCCGTGGACGGGCTC
Source organism: Streptomyces sp. NPDC048257 (assembly GCF_043201855.1). Classification (NCBI taxonomy): domain Bacteria; kingdom Bacillati; phylum Actinomycetota; class Actinomycetes; order Kitasatosporales; family Streptomycetaceae; genus Streptomyces; species Streptomyces sp. NPDC048257. The sequence goes on from NZ_JBICZI010000004.1 coordinate 11,915, forward strand.
GAACATGGACGGGAAGGCGCCGGTCGGGTTGATGTTCCCGGAGGCGGCGAGGCCGATTCCGCCGGTCACGGCGGCGGCCAGGTCGGTGAGGATGTCACCGAAGAGGTTGTCCGTGACGATGACGTCGAAGCGCTCGGGCTGGGTGACGAAGAAGATCGTCGCGGCGTCGACGTGCAGGTAGTCGGTGGTGACCTCGGGGTACTCCTGGCCGACCTTGTCGAAGATGTTCTTCCACATGTGGCCCGCGTACACGAGGACGTTGTTCTTGTGGACCAGCGTCAGCTTCTTGCGGGGGCGGGCGTTCGCCCGCTCGTACGCGTCACGGACGACGCGCTCGACGCCGTACGCGGTGTTGATGCTGACCTCGGTGGCCACCTCGGCGGGGGTGCCGGTGCGCAGGCTGCCGCCGTTGCCGGTGTAGGGGCCCTCGGTGCCCTCGCGGACCACGACGAAGTCGATGTCCGGACGGCCGGCGAGCGGGGTGGCCGTGTTCGGGAACAGCTTCGACGGGCGCAGGTTGATGAAGTGGTCGAAGGCGAAGCGGAGCTTCAGCAGCAGACCGCGCTCCAGCACACCGGACGGGACCGAGGGGTCGCCGATCGCGCCGAGCAGGATCGCGTCGTGGTGCTTGAGGGCCTCGAGCTCCGCGTCCGGGAGGGTCTCACCGGTGCGGTGCCAGCGCTGGGCGCCGAGGTCGTATTGCTTGGTCTCCAGCTTCACATCCTGGGGCAGGACCGCGGTAAGGACCTTGAGTCCCTGAGCCACGACTTCCTGGCCGATGCCATCACCGGGGATCACTGCGAGATTGATGCTGGTCGACATGACGGAACCGTACTCCGTGTCCCAGCCCTCAGACATTCCGCGTCCACCATCTGGACGCAGAATGTCCCGGGGGCGCTGATCAGTGGCCGGTCGAGCCGCCGTTGTCACGGCGGTCGAGGGCCCGCTGGAGGGCGGCGGCGGCGTTCTTGCGGTCGTCTGCCGAGGCGGAGCTGTGGCGGACGCGGCGGGTGGCGGTGGTAGCGGTCATGGTGATCGACTCCTTGAGATCACGGCGTGGCGAAGCCACGGATGAGGGGTTCCTTCAAGGCGCCGGAAGAGGCGGGGAGCGGTGCGCCGCAGGGGTTGCCTGCCAGGGGCGCGCGCTCTCGACCGCCATTCGCCTGATCGGCGAGACGTTCGGCTTCTACAAAGCTAGGCCAGGTCTCGTTGTATGTCTCGGCAATTACTCGGGCTTCCTACTATCTGAGACGCGGGACCCCCCGGAATGCCCTGCCCCGGGGGTCCGTTTCAGCCCTTCGTGGAGCGAAGTTCCCTGATCAGAGCGCGTACGGCGAGAGTTGAGGCCGATTCCGCCGTGGTGACGTATCCCACCTGCCTCACCGGCCCCTCAGGGCCCAGAGGGGTGATGTCCACCGCCTCGGTCGCCTCCCTCAGGGAGAGCTCGGGCATGATCGCCATTCCGAGCCCGCGGCCGACCATGGTCAGCACCATCGCGTCGTCCTCCGCCGTGACCGTCGCCCGCGGGATCCAGTCCTGGGCCCGCCACCAGGAGCGGGTGTAGGAGCCGCAGTTCTCGTCCCAGTCCAGCAGGGGCAGGCCCCTGGGGTCCGGGTGCCCGGCCGGGTGGACCAGGCGGTACGCCTCCTGCGCGAGCACCCCGGTCAGCAGCCCGGGGGCCATCTCCTGCGACCCGCCCAGCGTGGCGATGCCCAGGTCGGCGCGGCCCGCCGCCACCTCCCCGGCCGTGCCTGCGCCGAGCTCGCGCACCACGCGGACCTCGGGGCGGATCCCGGGGTGCCGGGCCGTGAGCCGCTCCAGGGCGGGCGGCAGCAGGTGGAGGGCCGCGCTGCGGAAGGCGGCGATCCGCAGCACGCCCTCCACCGTGTCGCGGCCCGCACCCCGCACCTCCGCGCCGAGGACCTCGTACATCCGCAGGATCCGGCGGGCGAGGGCGACGGCCCGCTCCCCCGCCGGGGTGGGCGCGGCCCCGGCGCGGCCGCGCTCGAAGAGCACCGCGCCGACCTTGGCCTCGCTGCCGCGCACGGAGTGCGAGACGGCCGACTGGGTGAGGCCGAGCGCGGCTGCGGCGGCGGAGAAGCCGCCGCTCCCGGCGACGGCGACCAGGATCCGGAGTTCCTGGGGCAGCAGGTCGGCCACGGGGGCTCTCACCTCGTTCTATGAGCGCTGTTCATGGATGTGCGGCTTCCATGAACGCAACCCCCTGCCCGGCCCGCCGATTCCTTCCTAGCGTCGGCCCCATGACCACGAACACCGCTCATGCCGTCCACCAGATCGCCCGCCCCACCGGCTTCCCCACCGCCGCGGACTTCACCTACGCCGCCTTCCCGGTGCCGGAGCCGGGGCCCGGCACCGCGCTCGTCGAGAACCTCCTGCTCTCGGTGGACCCTTACCACCGGGGCCTGATGGACGGCGGCGAGGGCGGCTTCGAGCTGAACACCCCGCTGGAGGGGCGCTCGGTGGGCCGGGTGCTCGCCTCCCGCGACCCGGGGCTGCGCGAGGGCGACCTGGTCTTCCACCGCGCCGGCTGGCGGACCCACGCCCTGGTCACCCTCGGCGTGGACGGCGCGCGCAGGCTGCGCCGCCACGAGGGCGTCCCGCTGGAGGCGCACCTCTCCCACCTCGGCGGCACCGGCCTGACCGCGTACGCCGCCCTCACCCGGACGGCGGCCCTGCGCGCGGGCGAGGACCTCTTCGTCTCCGCCGCCGCGGGCGGCGTCGGCACCGCCACCGGCCACATCGCCCGGCTGCTGGGCGCCCGGCGGATCATCGGCAGCGCGGGCTCGGCGGCGAAGGTCCGCCACCTCACCGGTGCGCTCGGCTTCGACGCGGCCTTCGACTACCACGACGGCCCGGTCGGCGAGCAGCTCGCACAGGCCGCCCCCGACGGCATCGACGTCTACGTGGACAACGTCGGCGGGGAGCACCTGGAGGGTGCGATCGACTCCCTGCGCGAGTACGGGCGGGTCGCCTGGGTCGGCGCGATCTCCCTGTACAACGCGGACCGCTCGCCGGCCGCGCCCCGCAACCTCTTCGAGGTCGTACACAAGTCGCTGCGCCTGGAAGGGGTATTGGTTCGCAATCACACCAATCTGCAGGAGGAGTTGGAGGACTTCCTCGTGCCCCATCTGCGCAGCGGCCGGATCGGTACCGACACCACCGTTGTCCAGGGCTTCGACCGGACGGTGGAGGCCTTCCTGGGCATGCTCCACGGGGACAACGTGGGCAAGATGCTGGTCCGGATCGGCAGCTGAGTCCGGCCACCCCTTTGTTCACCGAACTCCTACCGCACGGATGTAGACCTTTGACCCCGGCGCCGTCACTCTTGCCGTCGATGTGCCGGCGGGGCACTTGAGTGGGAGGCGAGAGGCCAGTGACACCGATCAGCCGCAGAGGTTTCGTGGGAATCGGCGCCGGGCTCGTGGCGGGCGCCACCCTGCCCGCGGTGGTGCCGGCGACCGCGGCCGCGGCCGCCGCGACCGGCACCATCACCGATGTGAAGCACGTGGTGATCCTGATGCAGGAGAACCGCAGCTTCGACCACTACTTCGGCCGGATGAAGGGCGTCCGCGGATTCGGCGACCGCGCCGCCGGCAACATCCCGGGCGGCTGGGGCACGTTCAACCAGCCCAACCGGGGCGGCCGCCAGTACCCGTGGAAGCTGTCCGCCACCCCGCCGGCGGGCGGGGCGGACGGCAAGACGCTGGCCCAGTGCACCGGCGACCTCCCGCACAGCTGGACCTCGCAGCACGCCGCCTGGAACAGGGGCCGGATGGACAACTGGGTCACCGGCGTCGGCAACGTCCGTACCCTCGGCTACCTGGACCGGGCGGACATCCCCTTCCACTACGGCCTCGCGGACAACTACACGATCTGCGACGCGTACTTCTGCTCCGCCCTCAGCGCGACCGGCCCGAACCGCACCTTCCTGTGGAGCGGGAAGATCGACGCCTCCAGCATGGACGGCGGCGACGAGTCCGGGCTGAACTGGGAGACGTACGCAGAGGCCCTCCAGCGGGCCGGGATGACCTGGAAGGTCTACCAGAACGCGCAGGACAACTACGGGGACAACGGGCTCGCCTACTTCAAGAGGTTCACGGACGCGGGCCCCGGCGATCCGCTGTGGGACCGGGGCATGGTCTCGGTCCCCCAGGTCACCGGCTCCACCCCGGACGACGTCGCGGCGGAGATCCGCGCCGACGTCGTCGCGGGCACCCTCCCCCAGGTGTCCTGGGTCGTGGCCAACGAGGCCTTCTCGGAGCACCCCTACGCCCCGCCCGGCGACGGCGCCCACTTCGTGGACCTGGTCTACCGCGCGCTCGCCGCCGACCCGGAGGTCTTCGACTCCACGGTCCTCTTCCTCAACTACGACGAGAACGACGGCTTCTTCGACCACGTGCCGCCGCCGGTCGCCCCGCCCGGCACCCCCGGCGAGTACCTCGACGGCATCCCGATCGGGCTCGGCTTCCGGGTCCCGATGCTGGTGATGTCCCCGTGGACCCGCGGCGGCTGGGTGAGCTCGGAGGTCTTCGACCACACCTCGGTGCTGCGGTTCATGGAGAAGTGGACGGCCGCTCTCGGAACCCCCGCCACCTGCCCGAACATCAGCGCCTGGCGCCGCAGGGTGGTCGGCGACCTGACCGGCGTCTTCGACTTCGCGCACCCGGTCCACGGGGTCCCCGCGGGCCTGCCGTCCACCGCCAAGGTGATCGGCCAGGCGACCTGTGGCCCGCTCCCCAACCCGGCGCCACAGGACAACGCCCTCCCGGCGCAGGAGCCCGGCACCCGCCCGGCGCGGGCCCTGCCGTACCAGGTGAACGGCAACCTGGACCGCTTCGAGTTCGGGGCAGCCGGCCAGATCCTGGCCTGGTTCTCGATGACCAACCAGGGCGCCGAGGCCAAGCGGGCGGCGCACTTCTCGATCCACCCGCACCAGCACCGGGACACGACGGCCTGGCAGTACACCGTCGACCCGGGCGGCACCGGCAGCGACTACTTCCACATCGGGCTCGGCAACGGCTCGGGCAAGTACGACATCTCGATGCACGGGCCGAACCGCTTCCTGCGCCGCTTCATCGGCGACGCGTCGAAGCCGGGCAAGGACATCGAGGTGGCGGCCCGCTTCGCGATCGAGCCGGGGACCGGCAGGACGGCGGTGTACTTCAAGATGAAGAACACCTCCGGCTCCCCCGTCACCTTCACGATCCGCGCGAACGCCTACCGCACGGACGGCCCGTGGACCTACACGGTCCCGGCGAACTCCTCGCGCGAGGACTACTTCAACGCCGTGGCCTACAGCAAGGGCTGGTACGACTTCACCGTCCTGGCCGACTCCGACGGCACCTGGTCGCGCCGCTACACGGGCCACATCGAAACGGGCGCGCCGAGCATCTCGGGGTCGTAGGGGGCGGAGCTACAGGACGTCCCCGTCCCTCCAGTCGAAGTCGAGCCGCCCGGCCGGGTCCGGCCGGAACCCGCCGGGCGGCGTCCACACGTACGTGGAACCCTCCTCCTCGGGGAGCGGGAGGGGCCCGTCCGGCGAGAGCGCGCCGATCCGCCCGCCCCACACCTCCCAGCCGCGGCCCAGGTACAGCGCGGCCCCGTCCTGCGACGCCGACAGCGCGCCGAGCACGTACGCCCGCCCGATCACCTGCTCCAGCCCGGCCATGACCTGCCCGCCGAGGCCGCGGCGCCGCGCGTCGGGGCGTACGGCGACGGCCTCGACGTATCCGGTGCGCAGGGCCCGCCCCTCGTGCACGACGCGCCGCATGACGACGCTGCCGTGGGCCACGAGGTCCCCGCCCGGGTCCCGGACCAGGGCGTGCATTCCGCCGAGGGCGTGCTCGAAGTCCTCGTCGGCGAAGTCCCCGTCGAAGGCGCCGTCGAGCAGGGCCCGGATCTCGCGGAGGTCCTCGGCGGTCAGCTCCGAGGTGTGCCGTACGAGGACGCTCATGCCGTCTCCCACCGTGCGCAGCCGTACCCGTGCGCCTGCCACTGCTTCATCGGGCGACCGTATCAACGCGCGGGGGCGGCCCGGCGACGGCCGGAAAGGCCGGAAACAGCCGCGGGGTTCGAAACCCGGAGTCCGGGCGGGGCGAACACGCGCCGCACGGCCGCCCGGGGGCGGAGCCGGTGGTCCACCGCTGCCGCACCCCCGCCGCCCAGTGCCGCGAGGGTGTGGACGGCGGGCGGGGCCGGTGTGGTCCACCCGCGCCGGAGGCTCTCGGGCGGGAGGCGTGGCGGACCTCGGCCGCCGGGAGCGGCGGGGTTCACGTGCGAGGAATCGACCGGTGATCGCCGCCTCCGAAATCACCCGGGTCCACGCATACCGGGCGCAGGATCCGCCTACGGCCCTGGCGGCGGGCGGCGCGACGGCGTGAAGATCTGCTCCATGTCACCTGAGACCACACCTGAGACCGCCTCCGGGACCGCTCCTGAGACCAGGCAGTGGACCCCCACCCACGGTGATCCGTACCGCCCGGTCGCCTACCGCCCCGCACGGATGTCACAGCAGGAGTCCCTCGCGCGCGCCGCCGGGTTGCGGGCCCGGATGGACGAGCGGCGGACCGTGCGCCACTTCTCCCCCGACCCCGTGCCGGAGCAGGTGGTCCGGGACGCCATCGCCTGCGCGGCGACCGCCCCCTCCGGGGCGCACCAGCAGCCGTGGACCTTCGTCCTGGTCAAGGACCCGGCCGTGCGGCAGCAGATCCGCGCGGCCGCCGAGCAGGAGGAGCAGCTGTCCTACGACGGCCGGCTGGGCGACGAATGGCTCGCGGCCCTGCGCCCCATCGGCACGGACGCCGTGAAGACCCACCTCACGGACGCCCCGGCGCTGATCGTGGTCTTCCAGCAGCGCCACTGGCTCGGCCCGGACGGCACGAAGCGCAAGCACTACTACGTGGACGAGTCGGTCGGCATCGCGGTCGGCATGCTCCTGTCCGCCCTGCACCTGTCGGGCCTGGCGGCGCTGATCCACACCCCCAGCCCCATGCGCTTCCTGAGCCACGTCCTGCGGCGCCCGGAGAACGAGAAGGCCTTCGCCGTCATCCCGGTGGGCTACCCGGCGGACGACTGCGAGGTCCCGGACCTCCTGCGCAAGTCCCTGGACCAGGTGATCGTCGAGGTCTAGCCCGCCTCCGGTCCGGGCGGCAGCCCTCCTGCGGACCGCCGCCCGGACCAATGGACACCGCCCCCGCTCCGGACTTGGGGTACCGGAGCGGGGGCGGGGGTTCGGCGGGGGCTGATCAGCCCATGTGGGGGTACGCGTAGTCGGTCGGCGCGACCAGCGTCTCCTTGATCGAGCGGGTGGAGGTCCAGCGCATCAGGTTCGACGCGGCGCCCGCCTTGTCGTTCGTACCCGAGGCGCGGCCACCGCCGAAGGGCTGCTGGCCGACGACGGCGCCGGTGGACTTGTCGTTGATGTAGAAGTTGCCCGCCGCGAAGCGGAGCTTCTCCATCGCGTCCGCGGCCGCGTACCGGTCGGCGGCGATGATCGAGCCGGTCAGGGCGTACGCCGAGACGGACTCCATCTGGGCCAGCATCGCGTCGAAGTTCGCGTCCTCGTAGACGTGCACGGCGAGGATCGGGCCGAAGTACTCGGTCGTGAAGACCTCGTTCTCCGGGTCGGTGCAGGCGATGACGGTCGGGCGGACGAAGTAGCCCTCCGAGTCGTCGTACGTGCCGCCGGCGATGATCTCGCAGGTCGGGTCGGCGATCGCACGGTCGATCGCGGCCTTGTTCTTGGCGAACGAGCGCTCGTCGATGACGGCACCGATGAAGTTGGTCAGGTCGCGGACGTCACCCATGGCGATGCCGTCGACCTCGGCCGCGAAGGCCTCCTTGAAGCCGTCGTTCCAGATCGAGGCCGGGACGTAGGCGCGCGAGGACGCCGAGCACTTCTGGCCCTGGAACTCGAAGGAACCGCGGGTCAGGGCGGTCTTCAGGACGGCGCGGTCCGCGGACGGGTGCGCGACGACGAAGTCCTTGCCACCGGTCTCGCCGACCAGGCGCGGGTAGGACTTGTACTTCTCGATGTTGTTGCCGACCGTCTTCCACAGGTACTGGAAGGTCTTGGTCGAGCCGGTGAAGTGGATGCCGGCCAGCTCGGGGTGGTTCAGCGCCACCTCCGACACCGCGATGCCGTCGCCCGTCACCAGGTTGATGACGCCCTTGGGCAGGCCGGCCTCCTCCAGGAGCTCCATGAGGAGGACCGCGGAGTGGGTCTGCGTCGGGGAGGGCTTCCACAGGACCACGTTGCCCATGAGGGCGGGGGCGGTCGGCAGGTTGCCCGCGATGGCCGTGAAGTTGAACGGCGTGATCGCGTAGACGAAGCCCTCGAGCGGGCGGTGGTCGCTGCGGTTCCACACGCCGGCGGAGTTCGCGACCGGCTGCTCGGCCAGGATCTGGCGGGCGAAGTGGACGTTGAAGCGCCAGAAGTCGACGAGCTCGCACGGGGTGTCGATCTCGGCCTGCTGCGCGGTCTTCGACTGGCCCAGCATGGTGGAGGCGGCGAGCTTCTCGCGCCACGGGCCGGACAGCAGCTCGGCGGCGCGCAGGATGATCGCGGCGCGGTCGTCGAAGGACATCGAGCGCCAGGCCGGGGCGGCGGCCAGGGCGGCGTCGATCGCCTCCTGCGCGTCGGCCTCGGTGGCGTTCGCGTAGGTGCCGAGCACGGACCTGTGGTCGTGCGGCTGGACCACGTCGAAGCGCTCTCCGCCGCCCATCCGCTTGACGCCGTTGATCGTCATCGCAAGTTCGATCGGGTTCTCGGACAGCTGCTTGAGCTGCGTTTCGAGTCGCGTGCGCTCCGGGGTGCCGGGGGCGTACGAGTGGACCGGCTCGTTGACCGGAGCGGGGACCTGGGTCACAGCATCCATGGGGCTGGTAACTCCTTGACCTAGTTCTTGGCTAGTTCTTGGTGATCATCGAGCGGACGAAGAAGAGCAGGTTGGCCGGCTTCTCCGCGAGGCGGCGCATGAAGTAGCCGTACCAGTCGGTCCCGTACGCGGTGTAGACGCGCATCCGGTGCCCCTCGGCGGCCAGCCGCAGGTGCTCCTCACTGCGGATGCCGTACAGCATCTGGAACTCGTACTCGTCCAGTTTGCGCCCGGCCTTGCGGGCGAGCTCCTGGCCGATGGCGATGAGGCGCGGGTCGTGCGACCCGATCATCGGGTAGCCCTCGCCGTCCATCAGGGTCTTCAGGATCCGGACGTACGCCTTGTCGATCTCCGCCTTGTCCTGGTACGCGACCTCGGCGGGCTCCTTGTAGGCGCCCTTCACGATCCGGACGCGGCTGCCGGCGGCGGCCAGGCGGCGGGCATCCTCCTCCGTGCGGAAGAGGTACGCCTGGATCACGCAGCCGGTCTGCGGGAAGTCCCGGCGCAGCTCCTCGTGGATGGCGAACATCGAGTCGAGGGTGGTGTGGTCCTCGGCGTCGAGCGTGACGGTGGTCCCGATGGCGGCCGCGGCCTCGACGACGGGGCGGACGTTGGCGAGCGCCAGCTCGTGGCCGCCCTCCAGGGCCTGGCCGAACATCGACAGCTTGACGGACATCTCGGCCTTCTCGCCGAGACCGAGCTCCGCGAGGCGCTCGACGAGCTGGAGGTAGGCGTCCCGGGCGGCGTGGGACTGCTCCACCTCGGTGATGTCCTCGCCGACGACGTCGAGGGTGACCTCGAGGCCGCTGCGCGTGAGTTCCTCGACGATCGGGATGACCTGATCGACGGTCTCGCCGGGGATGAACCGGTTCACCACGGGCTTGGTCACCGGGGCGGCAGAGACGATACGACGCATCTTGTCGCTGCGCGAAGCGGCGAGGATCACGGGACCCAGCACGGGGGCACCTCCAGCGGGTGGCAGAAGAAAAGCGCAAGTGAAACCACCGTGAAACCTAAGGATCGCTTCGATCCTCTGCCATCGACAGCTGTCACGCATCCGTGTCCCGGATCTCATACATCTGTCTGAAGAGTCCGCGCCGAGGTGGGAGAATGTCCGCGTGAAGGGCGATTACCAGGACCTGGTGGACGAGATCTCCGCGCTGCTCGGCGCCCCGGCGACCCTGGAGAACCGCGACTTCCGTCTGATCGCCTTCGGCGCCCACGACAGCGATGACGATCTCGCGATGGACCCGGTCCGGACCCGCTCGATCCTGACGCGGCAGTCGACGGCGGCCGTCCGCTCCTGGTTCGAGGGCTTCGGCATCGCCCGCGCCACCGGGCCCGTCCGGATCCCGGCGGCGCCCGACGCGGGGGTGTTCCGGGCGCGGATCTGCCTGCCGGTGCGGTACCGGGGCATCGTGCAGGGCTACGTATGGCTCCTGGACCAGGAGCCCGGCACACCCGGGCCCGACCCGGCGGCGCTGGACGCGGCCATGGAGGTGGCCCAGCGGATCGGGGTGCTGCTCGCCGAGGAGGCGAAGGCGGGGGCCGACCTGTCGCGGGAGTTCCTGGCGGTGCTCACGGCCGGACGGGGCTGGCAGCAGGAGATGGCGGTGGCCGCGCTGCGGGTGGCCCTCGGCCCGGACGGGGACGGGCTGCACGCGGCGGCCTGCGTGGCGCCGTGGTCCGGGGAGGCTCCGGCATCGGTACCGGGCGCGGCGGCGGTGTGCGTCGTACCGCGCGCCGGGGGCGGCCTCGCGCTGGCGGTGCTGCTCCGGCTGCGCTCGACGGACGCGCTGGCTCCGGCCCTGGCGGCGGTGACCCGGCTGCTGCCGCGCGCGGCGGACCCGTCCGGCGCCGCCGCCGCTCCTCGGGTCGCGGGCGGCGTGGCCGATCCCGTACGGGGCCTCGCGGACCTGCCCGCCGCCTGGGAACAGGCCGTCGCCGCAGCCCGGGCGGCCGCCGCCCAGCCGCGGCTCGGCCCGGTCGCCCAGTGGTCGGCGATCGGCCCGTACCGGCTGCTGGCGGGCCTGGCCGCCGATCCGGTGGACGACCCGGCGGCCCGCACCCTGCTGACCCCGGCCCACCGCGAACTCGCCCGCACTGCCGAGGTCTTCCTGGACTGCGCCGGCCAGGCGAGCCGCGCGGCGGCGGCCCTGGGGATCCACCGCCAGACCCTCTACTACCGCCTCTCCCGGGTGGAGCAGCTCACCGGCCTCGACCTGGACGAGGGCGAGGACCGCCTGCTGCTCCACATGGCCCTCAAGGCCTCCCGTCTGACCCTGTGACCTGAGATCGGCCTGAGTCATGACCTGAGTGACCTGAGTGATCTGAGCCGTGATCTGAGCCGGACTGCGGCCCGGCCCCCGCCACCCCCGGCTGTCCGGCGGGTGAACCGCCGCGCGGGTGACCTGCGACCTTCATGGGTCGATATGAGCTTAAATCTGAAGTACATGACGTTCTGTCATGACCTGCCGTTCCCGTTCTCTGGTGAAGGGGGCTTCGTTGCCGGCCGATCAACGTTCCCGCACGGACAAGGTGGTCTTCGGGGTCACCGCGGGCCTGACCCTCGCCTTCGTGCTGTGGGGCGCCGTGGCAACGGATTCGCTGGAGAGCGTGTCGAGCAGCCTGCTCGAAGGGCTCATCCACAACGGTGGCTGGGCCTTCATGCTCGCCGCCAGCGCCTTCGTCGTCTTCGCCCTCTGGCTGGCGATCAGCCGCTACGGCCGGATCCGCCTCGGCCGCGAGGACGAACTCCCGGAGTTCCGTACCGTGTCCTGGGTCGCGATGATGTTCAGCGCCGGCATGGGCATCGGCCTCATGTTCTACGGCGTGAGCGAACCCCTGGCGCACTACGAGGTGCCCCCGCCCGGCACGCACCCGGTCGACTCCGCCGAGCGGATGCAGATCGCGATGGCCACCACGCTGTTCCACTGGACGCTCCATCCGTGGGCGATCTACGCGGTCGTGGGGCTCGCGATCGCCTACAGCACGTTCCGTCGCAACCGCCGCCAGACGATCAGTGCCGTGTTCGAACCGCTGATCGGCGCCCGGCACGCCCACGGTGCGGCCGGCCGGGTCATCGACATCGTGGCGATCTTCGCCACCCTCTTCGGCTCCGCGGCCTCGCTGGGCCTGGGGGCCCTCCAGATCGGCAGCGGGTTCCGTCAGCTGGGGTGGATGGACACGGTCAGCACCGCGCTCCTCGTCGGTGTCATCGCCGTGCTGACCATCGCCTTCGTCGCCTCCGCGGTCTCCGGCGTGGAACGGGGCATCCAGTGGCTGTCGAACATCAACATGGTGCTCGCCCTCGTGCTCGTCGTCTTCGTGTTCATCGCCGGGCCGACCATCATCGTGCTCGACCTCCTGCCCACGTCGCTGGGCGCCTACCTCGGCGACCTCCCCCAGCTCGTCGGCCGTACCGAGGCCACCGGCGCCGGCGAGGTCGCCGACTGGCTGGGCAGCTGGACGGTCTTCTACTGGGCCTGGTGGATCTCCTGGACCCCGTTCGTCGGCATGTTCATCGCCCGGATCAGCCGCGGCCGCACCATCCGGCAGTTCATCGGCGGCGTCATCCTCGTACCGAGCACGGTCAGCCTGCTGTGGTTCGCGGTCTTCGGCGGCACGGCCATGAAGCTCCGGGAGAGCGGGGACCTGGAGCGGGAGAGCACCCCGGAGGGACAGCTCTTCGGGCTGCTCCAGGAGTTCCCCATCGCCACCGCCATGAGCCTGCTGGTGATGATCCTCGTCGCCATCTTCTTCGTCTCCGGCGCCGACGCCGCCTCCATCGTGATGGGCACCCTCTCGCAGAAGGGCGTCCTCGAACCGTCCCGGCTGGTGGTCGTCTTCTGGGGCGTGGTCACCGGCGCCGTCGCGGCCATCATGCTGCTCATCGGCAACGGCAAGGGCGACGCGCTCGCCGGGCTGCAGAACCTGACGATCCTCGTGGCGGCGCCTTTCACCGCGGTCATGATCGGCATGTGCGTGGCCCTGATGCGCGACCTGCGCCGGGACCCGCTCATCATCCAGGGCGAACAGGGCGAGGAAGCCGTGGCCGTGGCCGTGGCCGCGGGCCACGAGGAGTACGGCGGCGCCTTCGAGATCCGCATCGGCCCGTCCGGCGAACCCGAAACGGACGCGGCACAGCCGCCCCCTTCGGGACCGGCCGCTCCCGGTGGACCTCGCTCGCCCGACGGACCGTAGGCGCGGCCGGCACCCCGCCGGGGGTGTCACGGCGGGGGGGGTGCCACGACGGGGCCTCGGGCGGGGGTCAGTCACCCCGGGTCTGCTCCAGCGCCCTGCCCGTCCCCGCGTCGACGATGATCCGGCCGCCCACCGGCCGGCTCAGCACGACCTGGACGGTCTGCACGTGCAGCATCGCGTCGCACACCGCCCCCGGTCCCCGCGTGCCGGGCAGGATCCGGCCGGCCAGTACCACCGTGCCGGCACCCTCCAGGACGTCCACGACCGCGCCGGCGTCACAACCTCCGTGACCCGCCGACACGCTGACCGTGGTCGCCTCCGGTGCGCCCTGGTGACCGAACAGCTCGGCCGCACTGCCGCCGGGGTCCTCCACGGGCACGATCGGCGGTGTCACGACCTCCTGCGGGCCGACGGCGATCCGGGCCAGCGGTGCGTCGTACCCGTCCACGGTAAACAGCCAGGCGGGCACCCGGGCCGGGCCGCGGCTGGTGTTGACGGTGGTCTCGCCGAAGCGGACGCCCGTGACCGGCAGCGCGTGGTCGCGGTTCGGGAGCCGGTCGATCTCCCCGTACGCCTGCGCCGCGGTCTGCAGCGGCAGGGTGAGCGTGCTGCCGTCGGGCCAGTGGATCGGGGTGACCGGTGGCGGCGCGTCGGGCAGCCCGGTGCGCAGCTCGAAGTTCCCCACCAGGTACGCGGCTTTGTCCTCGCCGGAGCGGAAACCGCCCGGCGGTTGCCAGTCCTGGGGGGCGAGGGGGCGGAAACCCTCCCGCCACCGCCTGACGGCCGCCGAGTCCTCCCAGGCGGCGGCCACCTGCTCCATGCGCGTACGGGTGTCCGGCCGGCCGGGGTTCGTGGCGCCCTCGTCCGGCCCTGGCGCACCGCACCCGGCGGTCAGGGCCACCACCACCAGGCCGCACAGCACCGCACCCGCCCCTGCACCCGTTCGCACTCCCCTTGCCGCTGGTCTCGTTCCCGCCACGGTGACTGCCCCTCGTTCAGGGCCGATTCGGGGGTGGGACGGGGCGCGCCCGGCGGAGGTTCCGGCTCCGGTCAGGCCCGGGGCCGGGTCATGGCCTCGGCGGCCCGCCGCATGCCCTCGGTGAACTCCTCCGCGGTGGCCGCCGACTCCGGGTCGAAGAGCCACTGGATCATCAGGCCGTTCAGCAACGCCTGGTAGAAGGTGCCGAGCGTACGTACGTCCCGGTCGTCGAGCTGGTCCTCCGGGGTGCCGGTGAGCATCGAGATCAGCCCGCGGCGCCCCTCGGCCTGTGAGGCCGCGAGCATGGACCTGAGCTCCGGCCGCTGGTCCCGGCCGAGCGCCACCTCCAGGCTGGCGGCCCAGATCGGGCCCGACTTCTCGTGCTGCGCCAACACGCCTTCCCACAGGGCGCGGAAGCGCTCCGGCGAACCGCCCTCGCCGTCGAGTCCGTCCTGGAAGACCGCGCCCCACTCCTCCATCAGACCGATGAAGGCCTGGGTGAGGAGGGCGTCCTTCGAGCCGTAGTGGTAGCCGATCGAGGCGAGGTTCGTCCCCGAGGCGCTGACGAGGTCGCGCGCGGTGGTGCGCACGAACCCCTTCTCGACCAGGCACTTCTTGGCGCCTTCGAGCAGATCTTCGCGATGTCCCATGACCCCCACGGTAGCAAGACAACCGTCCCAGACAACAGTTCTAGACACCCGTCATAGACAAGCGTTTAGGACGTGTGTACATTCCTGCTCATGCCAAACCCCGCCGCCACAGCGCGACTTGCCGGCCGCCGCGAATGGACCGCCTTCACCGTCCTCCTGCTGCCGCTGCTCCTGGTCTCGATGGACGTCTCCGTCCTCTACTTCGCCATCCCTGCCATCACCGACCAGCTGGACCCGAGTTCCACCCAGCAGCTCTGGATCTTCGACAGCTACGCCTTCGCCCTCTCCGGCCTGCTGATCACGATGGGCTCGCTCGGCGACCGGATCGGCCGCCGCAAGCTGCTGCTGATCGGCGCGACCGCCTTCGGCCTCGCCTCGATCGGCGCCGGATGCGCCACCACCGCCGAGATGCTCATCGCGGCCCGCGTCCTGCTCGGCATCGGCGGCGCGACCCTGATGCCCTCCACGCTGGCCCTCGTGCGGAACCTCTTCCAGGACGAAAGGCAGCGCGGCCGGGCCATCGCCATCTGGTCCGGGGCCATGACCGGCGGCATCGCCCTCGGCTCGGTGCTCAGCGGGGTGATGCTGAACCACTTCTACTGGGGCTCCGTCTTCCTCATCAACGTGCCCGCGATGCTGCTCCTGCTGCTCCTGGTCCCGGTCCTGGTGCCGGAGTTCAAGGACCCGGCCCCCGGCCGCTTCGACCTGCTGGGCGTCCCGCTCTCCATGGCCGCGGTGCTGCCGGTCGTCTACGGGCTCAAGGAGATCGCCGCAGAGGGCTTTGAACCCCTCTACCTGGGCTGCCTCGCCGTCGGTCTGGCCTTCGGATACGTCTTCGTCCGTCGCCAGCGCTCCCGTGACGACGCCATGGTGAGCCGGGCGCTGTTCCGGGGCCGCGGCTTCGGGGCGGGCATCGGCCTGAACACCATCGCCGCCTTCGCCATGATGGGCTCGGCCTACTTCACCACCCAGTACCTCCAGTCGGTGCTCGGCATGGGCACCCTGGAAGCCGCCCTGTGGAGTCTCGCCCCCTCGGTCGTCATCGGCGCTGCGGCGCCGGTCGGCGCGGCCCTGGTCCAGAAGACCGACCGGGCCCACGTCATCGCCGGCGGGTTCGTCCTCGCCGCGGCCGGATTCGCCCTGATCGGCCTGGTGGGCACCGACTCGCTGTGGCTGATCCTGGCCGGCGCCGGGGTACTGGCCTCGGGCATCGTCACCGTGATGTCCCTGGTCTCCGACATGGCGCTCGCCTCGGCCCCCGCCGAGAAGGCCGGTTCCGCCGCCTCCCTGCTGGAGACCGGCACGGAGTTCGGCGGCGCGCTCGGCATGGCGGTCCTCGGCAGCCTGGGCACCGCGGTCTACCGCGCCGATCTGGCCGGCGCCGAGCCCGCGGTACGGGAGACCCTGGGCGGGGCCGTCGCCACCGCCCACCACCTCGAAGGCCCGGCCGGCGAGCAGGTACTGGCCCTGGCGCGGGAGTCGTTCGTCCACGGAATGCACTACGCGGCCTGGGGCGGTACGGCGCTGCTGCTCGGGGCGGCCGTGCTCGCCGCGGCTCTGATGCGCGGGATCGAAGCCCCCGCCCCGCCCGCGGCGGAGCCCGCGAGGACTCCCGGGAACCGCGTCCACGAGGCGACGTACAACTGAACCGCCCGCTGCGGGGTGTGGCCGGCGGAACGCGGAAGGGCCCGGGGATGTCCCCCGGGCCCTTCCCTCGCTTCGCTACCCCGGCAGGGTCAGGCCAGGCTGACCGTGCGCGCCGAGACGGCGCCGATCTCGGTGGCGATGTCCGCGAGGACGTCCGCCGGTACGGCGGCGTCGACGGTGAGGACGGCGAGCGCCTCGCCGTGCTCCTCGGCCCGCGCGACCTGCATGCCCGCGATGTTCAGACCGCCCTCGCCGAGGACGCGGCCGACGGCGCCGACGACGCCGGGACGGTCGGTGTAGCGCAGGACGACCATGTGGTCGGCGAGCGCCAGGTCCACGTCGTACTCGCCGATGCCCACGATCTTCTGAAGGTGCTTCGGGCCCGCGAGCGTGCCGGAGACCGAGACCTCCTGACCGTCCGACAGGGTGCCGCGCACGGTCACCACGTTGCGGTGGTCCGGGGACTCCGAGCTGGTGGTCAGACGGACCTCGACGCCGCGCTCCTGCGCGAACAGCGGGGCGTTGACGTAGGAGACGGTCTCGTCGACGACGTCCTCGAAGACGCCCTTGAGGGCGGAGAGTTCCAGCACCTTGACGTCGTGCTGGGTGATCTCGCCGCAGACCTCGACGTCGAGGCGGACCGCGACCTCGCCGGCGAGGGCGGTGAAGATGCGGCCGAGCTTCTCGGCGAGCGGGAGGCCCGGTCGGACGTCCTCGGCGATGACGCCGCCCTGGACGTTGACCGCGTCCGGCACGAGCTCACCGGCGAGTGCGAGGCGCACCGACTTGGCGACCGACACGCCGGCCTTCTCCTGGGCCTCGTCCGTGGACGCGCCGAGGTGCGGGGTGCAGACGACCTGGTCGAGCTCGAAGAGCGGGGAGTCCGTGCAGGGCTCCTTCGCGTACACGTCGAGGCCGGCGCCGGCGACGCGGCCCTCCTTGATGGCCGTGTACAGCGCGGCCTCGTCCACGATCCCGCCGCGGGCGGCGTTGACGATCCGGACGGACGGCTTCACCTTGTGCAGGGCCTCGTCCCCGATGAGACCGACGGTCTCGGGGGTCTTGGGCAGGTGCACGGTGATGAAGTCGGCGACCTCCAGCAGCTCGTCCAGCGCCAGCATCTTGACGCCCATCTGGGCGGCGCGCGCGGGCTGTACGTAGGGGTCGTACGCGACGACCTTCATGCCGAAGGCCGACATGCGCTGCGCGACCAGGACGCCGATGCGGCCGAGGCCGACGACACCGAGGGTCTTCTCGCTGAGCTCGACACCCGTGTACTTGTTCCGCTTCCACTCGCCGTTCTTCAGGGCGGTGTTGGCCTGCGGGATGTTGCGGGCGGTGGCGACGAGCAGGCCGCAGGCGAGCTCGGCCGCGGTCACGATGTTCGAGGTCGGGGCGTTGACGACCATCACGCCGGCCTTGGTGGCGGCGGAGACGTCCACGTTGTCCAGACCGACACCGGCGCGTGCGACGACCCGCAGCTTCTTGGCGACGGCGATGGCCTCGGCGTCGACCTTGGTGGCGGAGCGGACGAGGATCGCGTCGGCGTCGACGATCGCGGGCAGCAGTTCGGCGCGGTCCGCGCCGTTGCAGTGCCGGATCTCGAAGTCCGGGCCCAGCGCCTCGACGGTGGCGGGCGACAGCTCTTCGGCGATGAGTACGACAGGTTTCGAGCTCACGTGGGTCCTCACAAGTCCAGTGCGGACGGCCGTCCCGACGGCCGCAGGCGGTGGAGGGGGTAGCCGCGTGGAAGACGCACGACACTGTGGGCCTGACGCGTATGTGTTGAGCAGTGTAGTGGCGCTGACGGGCCGGATTTCCGCCTGTACGGAAGGATCACCCATCCGTGGTTGGCCGGGGTGGACAACGCGCGGCCGCGAGGGCCGCAATCCCGGGGCCCCGACACCCCGGTACCCCGTCCGTCCGGGGACCTCCCGTGACGCGCGGCGTGGCCGGGACCTCGCGTGTCCCGGCCCCACCGTCACGAGATCAGCTCTCGTCGCTGTCGACCCAGCTCATCAGCTTGCGCAGCTTCTTGCCGGTGGTCTCGAGCAGGTGCGCCTCGTCGGCCTTCTTGTACTCGTTGTACTTCGGCAGACCGGCCTTGTACTCGGCCATCCAGGTGTTGGCGAACTCGCCGCTCTGGATCTCCGCGAGGACCTTCTTCATCTCGGCCTTGGTGGCGTCGGTGATGACGCGGGGGCCGGTGATGTAGTCGCCCCATTCGGCGGTCTCGGAGACCGACCAGCGCATCTTCTCCAGGCCGCCCTCGTACATGAGGTCCACGATGAGCTTCAGCTCGTGCAGGCACTCGAAGTACGCGATCTCCGGCTGGTAGCCGGCCTCGGTCAGGGTCTCGAAACCGGCCTTGACCAGGGCGGAGGCGCCACCGCAGAGGACGGCCTGCTCACCGAACAGGTCGGTCTCGGTCTCCTCGGTGAAGGTGGTCTTGATGACGCCGGCGCGGGTGCCGCCGATGCCGGCCGCGTACGAGAGCGCGAGCGCGAAGGCGGAGCCGGTGAAGTCCTGCTCGACGGCGGCGATGCACGGAACGCCGCGGCCCTCCTCGTACTGGCGGCGGACCAGGTGGCCCGGGCCCTTCGGGGCCACCAGGGCGACGTCCACGTTGGCCGGGGGCTTGATGAAGCCGTAGCGGACGTTGAAGCCGTGGCCGAAGAAGAGCGCGTCGCCCTCCTCGAGGTGCTCCTTGATGGACTCCTCGTAGATCTCGGCCTGCAGCGGGTCCGGGGTGAGGATCATGATGACGTTCGCCCAGGCGGCGGCCTCGGCCACGGGGACGACCTTCAGACCCTGCTCCTCGGCCTTGGCCTTGGACTTCGAGCCCTCCTTCAGACCGACGACGACGTCGACGCCGGAGTCACGGAGCGACAGCGCGTGGGCGTGGCCCTGGCTGCCGTAACCGATGACCGCGACCTTGCGGCCCTGGATGATGGACAGGTCGGCGTCGTTCTCGTAGAACAGCTCGGCCACTGGGATATCTCCTTGGTGCGCTGGTGTTGCTCCCACCGTACGGCGGGGAACGGAATCTGAGTTTCTCGGTCTCGCTATGCGAGCAGAGCGTGTCTGACCCGGCTCACGGGTCCGCCGGGCCGGGCCGGGCGGGTCAGGCGCTGCGGTCGAGCGCGCGCAGGCTGCGGTCCGTGATGGACCGGCCGCCACGCCCTATGGCGATCGTGCCGGACTGGACCAGCTCCTTGATGCCGAAGGGTTCCAGCATCTTGAGCATCGCGCCGAGCTTGTCGGAGCCGCCGGTGGCCTCGATGGTGACGGCCTCCGGGGAGACGTCGACGGTCTTGGCGCGGAACAGCTGGACGATCTCGACGATCTGCGACCGGGTCTCGTTGTCGGCGCGGACCTTCACCAGGACGAGCTCGCGCTCGATGGCGTTGTGGGACTCCAGCTCGACGATCTTGAGCACGTTGACCAGCTTGTTCAGCTGCTTGGTCACCTGCTCCAGCGGGAGGTCCTCGACGTTGACGACGATGGTGATGCGGGAGATGTCGGGGTGCTCGGTGACGCCGACCGCGAGGGAGTCGATGTTGAACCCGCGGCGGGAGAACAGCGCGGCGATCCGGGCGAGGATGCCGGGCGTGTTCTCGACCAGGACGGAGAGCGTGTGCTTGGACATGTGAGGCGTTCTCTCTCTCGGCTCTCTCGGCTCAGTCGTCTTCGTTGTCGCCGAAGTCGGGACGGACGCCCCGGGCTGCCATGACCTCGTCGTTGGAGGTGCCGGCGGCGACCATCGGCCACACCATGGCGTCCTCGTGGACGATGAAGTCGATCACGACGGGGCGGTCGTTGATCGCGTTGGCCTCGGCGATGACCTTGTCCAGGTCGGCCGGGTCCTCGCAGCGCAGCGCCACGCAGCCCATGGCCTCCGACAGCTTGACGAAGTCCGGGACGCGCGTGCCCTTGCGGGGCGCGACGGACTCGCCGAGCTGGGAGCCGACCGTGTCGTGGCCGGTCTCGTCGGCGTGCAGGACGGTGTTGGAGTACCGCTGGTTGTAGAACAGGGTCTGCCACTGGCGGACCATGCCCAGCGCACCGTTGTTGATGATCGCGACCTTGATCGGGATGTTGTTCAGGGCGCAGGTGACCAGTTCCTGATTGGTCATCTGGAAGCAGCCGTCACCGTCGATCGCCCAGACCGTGCGCTCGGGCATGCCGACCTTGGCGCCCATCGCGGCCGGGACCGCGTAGCCCATGGTTCCGGCACCGCCGGAGTTCAGCCAGGTGCGGGGCTCCTCGTACTTGACGAAGTGCGAGGCCCACATTTGGTGCTGGCCGACGCCGGCCGCGAAGATCGTGCTCTTCGGCGCGAGCGCGCCGATCCGCTCGATGACCTGCTGGGGCGAGAGGCTGCCGTCGGTGGGCAGGTCGTAGCCCAGCGGGTAGGTGTCGCGCCAGCGGCTGAGGTCGTTCCACCATGCGGTGTAGTCCCCGGCGTTGCCGTCGGTGTGCTCGGCCTGGACGGCCTGGATCAGGTCGGCGATGACCTCGCGGGCGTCACCGACGATCGGGACGTCGACCGCGCGGTTCTTGCCGATCTCGGCCGGGTCGATGTCCGCGTGGATGATCTTGGCGAAGGGGGCGAAGCTGTCGAGCTTGCCGGTGACGCGGTCGTCGAAGCGGGTGCCGAGGGCGATCAGCAGGTCCGACTTCTGCAGCGCGGTGACGCCGGTGACGCTGCCGTGCATGCCCGGCATGCCGACGTGCAGCGGGTGGCTGTCGGGGAAGGAGCCCAGCGCCATCAGGGTGGTGCAGACGGGGACGCCGGTCAGCTCGGCGAGGACCTTCAGCTCGGCGGTCGCGCCGGACTTCATGACGCCGCCGCCGACGTACAGGACCGGGCGCTTGGCCTGGCAGATGAGCTTGGCGGCCTCGCGGATCTGCTTGGCGTGCGGCTTGGTGACCGGCCGGTAACCGGGGAGGTCCTGGGTGGGCGGCCACGAGAAGGTGGTCTTCGCCTGCAGGGCGTCCTTGGCGATGTCGACCAGGACCGGGCCCGGGCGGCCGGTGGAGGCGATGTGGAAGGCCTCGGCGATCGTCCGCGGGATGTCCTCGGCCTTGGTGACCAGGAAGTTGTGCTTGGTGATCGGCATCGTGATGCCGACGATGTCCGCCTCCTGGAAGGCGTCGGTGCCGATCGCCTTGGAGGAGACCTGACCGGTGATCGCGACGAGCGGGACGGAGTCCATGTGCGCGTCGGCGATCGGAGTGACGAGGTTGGTGGCACCCGGGCCGGAGGTGGCCATACAGACGCCGACCTTGCCGGTGGCCTGCGCGTAGCCGGTGGCGGCGTGGCCGGCCCCCTGCTCGTGGCGGACCAGGATGTGACGGACCTTCTTCGAGTCCATCATCGGGTCGTACGCGGGGAGGATGGCGCCGCCCGGAATTCCGAAAACGGTGTCGCACCCCACCTCTTCGAGAGAGCGGATGAGGGACTGCGCACCCGTGACGTGCTCAACTGCGGCGGACTGCTGTCCGCCGGAACGGGGCCGCGGCTGCGGATGGTGGGCCCCGGTGGCCTGCTCGGTCATCGGCATTCTCTTCTCGAAGCTGAGGGTTTTACGCGGATTCGACTCTGTGCCAGTGCAACAAAAAACCCCTCGTGCCAGGAGGCAAGCGAGGGGAGCGCGTCGGGGGTGTTGAGCAGGGACATGCAGGTCCCGGCTTCAGCCGACGCGCTTTCCAAGTACGAGAATTCGGGTGCGCATGGCACTGACCCTCCCTCTGGCGGGAGGGTGATGTCAAGTAGGTGGGACGGGCGTCTCATTATGTGAGCCTCTACGAAGGGCCATCGAGCCCCCGGGGGAGCCGCCGGCCAGTGCTGGTTGGGCCGCTCCGCCCGGTACTGGGAACGTACCGCGCACCAGCGCACGGCGCAGCCTGTACTCGTCCAGCGGGCCGGAAAAGGCCATTCCCTGGCCGTGCGTGCACCCCATCGCGCGCAGCGCCAGGACCTGCTCGGGCAGGTCCACCCCATCGGCGACGGAGCGCATGCCCAGGTCGTTTGCGATCCGCAAGAGACCGGCGGTGATCTTGTGCAGACGGGCGGACTCGGCCACCCCCTCCACCAGGCCCCGGTCCAGCTTGAGCATGTCCACGGGGAGGCGGCGCAGGGCGCTGATGGCCGCGTAGCCGCTGCCGAAGCCGTCCAGGGAGATACCCACCCCGAGTCGGTGCAGGGCCGTCAGGCGTCGCTCCAGGTCGTCGAAGGGCACTCTGGGGTCGGATACGGCGAGCTCCAGCACCAGCGCCCCGGACGGCAGCCCGTGCCGGGTCAGCAGCGCCTCCACGGAGCCGAGCGGCATGGACCGGTCCAGGAGCCGCTGGGCGGTCATCCGTACGGCCACCGGTACGTCGTGCCCGGCCCGGTGCCGGTCGGCAGCCTGCTCCACGGCCTCTTCCAGCAGCCAGCGCCCCAGCTCGGCGGTGCGGGCGGCGTCCGCTCCGGCGGGGGCGCCGGAGCCGCCCGCCCCACCGGCTCCGCCCCCACCGCCCTCGCTGTACTCGGCGACCCGGAGGAACTCCGCCGGGGTGAAGAGGATCCCCTGGGCGGAGCGCCAGCGGGCTTGCGCGGCGACGGCCGACACCTCGCCGGTGGCCAGGGAGACCACGGGCTGGTGCAGCAGGGCGAACTCTCCCTCGTGCAGTGCGGTCCGCAGCCGGCCCGCCAGCTCGGCCTTGCGCACCACCTCCGCCTGCATCTGCGGGGCGTACATCTCGACGCGGTCCTTGCCCCCGGCCTTGGCCCGGTACATCGCGAGATCCGCGTTGCGCATCAGGTCCGAAGGGGTGATGCCGGGGTCGGCGAAGGCGACGCCGATGCTCGCGGCGACCCGTACCTCGCTGCCGCCGATCCGGTACGGCTGGGAGAGGGTGGCGCGCAGCCGGTCGGCGATGTCGCGCGCCTGGTACTCGCGGGCGCTGGGGTCGCGGTTGCCGTCGCCCAGGATCAGCGCGGCGAACTCGTCGCCGCCGAGGCGGGCCGCGGTGTCCCCGGCCCGGACCGAGTCCTGGAGCCTGCGCGCGGCCTCGACGAGCAGCTCGTCTCCGGCCTGGTGGCCGATGGTGTCGTTGACCGCCTTGAAGCCGTCGAGGTCGATGAAGAGCACGGCGGTGCTTCGGTCGCCCGCGCGCCGGCCGGTCAGGGCCTGGCGCACGCGCCGGGTGAACAGGGCCCGGTTGGGCAGGTCGGTCAGCGGATCGTGTTCGGCGCTGTGCTGGAGCTGGGCCTGGAGCCGGACGCGCTCGGTGACGTCCCGGCTGTTGAGGATGAGCCCGCCCTGGTGCCGGTTGACGGTGGACTCCACGTTGAGCCACTCGCCGCCGCCGGACTTGAAGCGGCACTCGATGCGGGTGGTGGGCTCCTCGGTCGGCGGTGCGGCGAGGAAGCGGCGTACCTCGTGGACCACCCGGCCGAGGTCGTCGGGGTGGATCAGGGTGGCGAGCTCACTGCCGACCAGCTCCTCCGCCTCGCGGCCGTAGACCCCGGCGGCGGCGGGACTGACGTAGCGCAGCGTGCCGGTGGGCGCGGCGATCATGATGACGTCGCTGGAGCCCTGGACCAGGGAGCGGAAGTGGTTCTCCTTCTGGGCCAGTTCCTGGGTCAGCGCAATGTTGTCGAGGAGCATGATGCCCTGCCGGATGACGAGGGCGAGGACGACGGTGCAGCCGGTGAAGACGACCATCCGGTCCACCTTCCGGCCGTCCACGACGTTGTAGAGGATGCCGAGGGTGCACACGGCGGCCGCGAGGTACGGGGTGAGCGCGGGCAGCGAGCCGGTGATCGGGCGGCTGTGCGGCCGGTCCTGGCGCGGGCGCCCGGCCGGCTCGGGGCCCGGGTGGAGGCGCCGGGCGCCCCAGGGCGCGTACGCGAGCAGCAGCGAGCCGGCGAACCAGCCGGCGTCGAGCAGCTGTCCGGACTGGTACTCGGCACTGAGCAGGGGCGAGGTGAACAGGGCGTCGCTGAGCACGGTCAGGGCCAGCGCCGCGATGGCGGTGTTGACGGCGGAGCGGTTGGTCTCGCTGCGCCGGAAGTGCAGGACCAGGACCATTGAGACGAGCGCGATGTCCAGGAGCGGGTAGGCGAGGGAGAGCGCGGCGCGCGGGACGCTGCCGGGGGCGCCGGACTGGGCGGTCCGCGCCGCGTGGGCCAGGGCCAGGCTCCAGGAGAGGGTGAGCAGGGAGCCGCCGATGAGCCAGGAGTCGAGTCCGAGACACACCCAGCCGGCGCGGGTGACGGGGCGTTTGGCGAGGACGAGCAGACCCACGATGGCGGGAGGTGCGAAGCAGAGGAAGGCGAAGTCGGCGACCGAGGGTTTCGGCACCTCCTCGCCGAGGATCACCTCGTACCAGCCCCAGACCGCGTTGCCGCCGGCGCCCATGAGGGAGGAGAAGGCGAAGAGCAGCCAGGCGGGGCGTTCACGGCTGTCGATCGCCCTCGCGTAGGTGTAGCAGGAGACCGCGGCCAGCAGGCCGGCCGCGCTGAGCCCGAAGTCGCCCATGATCTCGGCGACTTCCTCCGAGCCCCAGTTGAGGGCGGCGCCGACGGCGTACCCGCCGCTGACCACCGCGAGGAGCAGCTGCATCGCCAGGCCCTTGCCTGCGCCCGAGACGGACGGCCGGTCCAGGAGCGCCGCCCCCGGGGTACTCACCGGTCCCCCTCGCTGGCTGGTTCCGGCGCACCGCATCGTCGCCTTCGGCGGCTGTGCCGCATCGGATCCTTCGTCCATTGGCCGTGCATCGCCCGTCGCCCCCCAAAGTGTCCGATCACTCCCCAGCGCCAGACGTTCGTGGCGCAGCCCCTTCTTCCGGACGATACACCACTTTCGTCACTCAGGGACATAGTTCCTCTACGCTCCGTTACCGAGCGGGGAGTTGGACACACCGAGCGCATTCGGGTGACTGCGGAGCGTGCGCACCGCGCGTCACTCGGTGATCAACACCGTGTGGTCCACGGGCTCTCCGGCCGCGAACCGCGTGAGCTGGCGGGCCAGCAGGCGCTTGGCCCTGGGCTCGAACGCCGAGCTGCTGCCCCCGACATGAGGCGTGATCAGGACATTCGGAGCATGCCAGAGGGGATGGCCGGAGGGCAGCGGTTCCGGGTCGGTGACGTCGAGTGCCGCGCGCAGCCGGCCCGACTCGACCTCTGCCAGCAGGGACTTGGTGTCGACGACGGGGCCGCGCGCCACGTTCACCAGCAGGGCGCCGTCCTTCATCCGGCCGAGGAAGTCGGCGCCGACCAGGCCCCGGGTGGCGTCGGTCAGCGGTGTCACGAGGATCACCACGTCGGCCTGCGGCAGGAGCCCGGGCAGGTCGGCCAGGGCGTGGACGGGCCCGCGTCCGGTGGTCCGCGCCGTCCGCGCCACCCGTGCGATCCGCCCGCATTCGAAGGCCGCGAGCCGGTCCTCGATGGCGGAGCCGATCGATCCGTAACCGATGATCAGAACCGACTTGTCGGCGAGGGCGTCGTAGAACCCGGATCGCCACTCCTCCCGGTCCTGGCCACGGACCATGCCGGGGATGCCGCGCAGGGAGGCGAGGGTCAGCGTGAGGGCGAGTTCGGCGGTGCTGGCCGTGTGGACTCCGACGGCGTTGCACAGCCGAACGCCGGGCCGCAGGTCGCCGAGGCCGCCCAGTACGTGGTCGATCCCGGCGGTCAGGGTCTGGACGACCCGGACGGCGGGCATGGCCGCCAGCGGGCGCACGGTGACCTCGGCGGACTTCATGTAGGGGGTCACGTAGAAGACGCAGTCGGCCGGATCGGCCGGGAAGGTGTCCTCGCCGTCCCACAGGCGGTACCGGAAGGAGTCGGGGAGGCCCTCGATCTCCTCGGCGGGGAACGGGAGCCAGACGTCCGGGGTCATTGCAGTCATGATCACGAGGCTATGCCAAGGCATCCGGATCAAGCCGTTACTTTGAGGGCCGGAGCGGGAGGGGGACGCAGGGGTGGAGCGCAGGGCGATCGGGGCGGGGGCGCTGAGCGTGGGCGCCATCGGCCTCGGCTGTATGCCGATGAGCTGGGCGTACGCGCCTTCGCGGCGGCGGGGACAGGAGTCGCTGGCCGCCGTGCACACGGCACTGGACCTGGGGTCGAACCTGCTGGACACGGCCGATGTGTACGGGCCGTTCACCAATGAGCTGCTCCTGGGCCGGGTGCTGCGGGAGCGGCGGTCCGAGGCTTTCGTCTCGGCCAAGGTGGGACTGCGGGCGGGTGACCAGCACGTGGTCGCCGACGGGCGGCCCGGCTATCTGCGGCGGGCCTGCGACGCCTCGCTGCGGCGGCTGCGGACCGACGTCATAGACCTCTACCAGCTGCACCGGGTGGATCCGGAGGTGCCCGTGGAGGAGACCTGGGGAGCCATGGCGGAGCTGGTGGGCGCGGGCAAGGTGCGGGCGCTCGGTTTCTGCGCGCTGGGTGCCGGGGCCGGGCCGGGGGCGGGGCGCAGCGGGGACCGGGGGTACCGCACGACCCTGCGGCACCTGGAGCGGCTGCAGCAGGTGTTCCCGGTGAGCGCGGTGCAGGCGGAGCTGTCGGTGTGGTCGCCGGAGGCGGCCTGGCAGCTGCTGCCGTGGTGCGCGGCGCGCGGGGTGGGGTTCCTGGCGGCGATGCCGTTGGGCAGCGGGTTCCTCACGGGGACCCTCACGCCCGGCGAGGGCTTCGAGCCGCAGGACGTGCGGGCCCGGCATCCGCGGTTCACGGCGGAGGCGATGGCGTCGAACCAGGTGCTGCTGGCGGGGCTGCGGCAGGTGGCGCGGCGGCACGGGCCGCAGGTCACGGTCGCACAGGTGGCGCTGGCGTGGGTGCTGGCGCAGGGGCCGCAGGTGGTTCCGGTGCCGGGGGCCGACCGGGCGCCCTGGGCGGCGGAGAACGCGCGGGCCGCGGAGGTGCGGCTGTCGGCCGCGGACCTGGCCGAGATCGCGGACCTCCCGGTCGAGGTGGGAGCCTGGGACTGACCCTCAACCACTCGATCGAGTGTACGAGTGGTGGAACTTCGCGAACTGCCGGAGCTGTTGAGAGAGATGAAAGGCAGGATCGGAGGACCGGAAGGAGCAGGGCGATGCGATACGGAAGTTCTCCCGGGCGGGTGGGGTCGGAGGGCGCGGGCGGGCGGCGCCGGAATGTGCTGGCGGCGCTGGCGCTGGCCGGCTGCGGAGCCCTGCTGGCGGCGGGATGCGCGCCGGAGGGTGCCCCGGGCGCGGGGGCGGGCTCCTCTCCACCGGGCACGGCGGCGGCCGGCTCGGGGTCACCAGGTCCGTCGGGGAGACCGTCGGCCTCACCGGAGGCCACCGGCCCGGCGGCGAAGGGCACCGTGACGGTGACCGGTGAGGTCGCCAAGGGGCTGGAGTCGCCGTGGGGTGTGGCGCCACTGCCCGACGGAGACCTGCTGGTCGCCTCGCGGGACAAGGGGACGATCAGCAGGGTCGCGGCGGGCTCGGGCGAGGTGACGCAGATCGGCAGGGTGCCGGGGGTGGCCCCGGGCGGGGAGGGCGGGCTGATGGGCCTCGCCCTGTCGCCAGGCTTCGCTTCGGACCGGCTGGTGTACGTCTACTTCACGACCGAGTCCGACAACCGCATCGCCCGGCTGCGGTACGACGAGCAGAGACCTCCCGGACAGCAACTGGGCGCGCCGGACACGGTGTTCCGGGGCATTCCCAAGGGACTCGTCCACAACGGCGGCCGGATCGCCTTCGGCCCGGACAAGATGCTCTACGCGGGGACGGGCGAGACCGGCGACAAGGGGCTCGCGCAGGACAAGAAGTCGCTGGGCGGCAAGATCCTGCGGATGACCCCGGACGGGGATCCGGTGCACGGCAATCCGGAGGCTGATTCCGTCGTCTACTCCTACGGGCACCGCAATGTGCAGGGCCTTGCCTGGGACAAGGACAAGCGGCTGTGGGCGGCCGAGTTCGGCCAGAACACCTGGGACGAGCTGAATCTGATCGAGCCCGGCGCCAACTACGGCTGGCCCGAGGCCGAGGGGAAGGCGGCCAAGCCCGGCTTCCGGGATCCGGTGGCCGTGTGGAAGACGGACGAGGCCTCGCCGAGCGGGATCGCCTGGGCGGAGGGTTCGGTGTGGATGGCCGGGCTCAAGGGCAACCGGCTGTGGCGGATCCCGCTGACCGGCACCGGGCTCGCGGCGGAGCCCGAGGCCTTCCTGGAGGGCGAGTACGGCCGGCTGCGGACGGTGGTGGCCCTCGGCGGGGACCGCATGCTGCTGGTCACGAGCGAGACGGACGGACGGGGCTCGCCGGAGGCGGGCGACGACAGGATCCTGACCCTGACGGTGCGGTGATCAGCATGTCCCCGGCAGGGGGCGGAGGGCGTGGTGGGCGCGGTGTTCAACATGATCGAGGAGCTGTTCAACCCGGGAAGCAAGCACACGGACGAGGAGAAGAAGCGGCTGGAACTGTCCCGGACCGACGTCAATGACAACGATCCGGGACGGGGTCCGATAGACCTCGACTCCGGCAAGGTGCTCATACGCCTGGAGGAGCAGCCTCCGGACGGGGGCTGACCGGGGAGGGCGCGGCGAAGAGGCGCAGCCGGTGAGCGAGGGCGGCCGCCTCGCCGCGGCCGGTAACGCCCAACTTCGCCAGGATGTTCGAGACGTGCACGCTCGCCGTCTTCGGGGAGATGAAGAGCTCCTCGGCGATCTTCCGGTTGGTGCTGCCGGCCGCCACCAGGCGCAGTACGTCCCGCTCGCGGCTGGTCAGCCCGAGGGCCTCGACCGGGTCGGTCTCCGGTACGGGCGCTACCGCGGCCGTGTCGGAGTCGATCAGGGGGATCCGGGCGCGCTGGGCCAGCAGGGCCAGGTCCTCGCGCAGCCTGCGTGCGCCGATCCGCTCGGCGGTGGCGTAGGCCTCGCGGAGCAGGCCGGCCGCGGGCCCCCGGTCACCGGCGGCCAGCAGGGCCTCCGCGAGCCGGTGGCAGGCCCTGGCCAGCAGGTACGGGCGCTCCAGTGGGCGGACGGCGTGCTCCACGGCGGTCCAGTCGGCGGGGGTGTCCCGGGCCTCGGCCCGGAGCAGCTCGGCCCGGACGTACTCGGCATGGGCGGTCCACACCGGGACCGGGGTGGCGAGCGAGCGGGCGGCGGTGCGCAGCACGTCCAGGGCGGCGTCCCGGCCGGCCTCGGCGGCCGGGAGCCCCCGGGCGTCGGCCTCCGCGGTGGCGGCCGCGAGCAGCAGCGGCCAGGCGTAGCGGTGCTGCCCGAGCGGGAATCCGTAGGCGGCGGCTGAGGACATCTCGGTGCGGACGTCGGCGATCCGGCCCTCCCCCGCGGCCACTCCGATCGCAAGGCGGTACAGCGGTATCCGGTGCTGGGGCTGGGTCTCGTGGGTGCCGAAGTGGGTGTGGGCGGCGGCGAGCTGGTGGGCCGCCTCGGTCAACTCGCCACGGGCCAGGGCCAGGTAGGCGAGGCGCGCCGAGGCGGAGCCGCGCGGGGCCGCGCTCTGGCCCACCAGCAGGGTGCGCCGGGCCGCCGCGGCGGCCTCGTCCCAGCGGCCGAGGCTGTAGAGGCTCTCGGCCATGTTCCCGCAGACCCAGGCCTCGCTGTCCAGGAGCCGGGACTTGCGGACCAGTTCGGCCCCTTGTTCGGCCAGTTCCACGGCTTCGCGGGACCGGCCCATGCTTTCCAGCTGAGAGGTGAGATTGATATGCGCACGCCCTGCCAGCATCGTGAGCCCGAGTTTCGTGGCCCGTTTCCCGACCGCGTGCATCTCGGCGAGGCCGCCCGGGCCGTCGCCGGAGTCGGTGAGCAGAGAGCCGACCGTGATCCGGGCGTTCAGCTCGGTCTCCTCGGCGCCGACCATCCGCGCGTACTCAACGGCGCGTTCGGCGGCGGCGAGATTGCCGGGGCCCGGCTTGTGGAGCATGCCCCAGCTCGCGGCCCGGACCAGGACCTCGGCGTGCACCTGGGACGGGGGCAGCCCCCGGACGAGGTCCTGCGCCTTGGCGATCTCCTCCCAGCCGTCGCCGCGCCCGAGGCTGGCGATCAGCCGGGAGCGCTCGGTCCAGAACCAGGCGGCCCGCAGCGGGTCGCGGTCGTCCTCCAGCAGGCGCAGCGCCGTCTTCGTGATCTTCAGGGCGCGATCGCGCTCGCCGCCGTAGCGCGCCGCGACCGTCGCCTCGGCCAGCAGGTCGAGCCGCTGGAGCGGGGTGGTGGCCGGGTCGCAGCCGCACGGCGGGTACACGTCGGTGTAGTCCGCCGGGCGAAGCGCCTCGCGGACGTCCTCCGGGGCGCTGTCCCACAGGTCCATGGCCCGCTCCAGCAGGCTCAGCTGCTCGGAGTAGGCGTGCCGGCGGCGGGCCGCCACGGAGGCGGCCAGTACGGCGGGCAGCGCCCGGGCGGGATCGTTGGCGTGGTACCAGTAACTGGCCAGCCGGATGACCCGTTCCTCGGCGCGGACCAGCGACCCGTCGCTCTCCATGGCCTCGGCGTAGCGGCGGTTGACGCGGGCCCGCTCGCCGGGCAGCAGGTCGTCGCTGACGGCCTCGCGGACCAGCGAGTGCCGGAAGCGGTAGCCGTCGCCGTCGGGGGTGGCGAGCAGGATGTTGGCCCCGACCGCGGCTCTCAGAGCCTCGATCAGCTCGTCCTCGGTGAGCCCGGCGACGGCGCGCAGCAGCGGGTACTCGACGGTGGAGCCGCCCTCGGCGACGATCCGCACCAGGCCCTGGGTCTCGTCGGGGAGCACCTCGACCCGGACGAGGAGCAGGTCGCGCAGGGATTCGGTGAGTCCGGTGCGGCAGCCGCTCTCCTTGGAGGCCACGAGTTCCTCGACGAAGAAGGCGTTGCCGTCCGAGCGGTCGAAGACGGAGTCCACGAAGTCCTCGTCGGGCTGCGCGGCGAGGATGCCGGCGAGCTGGCGGCGCACCTCGGCCCGGTTGAAGCGGGACAGCTCGATGCGGCGGACGGTGCGGAGCCGGTCGAGTTCGGCGAGGAGCGGGCGCAGGGGGTGGCGCCGGTGCACGTCGTCCGCGCGGTAGGTGGCGACGATGACGAGCCGGCCGCTGCCGAGGGTGCGGAAGAGGTAGGAGAGCAGGTGCCGGGTGGAGGTGTCCGCCCAGTGCAGGTCCTCCAGGACGAGGACGACGGTGCGTTCGGCGGCGAGGCGCTCCAGCATCCGGGCCGTCAGTTCGAAGAGCCGGGCGGTGCTCTCCTCGTCGTGCGGGCCGCGCGGGGTCTCGCCGAGCTCGGGGAGGATGCGGGCGAGTTCGTCCTCCTGGCCGGCGGCAGCGGAGGCGAGCTCCTCGGGCAGCAGGCGGTGCAGGGTGCGCAGGGCCGTCGAGAACGGGGCGAAGGGAAGTCCCTCCGCCCCGATCTCCACACAGCCTCCGACGGCGACGACGGCGCCGCGGCGGTCCGCCTCGCAGAGGAACTCCTCGGTGAGGCGGGTCTTGCCGACTCCGGCCTCTCCCCCGATGAGCATCGCCTGCGGCTCCCGGCCCGCTGCGCGGGTCAGTGCGTCGGTGAGTACGGCCAGTTCGTCGGCTCGGCCGACGAACACCGGGCTGACAGATCTGGTCTCCACGCCGCCGAGCATCGCACAGGCGTCCTGCCCGGCGGCACTCGCCACCGGAGCACTTCTCATCACCTGTCAGTTCACGCGGTGTGTGGCGCGGAGCGGGTGAACCGGTTCCGGAACGCTCTCACCGGCCTTCGGGCTTCGTGGTTCGGCGAGGAGGCGCGGTGCGCCTTCCCGGCCGCCCGGGCCGTGCGGTACTCGGCGGCCTCGCGCATGAGGTCGGCGCTGCGGACGGCGGTGGCGATCTCGTACTCGAACATCTCGTACTCCCTGGTCGCGTTTCTCGGGCACCTCGTTCGGTGTGATCCAAGATTCGCGTCCCAGGGGGTACCGGCACATCGGTCGCATGCCGCATCTGCCGGGGGCGGGTCGCCTTAGTCCGGGGCCGGGGAGCCCCGGGGAGGTCCGTGAGGACCTAAGGCACTGCCTAGGCGCCCGGCGTGGCCGCCTGGGGGATGGCGAGGAGGAGGTCGAAGTACATGAGGACGAAGAGCAGGACGCCGAGGGCGCCCAGTCCGATGGCCGCCCAGGAGACGGACCGCACCCAGGTGGGAAGGGTGGGCTCGGGGCTGCTGAAGGCGGGGAGCGCCAGCACGAAGGTGGCGATGATCAGGGCGAGGGCGGAGAAGATCCCGTTCACCATCGCGGTGCTGTGCCACGGGTCGACGAACTGGGCGGCGATCTGCGCGTTGGCGTCGGCGGCCTGGCTCAGCTCGAGGCGGGCGGCGACGCTCGCGCGCTCGGACACGATGCCCGCGACCCAGCTTCCGCTGAGGGCGACGACGCCGAGCCCGGCGGCGACGATCGCGGAGGCAGCGGATCCGACGTGGCCGGGCTCCTCGTTCTCGGCCTGGTCCTCGGCGAACGCCTCGTCGTCCAGGTCCGTGTCGGTGTCCGTGTCGGTGACCTCGTCGGTGACCGCGGAGTCGGCTTCGGCCGCGGCGGGCCGGGGGGTCTCGGCCTTGGTGAGGTCGGCCGGGGTGGTGTCCGCCTCGGAGGCGTTCGGGGCGGGGGTCTTCTCGGTGTCCATGCGGGGCACCGTAGGCGCCCTGTCTGAGATTTTGCTGAGAATCCGCAGGTTGTGGCTCGGGCGGGCCCCGCGGTCTGCGGGGCCCGTCGCCGGACACTCCCGGGAGCTACGCGGACCGGGTCGCGGCCCACTCGTGGGCGAGGATCGACCAGACCTCGGTGTCCTGGCGGACTCCGTGGTGGAGGTGGTTCTCCCGCATGACGCCCTCGCGGGTCATCCCGAGGCGCGCGGCCACGGCGAGGCTCTTCTTGTTGCCGGAGGCGGCGTGCCACTCGATGCGGTGCATGCCGCGCTCGCCGAAGGCGTAGTCGATCAGGACCCGGCAGGCCTTGGTCACCAGACCGCGGCCGGCCGCGTCGGGCTCCAGCCAGCAGCCGATCTCGCAGTTGCCGGTCCCGGCCGCGAACGCGGGGAAGAGAACCCCGCCCACGAGGGTGCCGTCGAGCCGGATGCCGAAGAACCGGGCGCCGTCCTCCCCGGCCGTCGCCGCGTACTTGGCCAGCAGGGCCCGGGCGGAGTCGAGGTCGCAGGCCCGGTCCGGGAAGCCGACGTACTGGCCTATGAACTCACGTCCGCGCTCGATGTGCGCGAAGAACTCCTGGGCGTGCCGGGCCTCCAGCGGGAACAGCTGGGCCCCTTCGGCGAGGTCTATCGAGAACATCCTGGGTCTTCCTTGGGTATCGGGCGGCGGGTGGCCGGATCACCGGGAGGCGGGGGCGGGCTCGGCGCCGTCCTCGCTCGTGACGAGGTCCGCGGTGGGCCGCTGCCCCGGAAGTTTCGCATGCGGGCGGCATTCGGGGGGCTCGATGCTGATCCGGGGCAGGCGCCGGTCGAGCCAGGCGGGCAGCCACCAGTTGGCCCCGCCGAGCATGTGCATCAGGGCCGGGACGAGGAGGGTGCGCAGCACGAAGGCGTCGAGGGCCACGGCCGCGGCGAGCGCGATGCCGAACATCGCGATGATCCGGTCGCCGCTGAGTACGAAGGCCAGGAAGACGGAGATCATGATGACGGCGGCCGAGTTGATGACCCGGCTGGTCTCGGCGAGGCCCACGCGCACGGCCCGCTTGTTGTCGCCGGTCTCCAGCCACTCCTCGTACATCCGGCTGACGAGGAAGACCTGGTAGTCCATCGACAGCCCGAAGAGGACGGACACCATGATCACGGGCAGGAAGGGTTCGATGGGGCCGGCGCTGCCCAGGCCCAGCAGCTCACTGCCCCAGCCCCACTGGAAGATCGCGACCACGACGCCGAAGGAGGAGGCGACGGCGGCGATGTTCATGGCCGCCGCCTTGAGCGGGATGCCGATGGACCGGAAGGCCAGCAGCAGGAGCACACAGCCGAGGGCGACGACCACGCCGACGAACAGCGGCAGCTTCCCGATGATGACCTCGGCGAAGTCGTCGTAGGCGGCCGTCACACCGCCGACGTGGATCTCCATGGAGTTGCCCTGCCCGGCAGTCGGGATGACGTCCTGGCGGAGTCTGTCGACGAGGTCGCTCGTGGCCCGGGACTGCGGGGCGAAGTCCGGGACCACGGTCAGGACGGCGGTGTCGCCGCTGCGGTTGAGGACGGCCGGGCCGGTGGAGGCGACGCCCTCGGTCGTACGGAGCGCCTGCGCCAGCCGGTCCACGGCGAGCCGGTCGCCGGCGCCGTCCAGCCGGGAGACGACGGTGAGCGGGCCGTTGGCGCCGGGGCCGAAGCCGTCCGTCAGCAGGTCGTAGGCCTGCCGGGTGGTGGAGGTGGCCGGGTTGTTGCCCTGGTCGGAGGTCCCCAGGTGGAGGGAGAGGGTGGGCAGGGCCAGCACCAGCATGACCGCGGTGGCGACGACGCCCAGCAGCTTGGGGTGCCGCTCGACGAAGACGGACCAGCGGGCGGCGAAGCCGGAGGTCTGCCCGGCTTCCGGGCCGTCGACGGCGAGCCTGCGGCGCTCGCGGCGCGAGAGGGCGCGCAGGCCGATGTACGAGAGGAGGGCGGGCAGCAGGGTGACCGAGGCGGCGACCGTCAGGACCACCGTCACGGAAGCCGCTATCGCGACACCGTTGAGGAAGTTCAGCCGCAGCACCAGCATGCCGAGCAGTGCGATGCAGACGGTGGCGCCGGCGAAGACGACGGCCCGGCCGGTGGTGGCGACGGCGTTCGCGGCCGCCTCCTCGACCGTGCTGCCGCGGGCCAGGCCCTTGCGGTGCCGGGTGACGATGAACAGCGCGTAGTCGATGCCCACGCCGAGGCCGATGAGGGTGCCGAGCATCGGGGCGAAGTCGGCGACCGGCATCGCGTGTCCGAGCAGGGTGATGCCGAAATAGGCGGTGCCCACACTGACCAGGGCGGTCGCGATGGGCAGCAGGCTCGCGGCGAGCGAGCCGAAGGCCAGGAAGAGGACCAGGGCCGCGACGGCGACGCCGATGACCTCGGCGAGGTGCGCGGTGGGAGCCTCGGTCAGCTGGACGGCGCGGCCGCCCAGTTCGACCTGGACACCGCCGGCCTCGGTGGTGGGGTTCTTCGCCGCCTCGACGAGGGCCCTGGCCTGGGGCTTGGGGACGGAGTCGGCCTGCTGGCCGAAGGTCACCACCGCGTAGGCGGTGCGCCCGTCGGGGCTGATCTGCGCGGCGCTCTCGGGGCCGGGACCGTAGGGTCCGGCGACCGATCCGATGCCGGGGAGCTCCGCGACGGCGTCGAGCGCCCGGGCCATGCGCTGCTCGATGTCCGGGGTGCGCACGCTCTGGTGCTGCGGGGCCCGCCACACGATGGTGTCGGTGTCTCCGCCCTGGCCGTGGAAGCCCTCGCGCAGGAGTGCGTCCGCCTTGCCGGATTCGGTGCCGGGGACCTCGTAGTCGTTGGAGAACGCCGACCCGGCGGTCGCTGCGGCCGCCGCGGTGGCGCCGAGTGCGAGCAGCCAGATCAGCACGGTGAGCAGACGGTGGCGCATGCACCAGCGTGCGATTACAGCCAACGGACGTGCTCCCTGGTGGTTCGGGTCTTTACCGGGGGCAGCCCGTCGCAAAGAACGCATGAACGCGTGAAGGCCAGGCCGACGGGCCCGGGGGATCGCCTCGGGAGGGTTCGGCGCAGATGGTCTACATCCTCCACGATCTCAGCGTTTCGTGATCGTTGGCCCCTTTCGTGTGCATCGTCACAGGGCGGACCGGCCCACGGCCCCGGCCTCCAACTGCCCCTCGGGCTCGTCCACCCGGTAGCCGGGGATCGAGGGCCACCGGACGGTCAGGACCACGGCGTCCTCCTCCGCGTACCAGGAGTGGTCGACGCCGCGCCCCCAGAGCACGTAGTCCCCCTGCTCGGCGAGGACGACGGTGCGCCCCGGGAATTCCAGCCGGAAGCGTCCGCTGATCAGTACCAGCAGCGCGGTGCGCTTCTCGGCGGTCGCCCACCGCTCCCGTTCGTCGCCCTCCGGGTGGACGCCCCATTTGATCTCGACGTCCTCGCTGTGGCGGGGATCGGAGGGGTCCTTGAAGTGGCCGAGGAGCCAGCCGCGGTCGGCGGCGGCGTCGGGGGTGGCCTTACCGGTGTAGATGGTGGAGTCGTCGTTCACGGGGGTGAGGCTAATGCAGTTGTCATGACCGCCCGGAGGCTGGTCAGCTGGGGGCATGCCGATCGATCTTGATGAACTGATGAAGGTGCGCGCCCGGTTCGACGCCGAGGAGCGCGAGGGCGCGCAGGCGGACGCCCCGCACGCGAGCGTGGAGCGGGCGGGAGCCGTCGTACGGCACGCCGTGCCGGGGCTCGGGTGGAACGGCGTGCTCTGGTCGGACCTCGACGAGGAGACGGCGGATGCGGAGATCGCGGTGCAGGTGGCGTTCTTCCGGGAGCGCGGCTGTCCGGAGTTCGAGTGGAAGCTGTACGACCACGACCGGCCGGCGGACCTCGGGGACCGGCTCCGGGCGGCGGGCTTCGTGCCGGAGCCGCCGGAGACCCTGATGGTGGGCCTGGCGTCCGAGCTCGCGAAGCTGCCGGTGGAGCCGCCGGAGGGCATCACCTTGCGGGTGGTGACGGACGAGGCCGGGGTGGACCTGATGATGGAGGTCCATGCGGGCGCCTTCGGCACCGAGCGGCCGCGGATCCGGGAGCAGTTGCTCAGCCGGCTGCGCGAGGAGCCGGAGACCATCGCCGCGGTGGTCGCGATGGCGGGCGACACCCCGGTGAGCGCGGCCCGGATGGAGATGCGGCCGGGCACGGCCTTCGCGGGCCTCTGGGGCGGCGGCACGCTCCCGCAGTGGCGCGGCCGGGGCATCTACCGCCTGCTGGTCGCCCACCGCGCCCGTCTGGCGGCGGAGCTCGGCATCCCGTACCTCCAGGTGGACGCGTCGGACGACAGCCGCCCGATCCTGGAACGGCTGGGCTTCGGGGTCCTGGGCGTGACGGTGCCGTACCTGTGGACGGCTGCCCGGTAGCTCCCGCAGGGCTGGATCGGTCCAGGAGCAGCGGGCAGGATCTCCTCATGGAACGCATAGACCCGCCCCTGACCGGCGACGAACGCGAGACCCTCCGGACCTACCTCGACTACCACCGGGCCACCCTCGCCTGGAAGTGCGAGGGCCTCGACGACGAGCAGCTGCGCCGCGCCTCGATGCCGCCGTCCACGCTGTCCCTGCTGGGGCTGGTCCGGCACATGGCCGAGGTGGAGAGACACTGGTTCCGCCGTGTCCTCGACGGCGAGGACCTGCCCCATCTGTGGTCGGACACCCACGACTTCCAGGCCGCCTACGACGCCTCGGGCTCCAGCCGCACCGAGGCGTTCGCCGCCTGGCAGGACGAGGTCGCGCACGCCCGCCGCATCGAGGCCGCCGCCGAGTCCCTGGACGTGACGGCGTACGTGCCGAGCTGGAAGGAGGAGGCCTCGCTGCGCCTGGTGATGCTGCACCTCATCCACGAGTACGCCCGCCACAACGGCCACGCCGACTTCCTCCGCGAGGGGATCGACGGCACCACCGGCGCCTAAGGGCTGTCCGGGTGCGGGTCGCGGAGGGCTGCTCTAGCGTCGGACGAAGGAGGGGAATTCCCCGCCGAGCCGGTCCGGGCCGGGGACCCGGGCCCCGTGGCCCGCGCCGGCCGCGTGCGCTCGGCGCAGTTCCCACGCGGATCCGGCGCCTCCAGGTCCCGGGCCGCGCGACGATCCCGGAGAGCAGGTGCGTCCCATGCGCACGTCGACCCGTATCGCAGGTGTCCTCAGCGGCCTGGCCCTCGTACTCGGTGGCGCGGCCTTCACGGCCCCCGCCGCCCACGCGGACGTCTCGGCCTGCATCAACCAGGTGGAGCGGGAGCTACAGGGTGGCGAGGCCCCGGAGTCCGTCCGCGCGGCGTGTTCCTCCGGGTACTCCGGTGACCACGAGACGTGCGTGAGCGGCCTGACCAAGGGTGGTGTGACCAACGGGACCGCGGTGAGCGCCTGCAAGGTGTCCATCCGGTAGCCGGTCCCTGCACCCCTGCGGCCCGTCCACCTCTGCGGCCCGTCCGCACCACCGGGTGCCGGACGGGCCGCGGCCGCGGGCGAGGCCGCGGATCCGTCTCAGGCTTCCGGCCGCCAGTAGCCCAGCGCGTTCACCCGGTGCTTGGGCAGCGCGAGTTCCTTGCGGAGGTAGGCCGTCAGGCCGCGCGTCGTCGCCGTGTCGCACGCCAGCCAGACGAACGCCGTCTCGGGGTCCCCGACCAGTTCGGGCAGTTCGGCTCGTACCCGGTCGGCCAGGGCCGTACCGTCGCGCCGCACCCGGCGGATGTCGTGCCGGCCCTGCTCCACCCGCATCGGGAGCTGTGCGTCCGAGTCGTGCTGCGTCTCGAACCAGAGGGTCGCCGGGGTCTGCGGGTACGTGTCCAGCAGCGAGTTGATCGCCGGGAGGGACGCCGCGTCCCCGATGACGAGCAGCCGCTCCGGGGCGGGCGCCGGGGCCGTGAATCCGGTGCCCTGGACGGTGGCGTCGATCGTGTCGCCCGGCTTCGCGCCGCGCGCCCAGGCACTGGCGACGCCGTCGTGCAGGGCGAACTCGAAGCTGAAGGTGCCCGCTTGCGGATCCGGGTCCACCAGCGTGTAGGCCCGCTGGTGCGGCTTGCCCGCGCCCTGGAACCACACGCGCACCCACATCGTCGGATGCAGCGACTCTCCGGCGGCGGCCAGCAGTCCGCCGTCCGTGAAGCTCACGCGGCGGTAGTCCTCCGTGAGGTCTTCCGTTCCCGTCACCGTGAACGTGAAGTCCTTGCCCCGCATGAGCTTGAGGACCACGCCCTCCCAGCCCTTGCCGACCGCCATGTCCAGCCCCTCCCCTAGCGCCCCTATAGTTAGGTCAGCCTAACCTAAACGCCCGTCGGGGAAGAGTGTGAGCAGCGTGAGCAGTGTCAGCAGCGAGAGCGGCGACGCCCGGTCGTACGGAGCCGGCCGGGGCGAGCCCTTCGTGGAGACCCCGGAATCCTACGGGGTCTACCGCGATCAGTGGGGCATCCCCCACCTGCGCGCATCCGGCGAACTCGGGCTCGTCCACGCCCAGGGCCGCGTCACCGCCTTCGACCGCGCCTGGCAGCTCGAGGTCGAGCGGCACCGCGCCGAGGGCTCCAGCGCCTCCTTCCTCGGCGCCGACGCCGTCACCTGGGACCGCTTCGCCCGCCAGTGCCGGCTGGCCGACACCGCCCGCCGCTGCTACGAGGCCATGGA
Source organism: Streptomyces sp. NPDC048257 (assembly GCF_043201855.1). Taxonomy (NCBI): domain Bacteria; kingdom Bacillati; phylum Actinomycetota; class Actinomycetes; order Kitasatosporales; family Streptomycetaceae; genus Streptomyces; species Streptomyces sp. NPDC048257. Next base: position 51,528 of record NZ_JBICZI010000004.1, read on the forward strand.
GGCCGACGACCCGGACACCGCCGCCTGGGTCCGCGCCTACGTGGACGGCGTCAACGAGGGGCTCGCCGCCGGCGCCGCCCGCGACGAACGCTTCGCGCGCACCGGCCTCACCCCCGCGCCCTGGCAGCCGTGGGTACCGCTCGCCATCTGGATCGCCACGCACATCCTGTTCGCCGGCTTCGCCACCAAGCTGTGGCGCGAGCGCGTCGCCCGCGCCCTCGGCGACGAGGCCGTCACCCTCTTCGCCACCGACGGCCCCGGCACCGCCGGCAGCAACGGCTGGCTGGTGCCGGGCGACCGCACCGCCACCGGCTCGGCGATCATCGCGGGCGACCCGCACCGGTTCATCGAGGACCCGGGCGTCTACCAGCAGATACGTCTCTCCTGCCCGGACTACGACGTCCTCGGGCTCGCCGTCCCCGGCGTCCCCGGCCTCGGCCACTTCGGCCACACCGGCACCGCCGCCTGGGCGATCACCAACGCCATGTCCGACTACCAGGACCTGTACGTCGAGCAGTTGCGCCGCGGCGACGACGGCGTCGAGGCCCTGGGCGCGGACGGCGTCTGGGAGCCCGTCAGCCGCCACACCGAGACCATCACCGTGGCCGGCGGCGACGACGTCGAGGTGGAGATCCTGGAGACCCCCCGCGGCCCCGTGATCATCCACGCGGACGGCGACCCCGGGGCGGACGCCGACGCGGACGCCCACACCGACGGCAGCGCCCAGACCCTCTCCCTGCGCTACCCGCCCAGGGTCCGCCGGGACGTCGGCTTCGCCGCCCTGCCCGCGCTCCTGCGCGCCCGCACCGTCGCCGACATCGACCGCGCCTTCGACGGCTGGGCCGAGCCGGTCAACGTCGTCCACGCCGCCGACAGCGAGGGCGGCCTGCTGCACCGCGTCGCGGGCGCCGTGCCGCTGCGCCACCGGACCAACCGGCTGCGTCCCGTGCCCGCCTGGGACCCGCAGCACGCCTGGCAGGGCTGGGCCCCGACCCCCACCGAGCCGGTGCAGGGCTTCGCCGTCATGGCGAACGCGCGCGGGATCGCCTCCCCGCTCGGCGTGGAGTTCGCGCCCCCGCACCGCGCCAACCGCATCCGCGAGCTGCTGAGCGGCTCCGCGGACTGGTCCCCGAAGGCGATGGCCGACGTACACCGGGACACGCACCTGGCCTCGGCCGCGCCGCTGCTCGCGCTGCTGCCCGGCTTCGAGGACCTGACCCCGGCGGCGCGGGCCCTGCGGACCCGGCTGCTCGCCTGGGACCGGCACATGGCGGCCGACAGCACCGACGCCACCGTCTTCTCGGCCTTTCGCAGCGCGACCGTACGCCGCTTCGCCGCCGACCCCGTCTTCGAGGGCCTGTGGGGGGGGCCCACCGGCCCGGCCGTCTTCCACCCCTGGCTGTACCTGGTCCCGAAGATCGGATACGCCCTCGAGGGCCTGCTCACCACCTCCCTCGTGCCCGGCCTCGACCGTGCGGCGCACGTCCGGGCCGCGCTGGAGGAGACGGCCGCGGCCGGCACCCCCGACACCGCCTGGTCCGAGGTGCACCGCCTCACCCCCTGGCAGGCCGTGCCCGGCCCGGAGCCCACGGACTGGCCCGGCCTCGGCGGCGACCACGACTGCGTGAACGCCACCTCCACCGTTCCCGGTTTCACCGATCTCACCGCCCGCGCATCGGCGGCCCGTTACGTATGGGACCTCGCCCGCCGCGAGGACAGCCTCTGGGCGGTCCCGCTGGGCGCGGACGGTGTCACCGGCTCACCCCACCACCGCGACCAGCTGCCCCTGTGGGCACAGTGCGAACTCGTCCCCGTCGTCACCGACTGGACCCGTCTCACCAAGGAATCGATATGACCTCCGCCCCCTCCGTCAGACAGCCCGTGCACACCGAGGTCGTGGAGGGCTTCGGCACCGTCACCATCGCCCCCGTCGACCCGGCCGCCGACTCCGCGCTGATCCACAGCTGGGTCACTCAGGAGCGGGCCCGCTTCTGGGGCATGGGCGAGGCCAGCCGCGAACTGGTCCAGGAGATCTACGAGGACGTCGACCGCCGCACCACCCACCACGCCTTCATGGTCAGCCGCGACGGCGAGCAGGTCGCGCTGTTCCAGACGTACGACTGCGCCGAGGACCGCGTCAGCGAGTGCTACGAGGTCCAGCCCGGGGACGTCGGCGTGCACCTGCTGATCGGCCCGACCGAGGGCGCCGCCGAGCGCGGCTTCACCGGGGCCCTGATGGCCGCCTTCATCGGGTTCGTGTTCTCCGACGGTGCCGCGCGGCGCGTGGTCGTCGAACCGGACGCCCGCAACACCAAGGCCATCGCCCGCATGGAGCGCACCGGCTTCGTGCTCGGGCCGGAGGTCGTCCTCCCGGAGATCGACCTGCCCGAGGTCTACCTCCCGGCCAAGCCGGCCCGGCTGGCCTTCTTCACCGCCCCGGGGTCCACGTCGGCAACCGGCTGACCGCGCCCGCCCCTTCGACCGGGCGCCCGGCGAACGGACACCGCCCACGGGGTGGTTCTGCGGACCGGGCGCCCGGTGGCATGTCCGGGCACCGGGTTACCCGTAAGTGAAAGGGGTGAACCCTCATGGGGATTGCCGATTCCCATTGACCTCGCACACCTCGCCCCTGGAAGCTGATGGCCTCTCAAAGCACCTTGAGGTGGGGGACATTGACCAGTCAGAACCTGCACATCGGTCCGGATTCGGCAGCCGACCGGTACCGTCTGCTCCGCTCGATCGGGCGCGGCGGAGAGGCCGTGCTCTATCTTGCCGAAATCGAACTCGCCGGTGGATCCGAACCCGTGGTCGTCAAGGTCCTCGACTCCAAGACGACCATCACGCCGGACATCTTCGACCGGATCAGCCAGAAGTGGAACGAGCAGGCCGAGCTGCTGCGGTTCGTCCACCGGCCCGGTGTCGTGGGCGTGCGCGAGCACTTCGAGGGGCCGCCGATCCACCGGCCCGGGGAGTCCTCGACCCTGACCGGGCGGGCGCTCGTCCTCGTCATGAACCACGTCGACGGGCTCGACCTGCGGGACTGGCGGGCCGAGCGGACGCTGGCGAGCGCCGCCGAGCGGCGTGAGGTGATGCGCACGCTGGAGCAGCTGGCGGACGTACTGGACTGGCTGCACTCGGGGAAGGCCACCCCGTCCGGGCGCCAGGTGATCCACGGCGACCTCTCCCCCGGCAACGTGATGGTCGACGCCTACGGGCAGGCCACGCTGGTGGACTTCGGGCTCAGCAAACTGACCGCCGACCACCAGACGGCCGAGGTCTGGTTCACCCCGGGCTACGCGGCGCCCGAGGTCTTCGACGGCAAGCGGACACCGGGCACGGACCGGTACGCCTTCGGGGCGATCGCGTACTTCCTGCTGAGCGGGCAGTCCCCGCCGGCCACGCCGGAGCAGCTGGCGCAGGCGCTGACCGCGCTGCCGCAGATCGCCGTGCTGGACGCCGAGCAGCGGGCGCGGATCACCTCGATCTACGCGGCCGATCCGGGGAAGCGGCCGGTGAGCCTGGCCGGCTGGATGAAGGACGTCCGGCACGCCGTGGTGTCCACGACCACCGCGACCTCGCAGCGGGCCGGCCAGGAGGCCCCGCCCCGGCCGGCAGCCCCGCCGCCGCCGGTGGTCCCGCCGCAGCCCGTCACTCCGCCGCCCGTGGCCCCGCCCGCGGCTGCTCCGGTGGCGGTGCCCCTCGCGTACACCCCGACCGCGCAGCCGGTCCAGCCGGCGCAGCCCGTGCAGTCGGAACCGGCCACCGTCCCGGAGCCCGCCACCGCCGTCACCCCCGTCCCGCAGCCGCAGTCGCTGCCGGAGCCGGCACCGGTGCCCGCCGGGTACGGGCCGACGTACAACCTGAACCCGGCCCCGGCCCCGGCCCCCGCGCCGGAGCCCGTACGCCCGAAGAAGAAGCGGCGGACCGGCCTGGTCCTGGGCTCGGTGGCCGGGGTACTGGTACTCGCCGCCCTGGCGGTGGTCGGCGTACAGCTGCTGAAGGACAAGGACCAGGGGGCGGACCGGGCAGCCGGGAGCGACAAGCCCGCCGGGGCGGCGAGCTCCAGCGGGCCGTCCCCGTCCGCCTCCCCGTCCCCCAGCCCGTCCGGGACCGGTGACGACACGCCCCTGACCCAGCCCACCGGCTCGGCGTCCAAGCCTGCGGGGGGCGTCGCTCCGGGCGTCAACACCGCCGATCTGACCGTCATGAACGCCGTCGACGGGCTGGGCGAGTTCACCGTGGGAGCGGCGAAGATCAACACCAAGCAGTACGGCGCGGCGTTCATCGCCGACCTGGGGTGCAGCGGCGACGCGATCGCGGAGTTCGACCTCAACCGTGAGTGGAAGTACCTGGACTTCACGGCCGGGATCGACGACGGCTCCACCAACGAGAAGGGCCGCGTCACCATCGCGCTCGACGGCCAGCCCGCCGCGTTCTCCGAACTGGTCGCGCTGGGCAAGCCCGTCACGAAGCGAGTGGAGGTCAGCGGCGCCCTGCGGCTGCGCATCAAGGTGGAAGCGGGGTGCGACATCGGCAAGGTGGTCGTCGCGGGCCCGCAGCTGGCGCGCTGACGCGGGGGCGGTCCGCTCACCGGGCCGCGGGCCGCGCCAGGAACCCGGTGACGAGGGCGGCCCATTCGGCCGGGCGCTCGGCGAACGGAAGGTGCCCGGTGGGCAGTTCCGCGACCCGCGCGCCCGGCAGCGCGTCCGCCAGTTCCCGCTGGAGGGCCGGCGGCACGAGCCGGTCCCCGGTCGTCGCGATGACGAGCGCCGGCAGGTCGATCCGCGCGGCCTCGGCCCGCAGGTCGGACCCGTTGATCAGGTCGACGTGGTCGCCGCTCCCGGGCGGGACCGAGGCGGCGGTGTCCCGCACGACGGCCTCCACCTGCTCGGGGGTCAGCGACTCCAGCGCCCCCTCGCTGAACGCGAGCGGTACGAGCAGCCGCGCGAGGAGCTCGTTCTCCCGCCGCGCGGCCAGCTCGGACCAGAGGCCGCCGATCAGCTGCAGCCCGTTCCCGCCCCGCGCGAAGGTGGCGGTGAGGACGAGCGCGGTGACCCGCTCCGGATGGCGCGTGGCGATCCGGACGGCGACGTTCCCGCCGAGCGAGTACCCGAGTACGGCGAACCGCTCCAGCCCCTCGGCGCCCCGCTGGGTGAGCAGCGCGCCGCCCAGGGTGCCCGCGACACCCGCCAGCGCGATGACCATCGCACCGATATCCACCGGCCCACCCCTGATCCCACCGACCCCGCGCCCGACGCGCGCGATCACCCGCACCCAGTCGGAACCGCGAACGGCCCCGCACCGGGAGGTTCCGGTGCGGGGCCGTCGTACGTGCCGTGGAGGACTACTCGGAGACGCCCAGGCGCTCCAGGATGAGCTCCTTGACGCGCGCCGCGTCTGCCTGGCCGCGGGTGGTCTTCATGACCGCTCCGACCAGGGCGCCGACCGCGGCGATCTTGCCGCCGCGGATCTTGTCCGCGATGGCCGCGTTGCCCGCGATGGCCTCGTCCACGGCCGCGCCGAGCGCGCCCTCGTCCGAGACGACCTTCAGGCCGCGCTTCTCGACGACCTCGTCCGGGCTGCCCTCGCCGGCGAGGACGCCTTCGAGGACCTTGCGGGCCAGCTTGTCGTTGAGCGAACCGTCGGCGACCAGGGCCGCGACCCGGGCCACCTGCACCGGGGTGATCGGCAGCTCGTCGACGACGACACCCTGCTCGTTGGCGTTACGGGCCAGCTCGCCCATCCACCACTTGCGCGCGGCGGCCGAGTCGGCACCCGCCTCGATCGTGGCGACGATGGAGTCCACCGCGCCCGCGTTGAGGATCGACTGCATGTCGTGCTCGGTGACGCCCCAGTCCTCGCGCAGCCGGTTGCGGCGCACGCGCGGCATCTCGGGCAGACCGCCGCGCAGCTCCTCGACCCAGTCGCGGGCCGGGGCGACGGGGACCAGGTCGGGCTCCGGGAAGTACCGGTAGTCCTCGGCGTTGTCCTTGATGCGGCCGGCCGTGGTGGAGCCGTCCTCCTCGTGGAAGTGCCGGGTCTCCTGCACGATCGAGCCGCCCGACGAGAGCACCGCCGCGTGGCGCTGGATCTCGTAGCGGGCCGCGCGCTCGACGGACCGCAGGGAGTTGACGTTCTTGGTCTCCGAGCGGGTGCCGAACGCGGACTCGGGGGTCGGGCGCAGCGACAGGTTCACGTCGCAGCGCATCTGGCCCTTGTCCATGCGGGCCTCGGAGACGCCGAGTGCCTTGATGACCTCGCGCAGCTCGGCGACGTACGCCTTGGCGACCTCGGGGGCCCGCTCGCCCGCGCCCTCGATGGGCTTGGTGACGATCTCGATGAGCGGGATGCCGGCGCGGTTGTAGTCCAGCAGGGAGTGGGACGCGCCGTGGATACGGCCGGTGGCGCCGCCGACGTGCAGCGACTTGCCGGTGTCCTCCTCCATGTGGGCGCGCTCGATCTCCACACGGAAGATCTCGCCGTCCTCCAGCTGGACGTCCAGGAAGCCGTTGAAGGCGATGGGCTCGTCGTACTGGGAGGTCTGGAAGTTCTTCGGCATGTCCGGATAGAAGTAGTTCTTCCGGGCGAAGCGGCACCACTCGGCGATCTCGCAGTTCAGCGCGAGACCGATCTTGATGGCCGACTCGACGCCGATCGCGTTGACGACGGGCAGGGAGCCGGGGAGACCGAGGCAGGTGGGGCAGGTCTGCGAGTTGGGCTCGGCGCCCAGCTCGGTGGAGCAGCCGCAGAACATCTTGGTCTTGGTGCCGAGCTCGACATGGACCTCGAGGCCCATGACGGGGTCGAACGAGGCGAGAGCGTCCTCGTACGACAGCAGTTCGGTGAAGGTGGTCACGGTGAAACTTTCCCTCTCAGCCCAGCAGGACGTCGTCGTCGCCCAGGCGCTTCAGCTCGCGGTACAGGATCGCGAGGCCGGTGACGATGGCGGCGGCGGACACGGCGGCGTCGACCAGCTTCAGCACGTCGTTCTCGCTGCGGGCCTTCTTGACCTGCTTGATCACGCTGATCGCGCCGAAGGCGGTGGTGCCGATCGACAGGTAGGTGCCGGTCTTGGACTTCTTGAAGCCCTTGGCCTTGGACAGTGCACTGGTGCTCACAGGGACGGTGCCTCCTCAAGCAGCGGGTGACCCCAGCGTGCGACGAAGGCCGCCTCGACGGCGGCACCGACCTTGTACAGCCGGTCGTCCTTCATCGCCGGGGCGATGATCTGGAGCCCGACCGGGAGACCGTCCTCCGGTGCCAGGCCGCAGGGGAGCGACATGGCGGAGTTGCCGGCCAGGTTGGTCGGGATGGTGCACAGGTCCGCGAGGTACATGGCGAGGGGGTCGTCGGTGCGCTCGCCGATGGGGAAGGCGGTGGTCGGGGTCGTCGGGGAGACGATGACGTCGACCTGCTCGAAGGACTTCTCGAAGTCCTTGGTGATGAGCGTGCGGACCTTCTGGGCCGAGCCGTAGTACGCGTCGTAGTAGCCGGAGCTGAGCGCGTACGTACCGAGGATGATGCGGCGCTTGACCTCGTCGCCGAAGCCGGCTTCGCGGGTCAGGGCGGTGACGTCCTCGGCGGACTTGGTGCCGTCGTCTCCGACGCGCAGGCCATAGCGCATGGCGTCGAAGCGGGCCAGGTTCGAGGAGCACTCGGACGGCGCGATCAGGTAGTACGCGGCCATCGCGAGGTCGAAGGACGGGCAGTCCAGCTCGACGATCTCGGCGCCGAGCTCCTTGAGGAGCTCCACCGACTCGTTGAAGCGCTGGACGACACCGGCCTGGTAGCCCTCACCGGCGAACTGCTTGACCACACCGACGCGCATGCCCGCGACCGAGCCGTTGCGGGCCGCCTCGACGACCGGCGGGACCGGGGCGTCGATGGAGGTGGAGTCGAGCGGGTCGTGCCCGGCGATCACCTCGTGCAGGAGGGCTGCGTCCAGGACCGTACGGGCGCAGGGTCCGCCCTGGTCGAGGGAGGAGGAGAAGGCGACCATGCCGTAGCGGGAGACACCGCCGTACGTGGGCTTCACGCCGACCGTGCCGGTGACGGCGGCGGGCTGGCGGATGGAGCCGCCGGTGTCCGTGCCGATGGCGAGCGGGGCCTGGAAGGCGGCGAGGGCCGCCGCGGAGCCGCCGCCCGAGCCGCCGGGGATCCGGGTGAGGTCCCAGGGGTTGCCGGTGGGGCCGTAGGCGCTGTTCTCGGTGGAGGACCCCATGGCGAACTCGTCCATGTTGGTCTTGCCGAGGATGACGACGTCGGCTTCCTTCAGCTTGCGCGTCAGGGTGGCGTCGTACGGCGGGATCCAGCCTTCGAGGATCTTCGAACCGACGGTCGTCGGGATCCCGACGGTGGTGAAGATGTCCTTGAGGGCCAGGGGCACGCCGGCCAGCGGGCCGAGCTTCTCGCCGGCCTCGCGCTTGGCGTCGACGGCGCGGGCCTGGGCGAGCGCGCCCTCGCGGTCCACGTGCAGGAAGGCGTTGACCTTCTCGTCGGTGGCGTCGATGCGGGCCAGGTGGGCCTCGGTCACCTCGACGGCCGTGAGCTCGCCGGAGGCGATCTTCTCGGCGGTCTCGGCGGCCGTGAGCTTGATGATGTCGACCATGGTTGTTAGTCCTCCCCCAGGATCTGCGGCACCTTGAAACGCTGCTGCTCCTGGGCGGGAGCACCGGAGAGCGCCTGCTCGGGGGTGAGCGACGGACGGACCTCGTCCGCGCGCATGACGTTCGTCAGCGGCAGCGGGTGGGAGGTCGGCGGGACGTCTTGGTCGGCGACCTCGGAAACGCGGGCGACCGCGCCGATGATGTCGCCGAGCTGTCCGGCGAAGTGATCCAGCTCGTTGCTGGACAGCTCAAGGCGCGCCAGCCGAGCGAGGTGGACGACCTCCTCGCGCGTAATGCCAGGCATGCAGCGATCCTCTGGGGGTGGGTGGATGTTTCGTTTCGGACCCAATCCTATGGGGCGCGGCGCTCGGCCTGCGAAACGGTTTGGCCCGGGCCTCGCGCCGAGCCTCCCGGGCGCCGCCCGGGCCCGCGCCTGAATCGCCGGCGGGGCTGGAATACAGCCGCGCCGGCGTTTGAGGCGCTGGGTCAGACCGCGTCGGCCTCGGCGGCCGCGAGCTCGGCCATGATGTCCGCCGGGCGGCGCCAGCCGCGTTCGCCGCGGGCCAGCAGCCACGCGGTGGCCTCCTGCGGTGGCATGGCGGCCGCGACCAGCCAGCCCTGGACGGCGTCGCAGCCCAGGTCCCGCAGCCGCTCCCACGTCTCGTCGTCCTCCACGCCCTCCGCCACGACCAGCAGGCCCAGCGAGTGCGCCAGGTCCACCGTGCAGCGGACGATCTCCGCGTCCTGCGCGTCGACCGCCAGCCGGCCGACGAACGACCGGTCGATCTTCAGCTCGCTGACCGGCAGGCGGCGCAGGTGGACGAGAGAGGAGTAGCCGGTGCCGAAGTCGTCCAGGGACATCTTCACGCCGTGGCCGGTGAGACCGGCCATGGTGTCCGCCGCCCGCTGGGGGTCCTCCAGCAGGACGTGTTCCGTTATCTCCAGCTGCAGCCCGCTCGCCGGGACCCCGTGGCGGGCCAGCCGCGCGGCGACCGCGCCCGCGAAGCCCGGGGTGTGGACGTCGCGGGGGGAGACGTTGACGGCCACCGGGACCTTGAGGCCCTGGGCCCGCCACCGTGCCACCTGGGCGAGGGCGGTCTCCAGGACGTACTCGGTCAGGTGGGGCATCAGCCCGGAGGTCTCGGCGATCGCGATGAACTCGTCCGGGGACACCCGCCCGCGTTCCGGGTGGACCCAGCGCACCAGCGCTTCGAGCCCGGCCACCTGGCCGTCGAAGCGGACCTTCGGCTGGTAGTGCAGTTCCACTTCGCCGGCGTCCAGGGCCCTGCGGAGGTCGCCGAGGAGACCGAGGCGGTCGGGGGTGTTGCTGTCCCGCTTGGACTCGTACACCTCCACGCCCGTACGGTCGCGCTTCGCCTGGTACATCGCCACGTCCGCGCGCCGCAGCAGTCCCTCGGCGTCGAGCGCGTGGTCGGGGAAGACGGCGAGGCCCGCGCTGGCCTCCAGGACGAGGGTCAGGCCGTCCAGGTCGAGGGGGGAGCTGAGCTCCGCGACCAGGTGGCGGGCGATGCGCTGGGCGCTGGTGGTGGAGTCGGCGAAGGGGAGCAGGACGGCGAACTCGTCGCCGCCGAGCCGGGCCGCCTCGGCGTCCTCGGGCAGGGCCTGGCGCAGCCTTTCGGCGATCTGAAGGAGCAGCCGGTCGCCCGCGAGGTGCCCCAGGGTGTCGTTGACCGCCCGGAAGCGGTCCAGGTCGATCAGCACCAGGGCCGCCCGGGTGCCCGACCGTTCGGCCTCGTCCAGGGCGGACCAGGCCCGCTCCAGCAGCCACTGCCGGTTGGGCAGCCCGGTCAGCGGGTCCCTCAGCTGTTCCTCGGCGCGCGCCCGGGCGATCCACAGGGTGGAGTCCAGCGCGATCAGCGGTACGGCGAACAGCGGCAGCAGGACCGGCTGCGCCACGGCGACGACGCAGATCAGGGGGGCGATGCCGAGCAGCGCCACGGCTACTAATGCCTGCCGGAGCAGGGCGGTCCGGGCGACGGTGGGCAGCCCGCCGCCGCGCGGGGCCAGCGCGATCCAGAGCAGGAAGCGGGTGGCGAGGAGGTAGGCGACGGCGACGAGGACGATCTCGGGAACGGCCTCCAGCCCCCAGAAGGCGGGCAGCCAGGGGGTCTCGACGGAGGGCACCTCGCCGAAGGCGGCGAGGACGAGGGCCCCGGCGCCGATGCCGAGGATGTCCACGGAGCCGTGCAGCAGGCCCTGCCGCCAGCGGTGCCGGCGCGCGGCCCCGACCAGCGAGACCACCGCCAGCGAGACGAGTCCGGCGGGGACCCACCCGTACAGGACGAGCACCCCGAGGGTGAGGGCTGCGCCCGATCCGGTGCCGCCCCACCAGCGGTCGCGGCCGAGGGCGACCAGGTGGCCGACGATGATCCCGGTGAGGAGGGCCAGGGCCCAGCCGACCGGCCCGCCGGGGAACAGCGCATGACGATCGCTCAGCGTGGAGACGATGCCGATGGTGAGCACCGCGACGGCGAGGCCCACCACGAGGAAGGGCAGCGCACCGCGCCGCTCCTGTCCGCCCGCACCGGTGTCGATCGGCCGGGTCTCCGGTGTCCTGGGACCCAGGACACCGAGTCTGCCCGCCCTGCCCGCCCGCATGGACGGGAGTTCCCCGCCGAATTCAGGTGACGGGTCGGCGCTTTCGGTGGGTTTCATGCCCGTACCTCTCACAGCCGGCGATGCCGATGTCACGCGATGGCCCCGATGTCATGCCACCACGGCCGAAATCGCATCCTGCAGCCGTGCACGACAGGCGCACCCCTCAACAGTAGGACGCGCGAGGCTCCCAGGGGCAGCGGTCGGCAGTGGTTGCCCGAATGCGACCCAGCCATCCTCATCAGTACGGTATCCGCCGAACGGGTGAGTTTGGACCAGGACCCCCTTGTCACCCATCCGATGATCCGACAGCTCACCGCCCTGCGACCAGCCTTGTACCGGCCTTTTACCACCGTCCACCGCGCCTGGCGTACGCCCGCCCGTACGGCCGCACGCCACGCTTCCGTTCGCCTTCGCTACTCCCCTTCGGCGATTCCCTCTTCGGTATTACTCCCCTTCGGCTCCGCCGTCCACCGGGAGCGCGGCCTCGCGTGCCGCTTCGGGCCCCTGCTCCAGCAGCACGGCGAATCCGGCGTCGTCGAGGACGGCGAGCTTCAACTGCACGGCCTTGTCGTACTTCGAGCCGGGGTTGTCGCCGACCACGACGAAGGAGGTCTTCTTCGACACGGATCCGGTGACCTTGGCGCCGCGGCTCTGCAGGGCCTCCTTCGCGCCGTCCCGCGTGTGGCTCTGCAAAGTGCCGGTGACGACGACGGTCAGCCCCTCCAGCGGCCGCGGCCCCTCCTCCTCGGCGGAACCTTCCTCCTCCATCCGGACCCCGGCCTCCCGCCACTTGCGCAGGATCTCCTGGTGCCACTCGACGGCGAACCACTCCTTGAGGGAGGCGGCGATGATCGCACCGACCCCCTCGGTGGCGGTCAGCTCCTCCTCGGTGGCCTGCTCGATGCGCTCGATCGAACGGAACTCGCGGGCGAGGGCCTCGGCCGCGACCGGTCCCACATGACGGATCGACAGGCCGTTGATGATGCGGGCGAGCGGACGGTCCTTGGCTGCGGCGATGTGCTCCAGCATGGACAGGGCGTTCTTCTTCGGCTCGCCCTTCTGGTTGGCGAAGACCGTGACGATCTTCTCCTCGCCCGTCTTCGGGTCCCGCTTGGGCAGCCCGCTGTCCGGGTCCAGGACGTACGCCTTGATGGGCAGCAGCTGCTCGATGGTCAGGTCGAAGAGGTCGCCCTCGTCCAGCAGCGGAGGCTCGGCCGGCTCCAGCGGGCCGGTCAGCGCGGCCGCCGCCACCATGCCGAAGTTCTCGATGTCCAGGGACTGCCGGCCGGCCAGGTAGGCGATCCGCTCGCGCAACTGGGCCGGGCAGGTCTGGGCGTTGGGACACCGGACGTCGATGTCCCCCTCCTTCATCGGCCGCAGCTCCGTCCCGCACGCGGGGCAGATCGCCGGCATCACGAACTCCCGCTCGCTGCCGTCGCGCAGGTCCACCACCGGGCCGAGGATCTCGGGAATGACGTCACCCGCCTTGCGCAGGACCACGGTGTCCCCGATGAGGACGCCCTTGGCCTTGACGACCTCCTGGTTGTGCAGGGTCGCGAACTCGACCTCGGAGCCCGCCACCTTCACCGGTTCCACCTGCGCGTACGGCGTCACGCGTCCGGTGCGGCCGACGCCGACCTTGATGTCGATCAGCTTGGTGTTGACCTCTTCGGGCGCGTACTTCCAGGCGATCGCCCAGCGCGGGGCGCGCGCCGTGGAGCCCAGCCGGCCCTGGAGGGCGATCTCGTCGAGCTTGACGACCACGCCGTCGATCTCGTGCTCCACCGAGTGCCGGTTCACGCCGAAGTCCGCGATGAAGTCCCGGACCTCGGCGAGCGTGGCGACCACCTTGTTGTGCTGCGCGGTCGGCAGACCCCACTCGTGCAGCAGCTCGTACGCCTGCGACTGGCGCTCGATCTCGAAGCCCTCGCGGGCGCCGATGCCGTGCACGACCATGTGCAGCGGGCGGCTGGCGGTGACCTTGGGGTCCTTCTGCCGCAGCGAACCGGCCGCCGCGTTGCGCGGGTTGGCGAAGGGCTTGCCCTCCGCCTCGACCAGGCGCGCGTTGAGCTCCTGGAACTTCTCCATCGGGAAGTAGACCTCACCGCGGATCTCGACCAGGGCCGGGATCCGGTCGCCCTTCAGCCGGTCCGGGATCTCGGTGATGGTGCGGACGTTGGGCGTGATGTCCTCACCGGCGCGGCCGTCGCCGCGGGTGGCCGCCCGGGTGAGACGGCCGTTCTCGTAGGTGAGGTTGACGGCGAGGCCGTCCACCTTGAGCTCGCACAGGTAGTGGTAGTCCGAGGTGTTCACGTCCCGGGCCACCCGCTCGGCCCAGGCCGCCAGTTCCTCGTCGTCGAAGGCGTTGTCGAGGGAGAGCATCCGCTCCCGGTGCACGACGGAGGCGAAGTCCGTCTCGTACGCCCCGGCCACCTTCTGGGTGGGCGAGTCGGGCGTGCGCAGCTCCGGGTACTGCTCCTCCAGTGCCTCCAGCGAGCGCAGCAGCTGGTCGAACTCGGCGTCGCTGACGACCGGCTGGTCGTTCACGTAGTACCGGAAGCGGTGCTCCTCGACCTGCTCGGCCAGCAGCGCGTGCTGCTCACGCACCGCCGCCGGTACTGCCGTGTCCTGCTGTTCGGCTGCCATGCCGTGTCCTCCCGTGGCCCGTCTTCGACCGTCACTCAGGGTTGTCGGCGAGCGACCTCGCCGCCCTGACGCAATGCGCCTGCACCGCGCGGGCGTATGCGGGTGAAGCGCCCGCGAGACCGCACGACGGGGTGACCACGACGGACTCCGCCAGAGTCCCCGGGGCCAGCCCCAGCCTGCGCCAAAGCTTCCTGACACCCATGACGCTACCGCCCGGGTCCGACAACGGGGCGTCCGTGCCGGGCACCACTCCGGCGAAGAGTTTCGTGCCGCCCTCGACCGCTTCTCCGATGGTGTCGTCCTCGCGCTCGGTGAGCAGCGAGAAATCGAACGAGACCCCCGTGGCACCGGCCCTGCGGAGCAGGGCGAAGGGCACCTCGGGCGCGCAGGAGTGCACGACGACGTCCCCGTCGTGGACGGCGAACACCTCGCGCAGCGTGCCCTCGACCACCTGCCGGTCGACGGCGCGGTAGGTGCGGTAGCCGCTCGCCGAGCGGACCCGGCCGAGCAGCACGGCCGTCAGGGACGGCTCGTCGAGCTGGAGCACGACGTCGGCGCCGGGGATCCGCTTGCGTACATCGGCCAGGTGCTCGCGCAGGCCCTCGGCCAGCGATCCGGCCAGGTCCCGGCAGGCTCCGGCGTCCTTGAGCACGGCCTCGCCGCCGTGCAGCTCCAGGGCGGCGGCCAGCGTCCACGGACCGACGGCCTGGACCTTGAGCTTGCCCGTGTACCCCTGGGTGAACTCCTCCAGCGCGTCGAGGTCCTCGCCGAGCCAGGACCGAGCCCGCTTCGAGTCCCGTCCCGGGCGGTCGCTGATCCGCCAGCCGCTGGGCTCGACGTGGGCGTACATGTCGACGAGCAGTCCGAGGGAACGGCCGATCATGTCCGCGCCGGGCCCCCGGGCGGGCAGCTCGGCGAGGTAGGGGAACTCCTCGAAGGACCCGGTGACGGTCTTCGCGGCCTCGCGGGCGTCGCCGCCGGGCAGCGACCCGACGCCGGTGGCGCCCGCGCTCATCGGCCCGGCCGGACGCTGAGGTCGTTGACCTCGGCGTCGCGGGGCAGGTCGACGGCCATGACGATCGTGGTCGCGACGGACTCGGGGTCGATCCAGGCGGCCGGGTCGTACTCCTTGCCCTCCTGGGAGTGCACCTTGGCCTGCATGGGGCTGGCGGTGCGGCCCGGATAGACGGAGGTGACGCGGATGCCGTGGGGCTTCTCCTCGGCGCGCAGCGAGTCGGCGAGGGCCTTGAGCCCGTGCTTGGAGGCGGCGTACGCGCTCCAGTCGGCGTGGGCGGACAGGCCGGCGCCGGAGTTCACGAAGACGACGGTGGCCTTGGAGGCGCGCAGGGTGGGCAGGAGCAGCCGGGTGACCTCGGCGGGCGCGATCAGGTTGACGTTGAGCTGCTGGTGCCAGGTCTTGGGCCGGAGCTCACCCACCGGTCCGAGGTCCACGATCCCGGCGATGTGCAGCAGGGAGTCGATGCGCTCGGGCATGGCCTGCTTGGAGAACGCCCACGAGAGCCGGTCGGGATCGGCGAGGTCGCCGACGAGGGACGTGGCGCCCGGGTAGCGGTCGACGAGCTGGCGGGCGCGGCCGGCGTCCCGGGCGAGGAGGACGAGGTCGTCGCCGCGGGCGTGCAGCCGGGCCGCGACGGCGGCGCCGATGCCGGATCCGGCACCGGTGATCAAGTGAGTAGCCATACCGCCCATGCTCGCACCCCGTCAGGCTCCGGCGGTCCCGCGGTACGCATCCTGGATCGCGGCCCTGGCGGCTGCGGCCTGCCGGGTGGTGAGGCCCCGCAGGCCGAGGCCCACCAGGCACAGGAGCCCCGCGTGCTCGTGGCCCGGGATCACCGACCAGTGCTCCAGCGCCGCGTCCCGTACGGCGGTCAGGGCGGCGGTGTCGTCCGGTTCGGTGGGATCGAAGCGGCCGCCCGAGGCCGCGCGGTGCTCGGCCCAGCGGTCCTCCCAGAACTCCACGGTCCAGCCCGGCCAGCGGGCGGCCACGGTGTCGGGGTGGATCTGGTAACCGGTGTGCCACCAGCCGACCCGGCGCCGCACCTGGTCGATGTGGAGGCCGGACTCGGCGAGCTCGTGGTGGGCGCCGTGGTCGGTGACTGCCTCCAGCCGGTCGAGGAGGGCGGGGCCCTGCATCACCGGGTGTTCCAGGCCGAAGCCCATCAGGTGGCAGCGGTCCGGGCCGTCCACGGTGACGACGGTGACGTCCGGGTCCGGGTGTGCCAGGGCCGGAGCACTCGCCTCGAACACGTCATCGGGCCACACCGGCCTGTCGCGGCCGGCGTCGTCCGCCGGGTCGAGGCCGACGTGGGCCCGCAGGCCGGTCTGGCCCCCGTAGGACCAGCGCACCTCCCAGCCGGGCCAGGCGGCCCGCAGGAGGGCGAACACCGCCCGGCGGGTGCGCATCGCGACGGACGGCCCCTCCAGCAGGAACAGCAGCAGGACCTTGGCGTCCGGGTCCACCAGGACGCCCGCCTGGACGTCCTCGTCCGCGAACCAGGAAGGGGGCCGCCCGTCCGCACAGGTGCGGCGCATCAGCATCAGCACGACGTCCGGGCCGGCCAGCAGGTCGAGGTCCAGGCCGATGGCCCCCCAGTCGTCCTCGATGCCGCCGTACCCGTCCGGTCCGCCGAGGACGTAGACGGCGGGGTTCATCGGAGCCCCGCGGCTTCGCGCAGGCGGGCGGCGGTCTTCGAGGCGTCGTAGTCGGCCGGGACACCCTCGACCAGGACCGCCTCGCCCGCGATGTGGCCGGTGCGCAGCGGCAGGATGGCCTGGTAGGCGTCGGAGGCGTACCAGGCGCGGGCGTTCTCGATGTCCGGGAAGCCGATCACGACGACGGTGCCGGGGAAGGGGCCCTCCAGGACCTCGACCTCCTTGCCGTGGACGAGGAAGCGGCCTCCGAAGGGGTCCATGGTCGACTGGATCCGCTCGATGTAATCGAGGACGTCCTCGTTCATGGTCTCGGGGCGGAGGTGGGCGATGGCGTACGCGGTCATGGTCTGCTCCCCTGTGGATCGGCCCGTCGGTCCGGGCCGGTGATCCGATCCTGTCAGCGCGCGGCCGCGGCGGCGATTACCCCACAGGTCATGCGGATGCGGGCTGGAAGGTCCGCCGGTAGGCGATCGGTGAGACGCCGAGCGCGGAACGCATGTGCTGACGCAGGGAGTTGGCCGAACCGAAGCCGGAGCGGTGGGCGACCAGGTCGACCGGCAGGTCGCTGGACTCCAGCAGGTGGCGGGCCAGTTCGAGCCGCTGGGCGGTGAGCCACTGCACCGGCGTCATGCCGACCTCGTCGCGGAACCGCCGGGTGAAGGTGCGCAGGCTCATCCGGGCGTGCGCGGCCAGTTCGGCGAGGGCGACCGGCTCGGCGAGGCGCTCCAGGGCCCAGGCGCGGGTGGCGGTGGTGGTGGCGACGGTCGGCTCGGGGACGGGCCGGTCGATGTACTGGGCCTGCCCGCCGTCGCGCCAGGGCGGAACGACACACATCCGGGCGGCCCGGTTGGTGACGGCCGCGCCGTGATCGCGGCGGATGAGGTGCAGGCACAGGTCGACGCCGGCGGCGACCCCGGCGGAGGTCAGGACGTCGCCGTCGTCGACGAACAGGACGTCCTCGTCGACGAGGACGCGGGGGTAGGCCCTGCGGAACTCGGGGGCCAGGTTCCAGTGCGTGGTCGCGGGGCGGCCGTCGAGCAGCCCGGCGGCGGCGAGCACGTAGGAGCCGGTGCAGATCGAGACCAGGCGGGCGCCGGGGCGGATGCCGGCGATGGCCGCGGCAACCTCGGGCGGCAGCGGGCCACCGCGGGCCAGCTCGGGCATGGCGTGCGTGGGCGGGAGGATGACGGTGTCGGCGGCGGCGAGCGCTTCGGGCCCGGCGGCGGGCTGGATGGTGAACCCGGCGTCGCTGAGCACGGGGCGGCCGTCGGCCGTGCAGACGACGACCTCGTACAGGGCCTCGCCGGCCTCGTCCACGGCGCTGCCGAAGACCCGCGAGGGGATCCCCAGCTCGAAGGGCGGAACCCCGGGCAGGGCGAGCACCGCGATCCGGTGCAACCTGCCGCCTTGCCGGGTGCCCTCTCCGTCCGCCGGCCTCTTCCTTGCGCTGTCCATGGCCAGATTCTGTCACATAGTGGCCATTCGGCCAACACCGCGAGTCCCGACGATGCCCGAATGTGGGACGTGTCGCCGGGGAGAACCCGGTATCGGACGTAATCGAACGAAATGAGGCGGACAGGCATGCGCGCGATGATCGTGAACGGATGGGGCGGCCCCGAGACCCTGGTCGAGCGCGAGGTGGACCGGGTGGAGCCGGGCCTGGGCGAGATCCTCGTCCGGGTCCACGCGGCCGGGGTGAACCCCGTCGACTGGAAGACACGGGCCAGCGGCGCCCTCATCGCCTGGGGCGAGTTCCCGATCGTCGGCTGGGACGTCTCCGGAACCGTCGAGGCGGTCGGGCCCGGCGTGACCCTGTACCGCGCGGGCGACGAGGTGTACGGGATGCCCCGCTTCCCGCAGCAGGCCGGCGCCTACGCCGAGTACGTGACCGCCCCCGCCCGGCACTTCGCCCCCAAGCCGGCCGCGCTGGACCACGTACAGGCGGCGGCTCTGCCGCTGGCCGCGCTGACCGCCTGGCAGGCCCTGGTGGACACGGCCGGGGTGGGCGCCGGGCAGCGGGTGCTGGTGCACGCGGCGGCCGGCGGGGTGGGCCACCTGGCGGTGCAGATCGCCAAGGCCCGCGGCGCGTACGTGATCGGCACCGCGAGCGCGGGCAAGCACGCGCTGCTGCGCGAGCTCGGGGCCGACGAGGTGATCGACTACCGCACCACGGACTTCGAGGACGCCGTCAGCGACGTGGACGTCGTGATCGACGCCATCGGCGGGGAGTACACGCAGCGCTCGCTGAAGGTCCTCAAGGCCGGCGGCCACCTGGTGACCCTGCCCGGCCCCGACTCCCTCCCGGCCGACCCGCAGGGCGTGCACGCCTCCTGGGTCCTGGTGGAGCCGGACCTGGGCGGCCTGCGGGAGATCGCGGCTCTCGTCGAGCAGGGCCTGCTGAAGCCGCTGGTCGACACCGTACTGCCGCTGCAGGAGGCGGCGAAGGCCCACGAGATCGGCGAGCAGGGCCGCACCACCGGCAAGATCGTCCTGACCGTCGCCTGACCGGCAGGACACGCCCTCGGGGGTGTCCTGCCCGTCGGCCCGGATCGACGGCCCACCCCCTAGCGGGTGGGCCGTCCGCGCAGCAGGTGGCGCTGGAGGCGGGCGTGGCGGAACTGGTAGACGGCGCCGACCTGACGCAGGACGCCGCGCCGGTAGGCGTCCTCCAGGAAGGCGACCGTCGCCCAGGGCAGGCGGCCGGTCAGCGGCAGCCAGACCCGGGTCAGGAGCGCCCATTGGCCCCAGGCGGTGAACGCCAGGGCGTAGGAGAGCGCGCCGGCCACCCCGCCCACGGCGCCGAGCGCGAGCCCGTCGGCCATCGGCCAGGTCAGGGGGCCGACGACGCCCTGGAGCAGCTCGGTCATGAGCCGGCCGCCGAAGGCGATCACCAGGGTGAGCATCGGCGCGAGGAAGAGGGCCTGGCGCACCACGATGCTGCGGTTGATGGCCAGCAGGTCGGTCGGGGTGGCGGCGGAACCGAGGTCGATGGGGGTCTCCAGGGTCGCCACGAGCCCGAGTACGAGCCCTCCCGCCAGGGCGAACGTGAGTCCGTACATCAGGCAGTTGACGGCCGTCGCCTCGATCACCGCCGCGTTGACCAGCACCCCTCCGTACGTCAACTGCGCACCGATGGTGAAGGCGAGCCCGCACCCGAGGCCCATCACGAAACCGCCCAGCAGGCCGGCCGGTACCAGGGTGGCGACCCGGCGGGCTGACGGTCCGGCGGACCGCCGGTGGCGGCCCGGCAGCCGCATTCGCACGCGGGACGGCTCGAACGCCCGGATCCCGAGCACGGCCATCAGTCCGTAGACCAGCCCGAAGGCGAGGCCGACCGCGGGGCCGAACAGCAGCGCGTCCAGCAGGCCGGTGCCGAGCGCGAAGGCGGCGCCGCGGCCCGCGGCCATGTTCTTGGCGGGGAAGACCAGCCAGTCGGCCAGCGCGGTGACCAGGGAGCAGGCGAGGACGACGGCCACGATGCGCGAGGACAGCGGCAGGGAGTCGCGCAGCTGCCACCACGCCAGGTCCTGGCCCTCGTGCCGCTGGGGCCGGTCCAGGTGTTCGGCGAGGTGGCGCAGGTAGCGCCGGGCGCTCTGCGGGTCCCAGCTACGGGGCCTGCGGGCACCCGGGACGGCCGGGGGGAGGGGCTGGTAGACGCTCGGCACGAAACCGGCCAGCAGGTGCTCCTCGATGGCCTCCGGGGTCGGGAAGCGGGCGGGGTCCAGCAGCACGGCCGGGTCCTGGGCGGGGGTGTCGCTGTAGGCGGTCCGGGCGAGCAGGACCATCAGCGGGGTGCTCAGTACGGTCGCCAGGTGGGCGCCCGGCCCGCCGTCCGGGTCCGTGCGCAGCCGCTCGAGGACGGGGTCCCAGCCGGTGGCGGCCCGGCCGTCCGGATCGGCCGGTGCGGTGGGGCGCGCGGTGCGGGGCAGGTAGTGGACCAGGTCGTCGGCGTCCAGGTCCAGCAGCTCGATGCCCGCGGTCCTGCGCAGCACCTCGACCCGGACGGCCTCGGCGAACTGCTCGGTGCGGCTGGTCAGGAAGAGCGGCAGCGCGCTCGCGTTGAGTTCGCGCAGGGCGACGCCGAGCAGGCCGGTGGCCATCTCGTCGAACCCGTCCAGCACCGGCAGGATCCATCCGGCGTCCACCAGGGCGGCCGCGAGGGTCGAGCCACCGGGGGCGCGTGCGTCGAGGTTCGGGTGGTCGCGCAGCAGGCGGGCGATCAGCCAGTCGCGCAGGGTGGTTCCGGTCGGGTCCCACGATCCCATGCTGAAGACCACGGGCACCGGCTCGCCGTCGGAGCGCGTGCCCAGGTGGTCGAGGACGAAGCGCAGGACGAGGACGGTCTTGCCGGAGCCGGCCCGGCCGAGGACCACCAGCCGCCCGGAACGGACCCGCCGGTAGACGTCGGCGATGTCGGCGAGGCCGCCGTCCAGGGACAGGGGGCCGCGGGCGGCTCCGGGCGCGGCGGCGCTGATGTTGTCCGCATGGTCCAGCAGGTCCGCGGGCACCGACCGCCACCGGACGGGCAGCGGGAAGGGGTCGTGGATGCGGCGCTGCTCCTCCTCGCGGATGCATCGGCCGTGGACGTCGTGGGCGAGTGAGGCGGCGACCTCGGCCAGGACGCTCCGGGAGGACGGCAACCTGCCGGGCCGCACCGGCCGTTCGGGCACGGACACGGGACCGGAGTCGGGCTCGGGCTCGGGCACAACAGCCACGGGCTCGGGCTCGGGGACGGGAACGGGAACGGCCACGGCCGCAGGCGTGGCGCGTACGTCCTCCTGGGAGGCCCCGGCGGCGGATCCGTGGCCTCGGTGGGCGGCCAGCAGGTCCGTCCACAGCTCGTCGCGGTCGCGCCGCAGCGCGTCGGCCAGCGCGTGCGCGACCTGCTTCACCGTTCCCATCCGGGCATCGGTGGGTTTTCCGGTCTCCAGCCGGTGGATGGTGCGGACCCCGAGCCGGGAGCGCTCGGCCAGCTGCTCCTGCGTCATCCCCGCCTCGTGCCGCAAACCGCGGAGCAATGCGCCGAACTGGCTGGTCACGTGAAAGCCCTTCTCCCCGGCAACGGTCCTGCCACGTGTGTCCGATGTCCTCTCGGATCCCGGTCAAACCACGGGGCATGGTCGACCGGCCACATATGGCCGGTTGCGGGCATGGTCCGCCGACCAGCGCAAACACCACGATGGGTCCCGGTCGCCGCAGCCGACGCGGCGCCGCCTTGACCCAAGGGAGTTGACCCGTATGTCCACCACGAAGCCGAACAGGCTCGCCCGGCGTCTCAAGTCCGTCGTCGCGTCGACGGTCTTACTGCTCGCCGGCGCCGTGGCCGCGCCGACCACCGCGCAGGCCGCCCCGGCGAACCACTACTACATCGAGATCGGCGGCACCGGCGCGGCCGCGGACGCGCCCGGATGCACCACGAGCTTCGACGCCGCGAACAAGCATCTGAACGGGGGCATCGCGATTCCGGTCTGCTACGTGGCCAGCGGCGGCCCCTTCGTCGGGAGCCACAACGAGCAGCCGGCCCCCTTCGCGCCCAGCTTCGGCGACAGCGTGAACCAGGGCTACTGGAACGCCAAGGCCGCCCTGGAGAACGCGTACCGCGCCGACCCGACGGCGCGCTTCACGATCGCCGGCTACTCCCAGGGCGCCTGGGTAGGCGACCTGCTGCTCCAGACGATCGCCAACAACGGCACCGAGGTGCCCCGCGACCGGGTCGACGGCATGCTCTACTCCGACCCGATGCAGCCCGGAACCGGCTTCTGGCGCCTGGTCCCCCAGGGAGTCCTGATCCCGTTCGTGGCGTACTCCCCCGGCACCGGGCCGCAGGACTTCCCGGGCGTCCCGGTCCAGCGCCACTGCATCAAGACCGACGGGGTCTGTGACGCGACGTCGCTGGACTCCTTCCCCGGCTTCCTGCAGCAGCACCCGCGCTACTTCCGGGACGGCGAGATCATCGCGACCACCCTCGCCCAGCACGGCGGCAGCGGCACCGTCTGGTACCCGGCGGCCTGATCCGCGCAGCGCGACGCCGCGGCCCGCCCGGGGGACGGGCCGCGGCGTCCTGCCGTGGAGGGCGCCGTTCAGACGGCGGCGGCGGCCCGCGTCGTGGTCGCGATGGTGGCCGAGCCGACCACGCGGGTGCCGTCGTAGAGCACGATCGCCTGGCCGGGGGCCACGCCCCGGACCGGCTCGGTGAAGGAGACGCGCAGTTCGCCGTCCACGACCTCGGCGAAGACCTCGGTCTCGCCGCCGTGGGCGCGCAGCTGGGCGGTGTAGCTGCCGGGAGCGGCGGCCACCGCTCCGCACCAGCGGGGGCGGATCGCGGTGAGGGCGGTGACGTCGAGGGCCTCGACGGGGCCGACGGTGACGGTGTTGTTCACCGGGGAGATGTCGAGGACGTAGCGCGGCTTGCCGTCGGGGGCGGGGTGGCCGATCCGCAGGCCCTTGCGCTGGCCGATGGTGAAGCCGAAGGCGCCGTCGTGGGTGCCGACCTTCTCGCCGGTCGCCTCGTCGACGATGTCGCCCTCGGCCCTGCCGAGGCGGTTCGCGAGGAAGCCCTGGGTGTCGCCGTCGGCGATGAAGCAGATGTCGTGGCTGTCGGGCTTCTTCGCGACGGCCAGCCCCCGCTCCTCGGCCTCGGCCCGGATCTCCTCCTTGGTGGTGAGGGTGTCACCGAGCGGGAAGAGGGCGTGGGCGAGCTGCTTCTCGTCGAGGACGCCGAGGACGTACGACTGGTCCTTGGCCATGTCGCAGGCGCGGTGCAGCTCGCGGGAGCCGTCCTCGTTCAGCACGACGGTCGCGTAGTGGCCGGTGCAGACGGCGTCGAAGCCGAGCGCGAGGGCCTTGTCGAGCAGCGCCGCGAACTTGATCTTCTCGTTGCAGCGCAGGCAGGGGTTCGGGGTGCGCCCGGCCTCGTACTCGGAGACGAAGTCCTCGACCACGTCCTTGCGGAAGCGCTCGGCCAGGTCCCAGACGTAGAACGGGATGCCGATGACGTCGGCGGCACGGCGGGCGTCGCGGGAGTCCTCGATCGTGCAGCAGCCGCGGGCGCCGGTCCGGAAGGACTGCGGGTTCGCGGAGAGCGCGAGGTGGACGCCGGTCACGTCGTGCCCGGCTTCGACCGCGCGGGCGGCGGCGACGGCGGAGTCCACACCCCCGGACATGGCGGCCAGGACGCGGAGGGGACGGGCGGTGCGCGGCAGGTTCTCAGTCATAGCACCGTCCAGAGTACGGGGGAACCGAGCGGGGTCACAGCGCGTTATCGGGGTACGGGGGGTGGATCACATCGTCGAGCAGGGGAACAAAGGGAAGAAGTCGCCGGGGCGGACCCGCAGGGCCGTGCTGTTCGGCGGGCTCGGGGTCTTCGCGGTGGCGGCGGTGGCCGGCCGGGACGAGATCAGCCGCGCCTGGTGGCTGATACCGGGGGTGGCCAAGCCGCGCAAGGAGGGTGAGCTCGACCACGTGGGCGCGAGCTGGACGGCGGCCTCGCCGGCGAACTGGCGCAAGGCGGACCGGCCGGACGACTACCGGGTGGACCGGATCGTCGTCCATGTCACCCAGGGTGGCTTCGAGTCCTCGGTGGACGCCTTCAGGAATCCGTGGCACAAGGCGTCGGCGCACTACATCGTGCGCGGGGACGGGCATGTGGAGCAGATGGTGCGCGAGCTGGACGTGGCCTTCCACGCGGGGAACCGCTCGATGAACGAGCGCAGTGTCGGCATAGAGCACGTGGGCTTCGTGGACCGCCCGCAGGACTTCACGGACGCCATGTACGCGGCCTCGGCCCGGCTGGCCGCCGACATCTGCCACCGGTACGACATACCGGTGGACCGCACCCACATAGTCGGCCACTCCGAGGTCCCGGGCGCCGACCACACGGACCCGGGCCGCCACTGGGACTGGAACCGTTACCTCGGCCTGGTCCGCGAGGTCCTGGAGCAGCGGCCTAGCTGAGGCCCGCCGTGCGGGCGCGTTCCACGGCCGGGCCGATGGCCGCGGCCAGGGCCTGGACGTCCTCCTTGGTGGAGGTGTGGCCGAGGGAGAAGCGCAGGGTGCCGCGGGCCAGCTGCGGGTCGGTGCCGGTGGCCAGCAGGACGTGGCTGGGCTGGGCCACGCCCGCGGTGCAGGCGGAGCCGGTGGAGCACTCGATGCCCTGGGCGTCGAGCAGGAGCAGCAGCGAGTCGCCCTCGCAGCCGGGGAAGCTGAAGTGGGCATTGGCCGGAAGTCGCTCGTCGGGGTCTCCCCCGAGGACGGCGTCGGGCACGGCCGCGCGGACCGCGGCGACCAGTTCGTCGCGCAGGGCGCCGATCTCGGTCGCGAACTGCTCGCGCCGTTCGGCGGCGAGGACGGCGGCCACGGCGAAGGCGGCGACGGCCGGTACGTCGAGGGTTCCGGAGCGGACGTGCCGCTCCTGGCCTCCGCCGTGCAGGACCGGTACGGGGCTCTGGTCGCGGCCGAGCAGCAGCGCTCCGATGCCGTAGGGGCCGCCGATCTTGTGGCCGCTGACGGTCATGGCGGCGAGGCCGCTGTCGCCGAAGTGGACGTCGAGCTGCCCGAAGGCCTGGACGGCGTCGGAATGCAGCGGGATCCCGGACTCGCGGGCGATGGCGGCCAGTTCGCGGACCGGCATGACCGTCCCGATCTCGTTGTTGGCCCACATCACGGTGGCCAGGGCCACGTCGTCGGGGTTGCGCTCGACGGCTTCGCGGAAGGCCTCCGCGTGCACCCGCCCGTAGCGGTCCACGGGCAGGTACTCGACCTGCGCGCCCTCGTGCTCGGCGAGCCAGTGGACGGCGTCGAGCACCGCGTGGTGCTCGACGGGGCTGGCGAGGACCCGGGTCCGGGCGGGGTCGGCGTCGCGCCGGGCCCAGTAGAGGCCCTTGACGGCGAGGTTGTCGGCCTCCGTGCCGCCGGCGGTGAAGACCACCTCGCTGGGGCGGGCGCCGACCGCCTCGGCGAAGGCCTCGCGGGCCTCCTCCACGGTACGGCGGGCCCTGCGGCCGGCGGCGTGCAGGGAGGAGGCGTTCCCCGTGGCGGCGAACTGCGCGGTCATCGCCGCAGCGGCCTCCGGCAGCATCGGGGTGGTGGCGGCGTGGTCGAGGTAGGCCATGATCCCCCGATTCTACGAGTCCACCGGTGGCCCCTTGCGCCGCGGGACCCCGCGATGGCCGGTTGGCCCTGTCGTCGCAGGCGGGGGCGCCGTCGGATCCGTCAGGCCGGACGCAGCGCGCGGGCGAGTTGGCGGGACTGGGCGACCAGGTGGTCCGAGGAGTCCCAGACCTCGGCGTCCTCCTCCAGGAATCCACCGGCCAGGTTGCGGGTGGTGATGGAGACGCGGAGCGGTCCGGGGGCCGGGCGGCGGCGGACGTGCGTGGTGAGTTCCACCGTCGGCGTCCAGGCCACGAGGCCGAGGTCGAAGGCGGTGGGCGGCAGCGCGTCGACGGCCAGGAGCATGGAGAGCGGGTCGGCGTCGCGGCCGTCCGCCAGCTCGAACCAGGCCCGCATCTCGCCCTTGCCGGAGGGCGCGCCGACGGCCCAGCCGGCGGTCGCCGGGTCCAGCCGGAGGCGGAGCCGGTCCACGATGGCGGAGCTGCCGGGGATCGGGGCCGGGCCGGCCTCCGGGCCGATGCAGTCCTCGTAGGCGGGAATGGCCGGGGGCACCGCGACCGTCCGTACGTCGTCCGGCAGGGCGGCGAGGTCGCCGTAGGAGGCGAGGACGCGGATGCGCTCGATCTCGGCGCCGCTCTCGTCGTACTGGAACAGCGAGGCCTGGCCCGTGGAGAGGGTGCGGCCGACGCGGACGACCTGGGTGCGGATCACGGCGGGGCCGGGCACCGAGGAGGTCAGGTAGTGCGCGGAGACGGTGAACGGGTCCGGGTGCGGGAGGGCCGCCGAGAGGGCCCGGCCGACCAGGGCGAGCAGGTAACCGCCGTTCACGGCGGCGATGATCGTCCAGCCGGCGGAGAGTTCCGCGTCGTACACCCCGGGCTCGCCCGCGCGTGCGGTGATGGCGGTGTCGCGGTCGAACTCACTGTCCCCGATGGACGCCTTGGCAGCTGCGTGTGACATGTAAACGACGGTACACCGGCTTACTACTAAGCGGTAGCTTTCTTTTGTTACGGCTCTTCGGCCACCGACGACCGGCGGTTCCAGGCCAGCGGCGCCCGCCAGTGGTAGCGCATGGCGAGGAGGCGCAGAACGAAGGTGGTGACGATCGCGAGGCCCGTGGTGATGGCGTTGAGGGCGTGGAGGCTGATGAAGACGGCCACCATCGAGGCGCCGACCAGGGCGGGTACGGCGTACATCTCGCGGTCGCGCAGCAGCGAGGGCACCTCGTTCACGAGCACGTCGCGCAGGACGCCGCCGCCGACGGCCGTCGCGACGCCCAGCGCCGCGGAGGCGGTGAGGCCGAGGCCGAACTCGTAGGCCTTGGTCGTGCCCGTCACGCAGAACAGCCCGAGGCCGGCCGCGTCGAAGACGTTGATGGCACGGTTGATCCGCTGGACCTCGGGGTGCAGGAAGTAGACGATCGCGGCGGCCACGAGCGGGGTGACGAAGAAGCTGAGCTCGCCGAAGGCGGAGGGCGGCACCGCGCCGATGACGAGGTCGCGGAAGAGACCCCCGCCCAGGGCCGTGACCAGGGCGAGGACGACGATGCCGAAGACGTCGAAGTTCTTGCGGACGGCGAGCAGGGCGCCTGCGGTGGCGAAGACGAAGATGCCGGCGAGGTCCAGGGCATGCTGGATCCCGGGCGGGAAGAGATCGTGGAGCACCGGCCCATTGTCGCCCCTCGGCTCCCGCCGGGGTGACGCTGCGGCGCCGCTGCCGGCAGGCACCGCCCCCGGACCCCGCGCCTCGAACGCCGGTGGGGGGGGGGGGGGGGGGGGGGGGGGGGGGCGCCGCCCCCCCCCCCCGGGGGGGGGGGCCCCCCCGGCCCCGGGGGGGGGGGGGGGGGGGGGGCGGGGGGGGGGCGGGCGGCGGGCCGCCCCCCCCCCCCCCCCGCGGCCGGGGGCGGGGGGGGGGGGCGCCGGGCCGGCCGCGCCCCCCCCCCCCCCCCCCCCCGGCGACGGGGTCTACTCCGTGACCTTCGCCACCGCGTCCGCCGCGCCCGGCAGGGGCTGGTCGCCCGGCGCCTGGTCGGGGGCGTTCTCCGGGTGGTGGCAGGCCACCTGGTGGCCCGGCTTCAGTGCCAGCAGCGGCGGTTCCTGCGTCGCACAGATCTGCGTGGCCTTCCAGCACCGGGTGTGGAAGCGGCAGCCGCTCGGCGGTGAGATCGGCGACGGCACGTCGCCCTTGAGCAGGATGCGGCCGCTCTTGGCACCGCGCCGCCTCGGGTCGGGCACCGGCACGGCCGACATCAGGGCCGTCGTGTACGGGTGCATGGGCGCCCCGTACAGCCCCTTGTTGTCGGCCAGCTCGACGATCTTGCCGAGGTACATCACCGCGATGCGGTCCGAGACGTGCCGGATGACCGACAGGTCGTGCGCGATGATCACGTAGGTGAGGCCGAGCTCCTCCTGGAGGTCGTCCAGCAGATTCACCACCTGGGCCTGGATCGACACGTCCAGCGCCGAGACCGGCTCGTCCGCGACCACCAGCTTCGGCTTCAGCGCCAGGGCCCGCGCGATGCCGATGCGCTGGCGCTGGCCGCCGGAGAACTCGTGCGGGTAGCGGTTGTAGTGCTCGGGGTTGAGGCCCACGAGCGACAGCATCCGCTGGACCTCCGCCTTGAGCCCGCCCTCCGGGGTGACCTTCTGGAGCCTGAACGGCGCGCTGACGATGGTGCCCACGGTGTGGCGGGGGTTCAGCGAGCCGTACGGGTCCTGGAAGATCATCTGCACATCGCGGCGCAGCGGGCGCATGCCCGACACCCCCAGGTGCGTGATGTCCTGGCCCTCGAACTCGACGGTGCCGCCGGTCGGCTCCAGCAGCCGCGTGATCAGCCGGCCCATGGTCGACTTCCCGCAGCCGGACTCGCCGACGATGCCGAGGGTCTCGCCGCGCCGGACGTCGAAGTCGATGCCGTCGACGGCCTTGACCGCCCCCACCTGGCGCCGTATCAGCCCCTTGGTGATCGGGAAGTGCTTGGTGAGGCCGGTGACCTTGAGCAGGACGTCGGGAGACTCCTTGGCCTGCGCGGGAATGACCGCCGTTTCCGTCTTCTTCATGTCAGGCGTCTCGGTCACAGCTTCGGCGCAATCTCTTCGGTCCAGATCCGGGTCCGCTCTTCCTGCGACATGTGGCAGGCGGACCAGTGGCGGCTGTCGTCCTGCGTGAGCTCGGGCCGGACCGTACGCGTCACGTTGCCCTTGGGCACGTCGGCGTACGGGCAGCGCGGGTTGAAGGCGCAGCCGTCGGGGATGTTGATGAGGCTGGGCGGGGAGCCCTTGACCGGGATGAGGCGCTCGCTCTGTTCGCGGTCGATGCGGGGCATCGAGCCCAGCAGGCCCCAGGTGTAGGGGTGGCGGGGCTCGTAGAAGACCTTCTCGGCGGTGCCCCGCTCGACGCACCGGCCGCCGTACATCACGAGGATCTGGTCGGCCATCTCCGCGACGACGCCGAGGTCGTGCGTGATCATGATGACGGCGGAGCCGAACTCCTTCTGCAGATCGCGGATCAGGTCCAGGATCTGCGCCTGCACGGTGACGTCCAGGGCGGTGGTCGGCTCGTCCGCGATCAGCAGGTCGGGGTTGTTGACCAGCGACATCGCGATCATGGCGCGCTGGCGCATGCCGCCGGAGAACTGGTGCGGGTAGTCGTCGACGCGCTTGCCCGGCTCGGGGATGCCGACCCGGTCGAGCATCTCGACGGCCCGCCTGCGCGCCGTCTTCTTGTCCACGTCGTGGTGGACCCGGTAGGCCTCCACGATCTGGGAGCCGATCGTGTAGTACGGGTGCAGCGCGCTCAGCGGATCCTGGAAGATCATCGCCATGTCCCGGCCCCGCAGCCGGCGCACCTCCTCGGGATCGGCGGACAGCAGTTCCCGGCCGCCGAGCCAGATCTCGCCCGACATCTCGACGTTGGAGCGGCTTCCGCTGCTCACCCGGTGCAGGCCCATGACGGCCAGCGAGGTGACCGACTTGCCGGAGCCGGATTCACCCACGATGCCGAGGGTCTGGCCCTTCTCCAGCTGGAAGGAGAGCCCGTCCACCGACTTGACGACGCCGTCGTCGGTGGGGAAGTGGACCTTGAGGTCGCGTACGTCGAGGAAGGCGTCGGAGGGACGGCCGTCGCCCGGTCCCGCCGCGAGGGCGGTGCCGGTGGCAGCCTCGTTCCCCTTCGGAGTCGGATCGGTCACGACAGCCTCACCCTCGGGTCGATGATGGCGTACACGAGGTCGACCACCAGGTTGCACAGCACGATGAAGAATCCGGCGAAGAGGGTCACCCCGAGGATCTTCGGCAGGTCGTTCACCGCGATGGCGTGGTACGCGTACTCACCGATGCCGTGGTACGAGAAGACCGTCTCGGTGACGATGGCGCCGCCGAGGAGCAGCCCGAAGTCCATGCCGAAGATGGTCACGATCGGGGTCAGCGCGGAGCGCAGTCCGTGGCGGGTGACGACCACCCGTTCGCGCAGGCCCTTGGCACGCGCGGTGCGGATGTAGTCCTCGCTCATGGTCTCCAGCATTCCGGCCCGGGTGAGCCGGGCGTAGAGCGCGGAGTAGAGGAAGGCGAGCGTGCACCAGGGCAGGACCAGTCCCTGGAACCAGGCGGCCGGATCCTCGGAGAAGTCCACGTACACGTTGGTGAACACGGGCCAGTTGAAGACGAAGACGGCCAGCGAGAGCGTGCCGGTGAAGAACATCGGCAGCGAGACGCCGGCGAGGGCCACGCCCATCGCGAGCCGGTCGAAGAGCGAGCCCGGGCGCAGGGCCGAGACCACGCCCGTGGTGACACCGGTGATCAGCCAGATGAAGGCCGCTCCCAGGGTGAGGGAGGCGGTGATGGGCAGCCGGGCGACGATGTCGGGCCAGACCTCGACGTGGTCCTTGAAGGAGTAGCCGAGGCAGGGGGCGTTGCACTGCGAGGGGGTGGGGCCGTAGTTGAACTCGCGGCCCGCGAATATGCCCCTCAGGAAGTCCCAGTACTGCGCGTACAGGGGCTGGTCGAAGCCGAGGTTCTTCTTGACCGCGGCGATGGACTCGGGCGAGGGGTTCTTGCCCACGTACTGGGTGGCCAGCGAGTCGGCCGTGCCGCCGGCCAGCCGGGGCAGCAGGAAGAAGATCGCGAAGGTGATCGCGCTGACAACGAGCAGCAGGAACACCGCGGCGAACAGCCGCCGGACGATGTACACAAACACGGGGGTCGGCTTCGGCGTCCGCCGGTCCGTCCCGCTCCCCGGTCGGGGGCGCGGGACGGACCGGCGCGCACTGCTGCCTTCACCTGCCTTCCACGGTTCTGGCAGATCTGGCTGAGAGGGTCAAACTGCCTTCGGACGTACGGCCCGGGTTACTTGAGGCCGATGTTGAGGTAGTCGTACTGACCGCTCCACGCCGGGTTGGAGACCACGTTGGTGAGCTTGGGCGAGCGGTAGTGCAGGACCTTGAAGTAGGTCAGGGGCACGATGACGGCCTGGTCCATGACCTTCTTGTCGATCTCGCCGTAGACCTTCTCGCGGGCGGCGGAGTCGGTGTTGGCGATGTTGTCGTTCAGCATCTTGTTGATCTCGGGGTCGTTCAGCTGCGACAGGTTGGTGTTGCCCGTCTTGCTGATCGCGTCACCGTGGACGACCTGCTGGAGGAAGCCGAAGCCGCTCGGCCAGTCGGCGCCCCACTGCATCATCATGAGGCCGATCTTGTTGTCCTCGGTGAACTTCGGGACGCCCGCGTAGTCGCTGAAGTACTTGCCGGCCGGGAACTGCTGGATCTTGACCGTGATCCCGACCTTCTTGAGGGACGCCTGGATCGCCGTGGCCATGTCGACCTCGCCGGCGCGGTCGTTGCGCGCGGTGATGGTGGTCTCGAAGCCGTTCGGCTGGCCGCAGGCGGTCAGCGCGGCCTTGGACTTGGCCTCGTCGCCCTTGTCATCGGGGGTCTTGTAGGTGTTGAAGTCCACGTGACCGGGGATGTCGGTCGGCAGGACGGTGCTGGCGATGGCGCCGCGGATCGGGCCGCCGAAGGCGGTCTGCACCGACACCTTGTCGACCGCGTACTGGACCGCCTTGCGGCACTCCGGGTTGTCGAAGGGCGCCACCTTGGTGTTCATCGCCATGTAGACCAGGCGACCACCCTCGGCGTTGTCGGTGTTGGGGTCCTTCGAGGTCAGCAGCTCGGTCTGGGTCTGCTGGGCCACGCCGTTGCCCACGATGTCGATGTGGGTGTTGCCGGCCTTCAGGTTGGAGTCGATCGTCTCCTGGTTGACCTTCAGCTTGACGACGATCTTTTCCGGGAGCTGCTTGCGCAGCGGGTCCGTGGAGGCGTCCCAGTTCGGGTTGCGGACCAGGACGGCCTGCTTGTCGTGCTCGTAGCTCTCGAACATGTACGAGCCCGAGGAGACGATGTTCTTCACATAGTCCGCACCGTTGTCCTTGGCCTTCGGCACGGGGGCCGACTGCGGGTTGGCCAGCAGGTAGTCGAACTCGGCGAAGGGCTGCTTCAGCTTGAAGACGATCGTCTGGTCGTCGGGGGTCTCGATGGACTGCAGTCCCGCCTCGGACTTGTCCTTGTACGGGCCCTCGTACGGGGTCTCGTTGTTCTTGAGGTACTGCGCGAGGTAGTTCGGGCCGTTGGAGTGCACGTCCCGGGCGAAGTTGCTGCGCTCGACCGCGTACTTGACGTCCTTGGAGGTGACGGCCGAGCCGTCGCTGTACTTCACGCCCTTGCGGAGCTTGTACGTCCAGGTGGCGCCGCCGTCGCTCGGCGTGCCGAGGCCCTCGGCGAGGTCCGGGACGACCTTGTTGCCCTCGGCGCCCGGGGCGGGCGCGAAGGTGGTCAGCGGACGGGCGTACAGGCGGCTGAAGTTGAAGACGAAGCCGTAGTACGTGTTGCCGGGGTCGAAGGAGTCGGGGGTGTCGGACGCCTCGTAGACGACCGTCCCGCCCTTCTTGTCCGAGGCGTTGACCACGCCCTTGACGGCGGCGTTGGCGCCGGCCGCCTTGTCGTCGCCGCCGGTCTTGTCACCACCATTGCAGGCGGAGGCGGTGAGGACGACGGTGATGGCGGCGGCAAGCACCGCGGCTGTTCTCGACCTGCTTCTCATGGCGGAGTGATGCCCCCTGATTCGGAGTGGTGGTGGGTACTGGCGGAGCCTCGGCCGGGTGCCCGAGGACGGGAGGGTCAGCGCGAGCTCTTGGGGTCCAGGGCGTCGCGCAGACCGTCGCCGAGGAGGTTGAAGGCGAGCACGGTGACGAAGATCGCCATGCCCGGGACGACCATGAACATCGGGTCGACCTTGTAGTAGGCCACGGCGGAGCTGAGCATTCCGCCCCATGAGGCCTGCGGCGGCTGGATACCCACGCCGAGGAAGCTCAGGGAGGCCTCGAAGAGGATGTTGGTCGGGATGAGCAGCGTGGAGTAGACGAGGATCGGCGCCATCAGGTTCGGCAGCAGCTCGCGGAAGACGATGAAGGGGCCGCGGGCTCCGAGGCTGCGGGCCGCGTCGACGAACTCCCGCTCGCGCAGCGAGAGGGTCTGGCCGCGCACGATGCGTCCGATGTACGGCCAGCTGAAGAAGCCGATCACGAAGATCAGCACGCTGATGTGCAGCGGCAGCCCCTCGAGGCCGAAGGCCCCGCCCTGGAGGGCGGCCGAGATGGAGATCGCGAAGAGCAGCAGCGGGAAGGCGAGGAAGGTGTCCATCATGCGGCTGATCACCGTGTCGGCCCAGCCTCCGTAGTACCCGGCGATGACGCCCAGCACGGAGCCGATGAACACCGAGACCACGGTCGATCCGAAGGCGACCAGCAGGGAGACCCAGGAGCCTTCCAGGATGCGGGTGGCGATGTCGCGGCCGAACTTCGGCTCCACGCCGAGGGGGTGCGACCAGCTGATGCCGCCGAAGGGACCGACGGGGGTCGCCAGCGACGGGTCGATCAGGTCCTGGTGCAGGGCGTCGGGGTCCAGCCCGAACATCCACTGGATCGGCTGCGAGAGCATGGCCAGCACCACCAGCAGCACGACGACCGTGCCGCCGGCCATCGCCACCTTGTCCCGCTTGAGTCTGGTCCACGCGATGCGGCCGAGCGAACGTCCCTCGATCCGCTTCTGCGTCGCCCCGCCGGATGTCCCGTCGGGCTGCGTGAGCACCGGCTCACTGGGCGCTGTGGGTGAAGCCGTCATCGTGGTGGGGACCCCTCTCGGCCGACGGTCGCCGGCCCTGGCCGCCGCCGTAGCGGCTTGGTTCACATCGGTGGCACTGTCGGTGCGGTGCCGGCGGCTGCGTCGGCTTGGGTGGTGCGGGCGAGCCCGAAGTCAGCCTGAAGAGCTGTTCCTTATGGCGGGCCCGGTTGGCCCGGCCTTCGGTGGGGTGGAGTCTTCAACGCCCTCTCGAGCGCCCGCCAGACCTGCCGGGGATGTGATGCGCAACCGTGATCTACGCCTACACCTTCCGTTATCCGAACCCCGGGATCTGTTGAGCGGTGAAACACCGCCCGTTCGGCACGGAACGGACATCCGGCCCAACTGCCCTTTCAGTCATGGATCTTGGGCGGTTTCACCGGATATGCCGAAGGCCGCACCGATGGGGCCGGTGCGGCCTTCGAGATGGATGTCTCGATATGCGAATATCGCGGAACGCGGGCGGCACTCGCCGGTGGGCGAGGGGGCCGCGCCGGGTCAGTACGTCGGCGCCTGGCCCTCGCGGTCGTAGAAGGGACGGGTCTGGGCGCGCAGCCACATGGCCACGGGGTCGTGCTCGTCCGCGAGCGCGACCGTGCACACCGGCACCCCGTCGGGGACCACGCCGACCGACTGGCGCATCATCTCCCGTACGGATTCCAGCGCGGGCGCGGAGGCGTCGTACAGGTCGAGCCCGACCGCGAGGTACGGGGAGCCGAGCGCGGGCTGCACCCAGGCCCGGCGCAGCGACCGGACGGCCGGCGTGCGGTGCGCGTGCTGGGTCAGCAGCCCGTAGAACTGCGGGAGCTCGATGGCGGGCTCGGAGAGGCGCAGCGGCCCGGCCGGCATCCGGTCCAGGCCGGTGGCGATCCGGCGCAGGTCGGCCCAGGGCACGCCGAGGCCACCGCCCTGCGCGTGCGGGTTGAGCCACAGGCCCCAGCGGTCCGGGTACAGCGCGCGGGCGATGTCCCGCCCGGTGACCACCTCGTAGCCCCGGTTCCAGCCACTGGCGGCCAGCTCCTGGGGGGAGGTGACGCAGGGCGCGTAGCCGAGGCTCTCCACCTCCATGCCGCCGTACTGGGCGTCCGGGGAGCCCGGCTGCCCCTGCCAGAGCAGCATCCACAGCCGGCCCTCGGAGAGGGCGTGCAGGAGTGACTCGTAACTCTCGTAGCGCCCGGGAGTCACCTGGCGCATCATGTGCTCGACCTGCCCGGCCGCGGCCGTGCCTGACGCACTCACCCGGTACCCCTCTTCGTCCGCCCGTCGCTCCACGCGTGCCCTCCGAACCGGCATCACGCGTGCGGCCAGGAGATGTAACCAGCTTAAGCGGCCCTACGGCAGGTAGAAGGGGCGTACGCGCTCACGAATCCAGTCCGTGACCGGGTCCTGGACGGCATCCAGCAGGATCAACTGCACGGGCCACGGCGGCGGAACGCGCGTCACGGCCCGTCCGAGGGCCTCCATCGGCGCGCCCTGCATCTCGGGTTCCCATCCCACCAGGCGGACACCGATGAACAGCTGGGGCGCCCCGCCCTCGACGCTGGCGAGGCAGCGGTGCGCTGCGGTGACCACCCCGGTGGCGCGGAACTCCTCGGTGGCGGCGGCCAGGAAATCCACCGGGTCGTCCTGCCAGTCGGGCTCGTAGAGCCGGACGCGGCCGCCGGTGGCCGGGCCGTCGAGCGGGGTCCGGCCGGTGCGGCAGAGCTCCGCGACGGCGGGCGGCGGGAGCGGTACGCCGACGGCGCCCTCGGGGTTCAGGGCGATGCCGAGCTGTGGGGGCAGGCCGCGGGCGAACTCGACGGCGGGAGCCACCGCGAAGTCCATGCCGGGGCCGACGCAGGCGAGGAACTGGGCCTCGGAGCTGTAGACGGGGACGTACGCCGCCCCGCCGATGTCCATGGTGGGCAGGTCGAGGCCGCCGCCCGCCGTCGGGCCGGCCCCGCCCGGCAGCGGTACCCACACCTGGCTGCGCCCGAGGACCTCCAGGATCCGCCCCCCGGCGTCCGGCTGCCCGAGCGCCGCCCCGAGCACCTGCTCCAGCTCATTCCCCGGCCAGCCGCTGCCCTGCATGTGCCCCTGCCCCTGCCTCTGTCCGGTCCCGTGTCCGCGATCCCGCGCGTGTCGTGCCGAGGCTATCGGGCCCGGGCGCGCGCCGTCCGCCGGGGCTCAGCCGTGGAAGTGGATCCCGGTGACGCCGGCGGCCGAGCCGCGGTCCAGCAGGGTCGCCGAGGCACAGCCCGCGGGCGGCCGGCCCGCTTCGGCCTCCCGGAGCAGGCGGGTCACCGCGCCGCGGTGGCGGGCGAAGGCGTACGCGGAGACCCGGCGGCCGCGCGCGGCCTGGCCGGAGAGGGCCTCCTCGGGGCTGCTGTCGAGCAGGAGCAGGTGCAGCGCCCGGCCCCGGCGGCGTGCGGCGGCCGCGAGCAGGCCACGTACCCAGCTCTGGGTGCCGCAGTCGTGGACGACGACGGAGACCCCGGAGCGCAGGATCCGCCACAGCCCCCAGTAGTGCGCGGCGCGCACCAGCGGCCGGTACACCGCGTACGGCAGCGCCGCGGGCATGCGCTGCTCCCAGCGCTCACGGGTGTCCTGGGAGTCGACGGCCCCGCCCTCGGCGGCGACCCGCTTGATCAGCGTGCTCTTGCCGCCGCCGGGCAGGCCGGACACCACGACGATGTCCCCGCGTGCGAAGCCGAGCCGCTGCGGGGTGCGTACGGCAGGTCCGCGCAGGTCACGGACGAGACCGAGCCCGGTGTCGGCCGCCCTCTCGCGCTCGCGCGCGCCGCGCTGCGCCGGCACCGCGTCCACGGTTCCCGTCGTCGTCACCACTCCGAATCTCCGCACAGTGTTCGCCTCCCCCGAATCGGGTCACCAGGACCCTTGCCCACTGAGTGTAAAGAGACGGTAATCCGGCGGCCCCGGTTCCGTTCGCCCTCTTCGGAGGGCCGTACGAACTTTCGGCCCCTGCCGCCCGATCCCGGACAGGGCGTGCAATGATGTGCGCCATCTGGACCAACTGCATACCGGCCGCTTGAATCCGCGCGGGAGAGTCCCGGCACGCCGCAAGGCCGTGCGCGGGCGCCGAAGGAGCAAGAACCTCCCTTGAATCTCTCAGGCCCCGTACCGCGTGGATGAGGCAGATCTGAAAAGCGAGCTGCTGCGCAGCTCCACCCAAGGTGCAAGTCGATGAGACCCGGCGATCTGCTGATCGGCGGAACTCTCGGCGAACCTCTCAGGTTCCGATGACAGATGGGGAGGAACGTCCTCGTCATGTCATGTCGATGCCCTGGGACCCGGGAGCCACACCCATGAGCACTGCCCCCCGCCTGACCGCCCTCGATGCGCTGCACCGTTCGCTCGGTGCGACCATGACCGATTTCGCGGGCTGGGACATGCCGCTGCGGTACGCCAGCGAGCGCGACGAGCACAACGCCGTACGCACCAGGGCCGGTCTCTTCGACCTGTCCCACATGGGCGAGATCACGCTGACCGGCCCGGAGGCCGTCAAGGCCCTCGACCACGCGCTGGTCGGCAACATCTCCACCGTCGGCGTCGGCCGCGCCCGCTACACGCACATCTGTCAGGAGGACGGCGGGATCGTCGACGACCTGATCGTCTACCGCCTCGGCGAGACCGAGTACATGGTCGTCGCCAACGCCTCCAACGCCCAGGTCGTCCTGGACGCCCTGACCGAGCGCGCCTCCGGCTTCGACACCGAGGTCCGCGACGACCGCGACGCGTACGCGCTGCTCGCGGTGCAGGGCCCGGAGTCCCCCGGCATCCTGGCGTCCCTGACCGACGCCGACCTGGACGGCCTCAAGTACTACGCCGGCCTGCCGGGCACCGTCGCGGGCGTGCCCGCGCTGATCGCGCGTACGGGCTACACCGGCGAGGACGGCTTCGAGCTGTTCGTCGCCCCCGAGCACGCCGTGGAGCTGTGGCAGGCGCTGACCAAGGCGGGCGAGGGCGTCGGCCTGGTCCCCGCGGGTCTGTCCTGCCGCGACACCCTGCGCCTGGAAGCGGGCATGCCGCTGTACGGGCACGAGCTGACCACCTCCCTCACCCCGTTCGACGCGGGCCTGGGCCGGGTCGTGAAGTTCGAGAAGGAGGGCGACTTCGTCGGCCGCGCCGCCCTGGAGGCCGCCGCCGAGCGCGCCGCCACCAACCCGCCGCGCAAGCTGGTCGGCCTGATCGCCGAGGGCCGCCGCGTTCCGCGCGCCGGGTTCCCGGTCGTCGCCGACGGTCAGGTCATCGGCGAGGTCACCTCCGGCGCCCCGTCCCCGACGCTGGGCAAGCCGATCGCGATGGCGTACGTGGACGCGGCGCACGCCGCGCCCGGCACGTCCGGCGTCGGCGTCGACATTCGCGGTACGCATGAGCCGTACGAGGTCGTGGCGCTGCCGTTCTACAAGCGGCAGAAGTAGCTCCACGCACCACGTCCGCCGTACGGGAACCCGTACGGCGCCGTCTCAGTACCCAAGACCACAGTTCGTATCCACTCCCCCGCATCCAGGAGAATCAGGTCATGAGCAACCCCGAGAAGCTGCGTTACACCAAGGAGCACGAGTGGCTGTCGGACGCCGTGGACGGCGTCGCGACGGTCGGCATCACGGAGTTCGCGGCCAACGCGCTCGGTGACGTCGTCTACGCCCAGCTCCCCGAGGTCGGCGACACCGTGACCGAGGGCGAGACCTGTGGCGAGCTGGAGTCGACCAAGTCGGTCAGCGACCTGTACTCCCCCGTCACCGGTGAGATCGTCGAGGCCAACCAGGACGTCGTGGACGACCCGGCGCTCGTGAACACCGCCCCCTTCGAGGGTGGCTGGCTCTTCAAGGTCCGCCTCTCGGAGGAGCCGAAGGACACGCTGTCCTTCGAGGAGTACACCAAGCTCACCGCCGGTAACTGACCCCAGGGGACCCTGATGTCTGTACTGAACACCCCTCTCCACGAGCTCGACCCGGACGTCGCCGCCGCTGTCGACGCCGAGCTCGTACGCCAGCAGTCCACCCTGGAAATGATCGCGTCGGAGAACTTCGCTCCGGTCGCCGTCATGGAGGCCCAGGGCTCGGTCCTGACCAACAAGTACGCCGAGGGCTACCCGGGCCGCCGTTACTACGGTGGCTGCGAGCACGTCGACGTCGTCGAGCAGATCGCGATCGACCGGATCAAGGCGCTGTTCGGCGCCGAGGCCGCGAACGTCCAGCCGCACTCCGGTGCGCAGGCCAACGCCGCCGCGATGTTCGCACTGCTCAAGCCGGGCGACACGATCATGGGCCTCAACCTGGCCCACGGCGGTCACCTGACCCACGGCATGAAGATCAACTTCTCCGGCAAGCTCTACAA
This sequence comes from Streptomyces sp. NPDC048257, assembly GCF_043201855.1. NCBI lineage: Bacteria > Bacillati > Actinomycetota > Actinomycetes > Kitasatosporales > Streptomycetaceae > Streptomyces > Streptomyces sp. NPDC048257. Next base: position 90,687 of record NZ_JBICZI010000004.1, read on the forward strand.
CGTGGTCCCGTACCACGTCGACGAGACCGGCGAGGTGGACATGGCCGAGGTCGAGCGCCTCGCCAAGGAGTCCAAGCCGCAGCTGATCGTCGCCGGCTGGTCCGCCTACCCGCGCCAGCTCGACTTCGCCGCCTTCCGCCGCATCGCGGACGAGGTCGGCGCGTACCTGATGGTCGACATGGCGCACTTCGCCGGCCTGGTCGCCGCGGGTCTGCACCCGAACCCGGTGCCGCACGCCCACGTCGTGACCACCACCACGCACAAGACCCTCGGCGGTCCGCGCGGCGGTGTCATCCTGTCGACGCAGGAGCTGGCCAAGAAGATCAACTCCGCGGTCTTCCCGGGTCAGCAGGGCGGCCCGCTGGAGCACGTGATCGCGGCCAAGGCCGTCTCCTTCCTGGTCGCGGCCTCGCCCGAGTTCAAGGAGCGCCAGGAGCGCACCCTGGAGGGCGCGAAGATCCTCGCCGCCCGCCTGGTCCAGGACGACGTCAAGGCCGTGGGCGTGGACGTCCTCACCGGTGGCACCGACGTGCACCTGGTCCTGGTCGACCTGCGCAACTCCGAGCTGGACGGTCAGCAGGCCGAGGACCGCCTCCACGAGGTCGGCATCACGGTCAACCGCAACGCCATCCCGAACGACCCGCGGCCGCCCATGGTCACCTCGGGTCTGCGGATCGGTACGCCGGCCCTCGCCACCCGCGGTTTCGACGCCGAGGCCTTCACCGAGGTCGCCGAGATCATCGCGCAGGCGCTGAAGCCCGCGTACGACAGCGAGGCCCTGAAGGCGCGCGTCTCCGCGCTCGCCGCGAAGTTCCCGCTGTACCCGTCGCTCTAGCCGGCGGCCCGCCCACGGCAGCGGAAGGGGGCCCGGCCATGTCCTCGTACAGGCCGGGCCCCCTTCCGTCTTCGCCGTCCGGAGCGTGACCTCCCCCACCACTTCCGCCACTGCTTCCCCCACCGCTCCCCCCGCCCCTTCCCCGCCCGGCGGCCGCGGCGCCGTCCCTGCCGGGACGCACGGACCCCGGAGCCCAGACCGGCACCCGCCCGACCGGTCCGCGTCATCCTTCCCACCTCGTCCGGCAGGCGAGACGTTCACCTCCCCGCGTTAAGCTCGTGTGCCGGACAAAATCCGAACAATCCACCTCTCCTGCCCCCTCCCACCCCACGAGCAGACAAGGGAGTCCGCCACCGTGGCCATCTCCGTCTTCGATCTCTTCTCCATCGGTATCGGTCCCTCCTCCTCCCACACGGTCGGTCCGATGCGGGCCGCGCGCATGTTCGTGACGCGGCTGAAGAAGGACGGCGTGCTGGCCCAGACCACCTCCGTCCGCGCCGAGCTCTTCGGATCCCTCGGCGCGACCGGCCACGGCCACGGCACCCCCAAGGCGGTGCTGCTCGGCCTGGAGGGCCACTCCCCCCGCACGGTGAACGTCGAGACCGCCGACGACGAGGTCGAGCGCATCCGCAAGGGCGGCCGGCTGCGGCTGCTGGGCGCGGAGATAGGTGACGTTCACGAGATCGACTTCGACGAGCCGAACCAGCTGATCCTGCACCGCCGTCGCTCCCTGCCCTACCACGCGAACGGCATGACGCTCTTCGCGTACGACAGCGCCGGCAACCCGCTGCTGGAGAAGACCTACTACTCGGTCGGCGGCGGCTTCGTCGTGGACGAGGACGCGGTCGGCGAGGACCGGATCAAGCTCGACGACACGGTGCTGAAGTACCCCTTCCGCTCGGGCGACGAGATGCTGCGCCTGGCGAACGAGACCGGCCTGTCGATCTCCTCGCTGATGCTGGAGAACGAGAAGGCCTGGCGCACGGAGGAGGAGATCCGCGAGGGCCTCCTGGAGATCTGGCGCGTCATGCAGTCCTGCGTCTCGCGCGGCATGTCCCGCGAGGGCATCCTCCCCGGCGGCCTGCGGGTCAAGCGCCGGGCCGCCGCCACGGCGCGCCAGCTGCGCACCGAGGGCGACCCGATGCTGCACCGCAGCGAGTGGGCGACGATCTACGCGATGGCGGTCAACGAGGAGAACGCGGCGGGCGGCCGGGTCGTGACCGCGCCGACCAACGGCGCCGCGGGCGTCCTGCCGGCCGTGCTCCACTACTACATGAACTTCGTGCCCGGCGCGGACGAGGACGGCGTGGTCCGCTTCCTGCTCGCCGCGGGCGCGATCGGCATGCTCTTCAAGGAGAACGCCTCGATCTCCGGCGCCGAGGTCGGCTGCCAGGGCGAGGTGGGCTCCGCCTGCTCGATGGCGGCCGGCGCCCTCGCCGAGGTCCTGGGCGGCACCCCGGAGCAGGTCGAGAACGCGGCCGAGATCGGCATGGAGCACAACCTGGGCCTGACCTGCGACCCGGTCGGCGGCCTGGTGCAGATCCCGTGCATCGAGCGCAACGGCATGGCGGCGGTCAAGGCCGTCACCGCGGCCCGGATGGCGATGCGCGGCGACGGCAGCCACAAGGTGTCCCTCGACAAGGTCATCAAGACCATGAAGGAGACCGGCGCCGACATGAAGGTGAAGTACAAGGAGACCGCCCGCGGCGGCCTCGCGGTCAACGTCATCGAGTGCTGACCGGCACCATGTGACACGGGAGGGGCCCGGCGCGCGTGCGCCCGGCCCCTCCTCCGTTTCCCCCCGGGAAAGCGGAACCGCGGTATCGGCGGGGGCGTCCTAGGCTGTGCCACCAGTCCCCGTCTCTCGAGAATCGAGGGGACGTCATGATCCACGTCCGTCTCCGGCAGTTCGTGGCCCTGGCAACCGGCGCGCTGCTCGCCGCCTGCCTCTCCTTCGCCGCGCCTGCCTCGGCCTCCTCCCTCACCGCCGCCAAGACCCAGACCCAGACTCCGCTCGTCGTCAACGCCCGCTGGGCCGGGCATCCCTCGTTCGACCGGATCGTCATCGACCTGCAGGGATACGTCCCCACGGCGACCGTCACCCCCGTCTCGCAGTTGATCTACGACGGGTCCGGGAAGCCCGTGCCGCTGGCCGGGAAGTACTTCCTGGAGATCCGCCTCAACCCGGCCGCCGCGCACAACGACGCGGGCGGGAACGTCTACCAGGGGCCCAAGCTGCAGAAGATCAACCTGAGCAAGCTCAAGGGCATCGCCCTGACCGGCGACTACGAGGGGTACGTCACCTTCGGCGCCGCCTTCGACACCCTGCCGTACTACCGCGCGTACACCCTGCACGCGCCCGAGCGGTTCGTCGTGGACATCGCCCACTGAACCGGCGCCGGCCGGCGGAGCCCGGGGCCCACGCGCCCCGGGCTCCGTCGGCCTTTTCGTCGGAGCGCCGGGGCGGTGCGTCCCCGGATACGCCGAGCGGGCCGTCCTCTCCGAGGGTGCGGCCGAAACGGAGGGGAATCCACCGGGATCCACCCCTGCTCCGGCGAGGCGGCCAGAGGTTACGATCGGCGCCCACCGGCAGCCGATCCCTCGGCCACCCGTCCGCCACGACGTGCCGCGGAGTCCACCATGACCTTGCTCGTCTCCCTGCTGGGTCCCGTACAAGTCACCTTCGGAGGCCGTGAGTTGGACCTCGGCGGGCCGTGCGGCAGGAGGCTGCTGACGGCGCTCGCCCTGGAGGCCGGGCGGGCGGTGCCGGTCGCGGGACTCGCTCAGGCGGTGTGGGACGACCCGCCGGCCACGGCGCGGGAGCAGCTGCAGAACGCCGCGGGGGCGCTGCGGCGACGCTTCGCGGAGGCCGGGGCCCCGGCGGACCCGGTGGTCCGCACCGAGGCCGGGTTCCTGCTCGATCCGGGCCACGCGGTCGTGGACGTACGGGAGTTCGCGCGGCTGCGGAGCGCCGCCAAGGCCGCCGCGGCCGCGGACGACCCGGCCGGATCCCGGGAGTTACTGGGCCGGGCCCTGGAATTGTGGCGGGCTCCGGCGGCCTTGGGCGGACTGCACGGACGGATCTTCGAAGCGGCCGCGGCCCGGCTGGGCCAGGAACGTCTGGACTGCGTCGAGGCGGCGCTGGCGGCGGACCTCGATCTAGGCCGGCACGCGGAGCTCTGCGCGGAGCTGGCCGCCCTCACCGCCGAGCACCCCCTGCGGGAGGGGCTGGTGGAGCTGCACGTGCTGGCCCTGTACCGCTCGGGCCGCCGCGCCGAGGCCCTGGCCGCGTACGCCTCGGCCCGGCGCCGGCTGGCGGAGTCGGCCGGCCTGGACCCGCGTCCCGAACTGCGCGCCCTGCACGCCGCGGTCCTCGCCGACGCGGTGCCGCCGCACCGGCCGGAGCCGGGGCCCGGAGCACCACCTCCCCTCGGAGCCCGGCTGCCCGCCGCCCCGGAGGTGTTCGCCGGGCGTCGGGACGAGGCGGAACGCCTGCGGCGGGGACTGCGGGGCGGCGGGGGCGCGGCCTTCCTGGTCACCGGGGCGGCCGGCATCGGCAAGACCGCACTCGCCCTGCAGGTCGCGCACGGCCTGCGCCGGGAGTTCCCCGACGGGCAGCTCTACGCCGACCTGCGCGGCGCCGACCGGAACGCCGCGGCGGACCCGGCCGAGGTCCTGGCCGCCTTCCTGCGGGGCCTCGGCGTGGTCGGCCCGGCGGTGCCCGCCGGCGCCGGGGAGCGGGCGGCCCTGTACCGGAGCCTGCTGGCCGGGCGGCGGGTGCTGGTGCTGCTGGACGACGCGGCCGACGCGGCCCAGGTCCGGGCGCTGCTGCCCGGGGCCGCGCCCGGCTGCGCCGTACTGGTCACCGCCCGGCACCGGCCGGCCGGCCCGGACCGCCCGGACCGGCGGGCCGTCGTCGAACTGCCCCTGCTGGACGCACCCGACGCGCTCGGGCTGCTCGGGCGGATCGCCGGGACCGGGCGGCCGGCCGCCGAGCCGCAGGCCGCGCGAGAGCTCGTGCGGCTGTGCGGCGGGCAGCCGCTCGCGCTGCGGCTCGTCGGCGCCGAACTGGCCGCGCTCCCCCACCGGGACCTGGCCCGGCTGGCCACCCGGCTGGGCGACGAACGGTCCCGGCTGGACGTGCCGGACGGGGTGCGGGCGGGGCTGCGGATCGGCTACCGGGCCCTGCCGGCCCCGGCCCGGACCCTGCTGCGCGGCCTGGCCTCGCTGGAGGGCCCGGACTTCGCCGCGTGGACGGCCGCGGCCGTGCTGGAGCGCCCCGTGCGGGACGCGCAGGACGCGCTGGACGCCCTGGCGGCGGCGCACCTGCTGGAGGCGGCCGGCCGCGACGAGGCGGGGCAGCTGCGGTACCGCATGCACGATCTGGTCCGGGCCTTCGGGCGGGAGCTCGCCGGTCCGGAAGCGGGAGCCCCGGTGGCGCGCCGCGTCCTGTCCTGCTGGGTGACGCTGGTCCGCGAGGGGCGGCGGGCCCACCAGGGGGTGGACTATCCGGGGCTGGCGCACCGCACGGCCGCCTGGGTGCCGGATCCGGCCGTGCTCGCCGGGCCGCGGGCCGAACCGGTGCGCTGGCTGGGGGCCGAGCGCGAAGCCCTGGCCGCGGCGGTGCGCCAGGCCGCGCGGGTGGACCCGTACGCCTGCTGGGAACTCGCGGCGGCCGCGGAGTACCTCTTCGACCTGCGCGGTGACCTGGCCGGCTGGCAGGCGGTCCAGGAGCAGGGGCTGGCCGCCGCCCGGGCCGTCGGGGACGTGACCGGTGAGGCGGTGATGCTGGTGGGCCTGGCCCGGCAGCGGGTCCGCCGCGAGGAGTGGGAACCGGCCCGGGCCGTACTCACCACCGGGCAGGCGTTGTTCGAGGAGGTCGGGGACGCGCACGGGGCGGCGTACGCGGGCCGGCCGCTGTCCTGTCTCGACCGGATCCAGGGCCGGCTCGACGAGGCGGTGCGGCGCTGCCGGAGCGGCGCCGCGGTCTTCGAGGCGGCCGGTGACCGGTACGGCCGGGCCCATTCCCTGCGCGGCATCGGCCAGGTGCTGCTCGCCCGCGGCGAGCCGCAGGAGGCACTGCAGGTGCTGCGCGAGGCCCTTGCGGTGGCGGAGGCGAACGGCGCCGCCTGGCCCCGGATGTGCATGCTCCGCTGGGTGGCCGAGGCGCTGCGGATGCTCGGCCGGCCGGCCGAGGCGGCGGCGGGTTTCCGGGAGGTCCTGGCCCATGCCCGCGGCTCGGGCGATCTCGCGGCGGAGAGCGCGGCCCGCATCGGGCTGGGCCGGATCGCCCTGGACGGCGGGGAGGTGGCCGAGGCGGTGCGGCAGTTGCGGGCGGCGGACGAGCTGGGCCGCCGTTCGGGCCGGAGCCTGGTACGGGCCCTGGCGGTGGAGCCCCTGGCCCGCGCCCTGCTGGCTTCGGGGGACGCGGCGGGGGCCCGGGCGGTACTGGAGGAGACGCTCGCCAGCTGCCGCCGGATGAACGCGCGTCCCCTGCTGGCACGGCTGGAATCGGCGCTGGCTCAGGTGCCGGCCTAAGGGCTGTCCCGTAATCCCAGGCGGGCGCGCGACGCCAGCTACGGCACCTCGCCGCGTTGTCGGCAACGTCCAGATACGCCCAGTATGAGGACGTGCCTCCGCCTTGCGATGCACCGCATCTGACGCCGCACGCTGATCCACCCGGGATGACGGGACAGCCCTTAGAGGGTGTCTTCCCGGTCCTGCCGATCGGGCCGGGCTCGCGTCACCTGTGCCAGAACAGGTGGTGCGTCACGCCGCTGGGGCTGGGAACGACGTCGAGGTGGAATCGGTCGAGCAGCTCGTCGGGGGACTCCCAGAGCCTCGCCCCGGATCCGATCTCCAGCGGCGAGACGGCCACGTGCAGGGTGTCGACGAGATCGGCGTCGAGGAACGCACGGATGGTGGTGGCCCCGCCGCCGAGGCGGACGTCCTTGCCCCGTGCCGCCTCCCGGGCCGCGGCGAGGACCGTGGCCGGGTCGTCGTCGACGAAGTGGAACGTGGTGTCGGAGAGCGTGAACGACGGACGCGTGTGGTGGGTCATGACGAACACGGGGGTGTGGAAGGGAGGCTCCTCACCCCACCAGCCGCGCCAGTCGTGGTCGGTCCAGGGCCCGCGCTGGGGCCCGAACTTGTTGCGGCCCATGATCTCGGCGCCGATGTTGCGTGCGTAGTCCCGCGTGAAGTAGTCGTCGAGGCCCCGGCTCCCGCCGGGGGCGGTCCGCATGGGCCAGCTCGCCGTGGCTCCGGCCCAGGCGAACATCTCCCCGGGATCCGCGTCTCCGAACGGCCGCTCGAGGCTCTGGTGCTCGCCGGCGCCGAATCCGTCGCGCGAGACGTTGAAGTTCTGGACTCTCAGCAGTTGCTCCACGGTGGCGGACCTCTCCGGGCGCGGGCTCAGCGGTGCTCGGGGTTGGGGAAGTCGAAGCGGCAGCCCGCGTCCCACAGGGAGCGCTGGTTGCCGTGCGCCGGAATGCCGCCCGAGCGCTTGAGGAGGGCGGCCAGGTGCATGAGGTTCCAGGACATGAAGGCGGTGTTGCGGTTGGTGAAGTCGTTCTCCGGGCCGCCCGAGCCGGGATCCAGGTAGGAGGGGCCGGGTCCGGCCTCGCCGATCCAGCCCGCGTCGGCCTGCGGCGGGATCACGTAGCCGAGGTGCTGGAGGCTGTAGAGGATGTTCATGGCGCAGTGCTTGACGCCGTCCTCGTTGCCGGTGATCAGCGCGCCGCCCACCCGCCCGTAGTAGGCGTACTGGCCCTGCTCGTTCAGCAGGGAGGAGCAGGCGTAGAGCCGCTCGATGACCTGCTTCATCACGGAGCTGTTGTCGCCGAGCCAGATGGGGCCGCACAGCACGAGGATGTCGGCGTCCATGACCTGGCTGTAGAGGACCGGCCACTGGTCGCTCTCCCAGCCGTGCTCGGTCATGTCGGGCCAGACCCCGGTCGCGATGTCGTGGTCGACGGCGCGGACGAGCGAGGTCCGGGCGCCGGCCGCTTCCATGACGGCGCGGCTCTTGTCGATCAGGCCCTCGGTGTTGCTGGCCTCGGGCGAACGTTTGAGGGTGCAGTTCACGTAGAGGGCGGTCAGGTCCGAGTAGTCGTATGCGGCAGCCACTCCCCCAGCGTGGGCAGGGCTGCCCGGTGCCGCCACCGGGGGACGGCCGTACGGAGGCGGCCTCGGGGCCCGCGCCGCCGCGAACCTAGGATGACCGCATGTCGCTCCCGCACGCCATCCTCACCGCCCTGCTCGAGAAGCCCTCGTCCGGGCTGGAGCTGACCCGGCGGTTCGACAAGTCGATCGGATACTTCTGGTCGGCGACGCACCAGCAGATCTACCGCGAGCTGGGTCGGCTGGAGGAGTCCGGGCTGATCCGGGAACTGCCCAGCGAGGTGCCCGTGCGCGGGCAGAAGAAGGAGTACGAGGTGCTGCCGGCCGGCGGCGCGGAGCTGGCGCGGTGGGTCGGCGAGAGCCAGGACCCCAAGCCGATGCGTGACCCCCTGCTGCTGCGGATCCGCGCGGCGGGTGTCGTGGGGCCCCAGGGGCTCGGTCCCGAGCTGCGGCGCCACCTGGAGCTGCACCGCGATCAGCTCGCGCAGTACGAGGCCATCGAGGAGAAGGACTTCCCGCCGGGGCGGGACGCCGTGGAGGACCGGCTGCGGCGGCTCGTGCTGCACGGCGGGATCGCGCTGGAGTCGTTCTGGCTGCACTGGCTGGAGGAGGCCCTCGCCGAGGTCGAGGACATGTCCGGCGGGCCGGCCACAGACCCGAAGCACGGCGCTGAGGCCTGAGGGCCTGAGGGCCTGAGCACGCTGCCGCCCCCGCTCCGGCGGACCGGGGCGGGGGCGGCAGCGGAGGGACTACTTGTTCAGGGAGGCCCAGAACTCGTCGAAGCTCAGCAGGCCGTCACCGTTCGCGTCCTTGGCGGCGATCACGGCGTCCGCGACGGGGCCGGTGACGTACGGGTCGCCCATGGCCGCCATGGCCGCCTTGAACTCGTCGGCCGTGACGAAGCCGTCACCGTTCGCGTCGAACTTGCCGAACGTCGTCCGCGCGTTCTCGATGTCCGCCACTGGGTCCACTCCTTCATGATGCCTTGTTGACCGGCTCAGGGTAGCGGCCTCCCCGATCGGCCCCCGCCTCGGGTCCCGCACCGGCTCCGGCCCGGCTCCCTCGCGGTTCCGTCCCGGTTGCGTCAGCGGAAGATGCCGGTGTGGCCGAGCGAGTAGCGGCCGGGCTGCGGGTACACGGCGAGGCCGTGCGGTCCGCCGCCCACCGGGATCCGGGCGAGCTGCTTGCCGGTCCGGGTGTCGATCGCGTAGACCTCGGAGTTGTACCGGCCCGACAGCCACAGCACCTTGCCGTCGGCGGAGACCCCGCCCATGTCGGGGCTGCCGCCGTCCGGCAGCGTCCACTTCTTGGTGAGCTTGTTCTCCGGGAAGTTGAAGACCGAGATCGTGCCTTCGCCCCGGTTGGAGACGTACATCTCCTTGGAGTCGCGGCTCACGTAGAGGCCGTGGCAGCCCTTCCCCGTGGGCAGCAGCTTGGGGGTCTCGAACGCGTCCCCGCCGAGCACCCACATGCCGTGCGCCATCATGTCCGCGACGTAGAAGGTCTTCCCGTCCGGGGAGACCTTGACGTCCTGCGGCATCGCGCCCTCGAACGGCAGCTTCTGCTGACCGACGACCTCCATCCGCTCGGTGTCGACCTTGAGGAGCTCACCGGAGAACTCGCAGCTCACGATGAAGTAGCGCCCGTCGGCGGAGAAGTCCGCGTGGTTGACGCCGTAGCAGGTCACGGGGACCGTCTTCACCCGGTCCATCGTGTGCGGGTCGCGGAAGACCAGCTCCTTGTCCATCGAGGCCATGACGATCGCGTACTTGCCGTTCGGCGTGAAGTACAGGTTGTACGGGTCGTGCACCTCGACGGGCTTTCCCGCCTCGCCGGTGGCCGGGTTGATCGGGGTGAGGGTGTGCCCGCGGTTGTTGTTCACCCACAGGGTCTTCAGGTCCCAGGAGGGGACCACGTGCTGGGGCTGGACCCCGACCGGGATGGTGTCGATGACCTGGTAGGTCGCCGGGTCGATGACGGACACCGTGTTGGAGTTGGTGTTCGGTACGTAGACCCGTGACGGGAAGTCCTTGACCACGGGGGAGAGCTTGTTCGGCCGGTCCGCCGCGTAGACGTCGTTCGGATCGAGGACCGGCGGCATGCCGGGCAGACCGGGCGGGGCGGCCGGCGCGGCCTTGACGGGCTTGGCCGGGCCCTTGGTGCCGAGCGCCTCGGCGGGTCCCTTGTCGGCTGATCCGCAGCCGGCCAGGGCTGCGAGGACCAGCCCTGCCAGCAGCACGCCGGCAGTCCGGGGAAGGCGGGTGGTCGTCATGGGGTCAGCAGCTCCGTGGTGGTCACCGCGCGCAGTTTGCGGCGCGCGAGTTCTTCGAGGAGGGGAGGCATCGCGTCGACCGTGTCCGCGTAGCCGAAGTGCAGGCTCACCACCGATCCGGGCCGGATCGTCCCGGTGACGGTGCGGATGACGGCCGCGGCGCCGGGCGAGGTGAAGTCGAGGGAGTCCACGTCGTACGAGAGGACGTGCGGGTAGCCCGCCCGCTGGGCCAGTTTCTGGACGAGCGGGGTCGCGTACTGGGTCTGGGAGGGCCGGAACCAGGTGCCGATGGAGCCGGTGAGCCGCTTGAGCCGCTGGGCGCAGCCGGTGATCTCGGCATAGGCCTCCGCCTCGGGCATGTCGTTGATCGCGAGGTGGTGCTGGGTGTGGTTGCCGAGCTCGTGACCCCCGTCGAGGACGCGGCGGGCCAGCTCCGGGTGGGCGTCGAGCCAGGATCCGATCGCCAGTACGGTCACCCGCGCACCGCCCTTCTCGGCCGCGGCCAGCACGGCCCGGGCGATGGCGGGGTCCCCGTTGCCGTGGAAGGTGAGGGCGACCCGGGGGCGCTCGCGCGGACCGTGGCCGATTTCGACGGGCTGCCCTGCGAACCGGCGCGGGGCGGCGGCCGGAGCCGCCTGTGCCGGGCGGGCCGGGTGAGCCGGAGCCGGCGGCGAGCCGGAGGACGCGGTGGCGGGCCGGCCCGGGCCGCAGGCGGTGGTGAGACCGGCCGCGGCGGCGCCGGCCGTCCCGAGAGCGGCCGCGCGCAGGGCTGCGCGGCGGCCTGGTTGTGAGAGCACCTGCCCATTTAAGGGGTGGATGACCCGGAAGGTAATGATTGACCCAATTCAAGACGGTCGCCAAAAAGGGCCGATCAGGTGATCGGGTCGCTAAGTGATCAACGATTCACACAGAGCAGCCGATACTTATTCATAGATTACGAGGTGAGTGGCCCATCTCACCTAGGATTTAGCTAGAAAGTCTTATGATTTGCCCACTTATGTCCAACTAGGGACTTTTGGCGTTTGGGGCCTCGTCTGCCATAGTCGGAACCACGGCTTCCCATTGACCCGAGCGAAGTCACCACGCCGAGGATCACACCCCCTTCGATCCTCGGCGCACCCATGAAGCCCCCCGATCGCCCCATACGGCGCGCGGGGGCTTCAGGCGTTCTGGCGGTCGGCGACCCGCATCTCGAACCAGGTGATCTTTCCGCGCGGCAGCAGGTCCGCGCCCCAGCGGTCGGACAGCTTGTCGACGAGGAAGAGCCCCCGGCCGGTGGTGTCCATCTCGTGGACCGGCATCAGGCAGGGCAGTCCGCGCGACGGGTCGCGCACCTCCACCCGGAGCCAGCCGCGCCGGCGCAGCATGCGTAAGCCGAAGGAGCGGGCCCCGGTGTGCCGGACCGCGTTGCCGACGAGCTCGGAGACCAGCAGGACGGCGTGCTCGGCGATCTGCGGCGAGAGGCCCCAGAGACGGATCACCACGCACTGGGTGAGCCGCCGCGCGGTGCTCGCCGACTCCGGCATGGACGGCAACGTCACTTCGGCCTCGGCCGGATTTCCGTACAATTCCAGCGCCTTGAGGCCCTGTTCGTCCTCCAGTGCCGCCGTGAGCCGTACCGCCGAAGCGCTGCCGCGCTGCCGCGGCTGTTCCACACCCTCCAGGCCCGCCATGCACCCATCATGGACGGCCGAGCCACCGCGCCGGGCCGTTCCACAGGAAAACACCCCCCGGATTCAACGAATCCAAGGGGGTGTTCTGTCATATGCGGGAGGCAACAAGGAGGCCTCTTCATCCACGTTGACCTGCGGTGACGCACCGCACGGGAGTGATCACAGCAAGTGGATCACCGTTTCTCCTTAAGGCTGCCTTAAGGCCTGGCTAATCCACCCCCACGGAGGACCACAGCACCGCCCGGGGGGCTCGGCTCAGACGAACTTCGCCTTGCCCGGGCCCTCTTCGACGAAACTGCGCATACCGCGCTCGCGGTCCTCGGTGGCGAACAGGCCCGCGAACCAGTTGCGTTCGATGGTGAGCCCGGTGTCGATGTCGGCCTCCAGACCCGCGTCCACGCACTCCTTGGCGGCGCGCAGCGCGATCGCCGGACCCTGCGCCAGCTTGGCGGCCCAGGCGTGCGCCTGCTCGTACACCTCGGCGGCGGGCACCACGCGGTCGACCAGGCCCAGGGCCAGCGCCTCGTCGGCCTTGACCATGCGCCCGGTGAAGATCAGGTCCTTGGCCTTGGACGGCCCGACCAGACGCGAGAGCCGCTGAGTGCCGCCCGCGCCCGGGATCAGGCCGAGCAGGATCTCGGGCTGGCCGAGCTTCGCGTTGTCGGCGGCGATCCGGTAGTCGGCGCACAGCGCGAGTTCGCAACCGCCGCCCAGCGCGTAGCCGGTGATGGCCGCGACGACGGGCTTGGGGATCCGGGCGACGGCGGTGAAGGCGTCCTGGAGCGCGCGGGACCGGGCGACCATCGCCGCGTGGTCCATCGTCTGCATCTCCTTGATGTCCGCGCCCGCCGCGAACACCTTCTCGCCGCCGTAGATGATGACCGCGCGGACGTCGGCCCGGTCGGTCGCCTCCACCGCGAGCTCGCGCAGCCGGTCCTGGGTGGCGATGTCCAGGGCGTTCATGGGCGGCCGGTCCAGGCGGATGGTGCCGACGCCTTCGGAGACTTCGAGAGAGAGGGTCATACGGGTCAGGTTAGCGTCGGTTAACGTGAAGTGGCCCGGTGCTGTGGGTCACAGCACCGGGCCACTTCACGTACGCGCCGTGGTTACTTGGTCCACTCCGCCCACGGCATGTTCCAGCCGTTGAGGCCGTTGTCCGGGGCGATCTGCTTGTCCTTCGAGTTCTTCACGATGACCACGTCGCCGATCAGCGACTCGTTGAAGAACCAGGCCGCCGGGGCGTCGGGGTCGCCGCCGCCGCGCTGGTCGCGCAGGCCCACGCAGCCGTGGCTGACGTTCGCCGAGCCGAAGGTGCCGGAGGAGGCCCAGTAGTTGCCGTGGACGAAGGTGCCGGAGTTCGACAGGCGCATGGCGTGCGGGACGTCGGCGATGTCGTACTCGCCGCCGAAGCCGACGGTCGCGCCGTTCATCCGGGTCACCTTGTACTTCTCGCTGATGACCATCTGCCCGTTGTAGGTGGTCGTCGACGGGGCGCCCGCGGTGATCGGGACGGTCTTGAGGACCTGGCCGTCACGGACGACCTGCATCTCCTTCTCGCTCGCGTCCACGGTCGAGACCTGGGAGCGGCCGATGGTGAAGGTGACCGTACGGGTCTGCTTGCCGTAGACGCCCGGGCGCCCTTCGACTCCGTCCAGGGCGAGCTTCACGGTGACCTTGGTGCCCGCGGCCCAGTAGTTCTCGGGGCGGAAGTCGATGCGGTCGTTGCCGAACCAGTGGCCCTCGACCGGGACGGCCGGCTCGGCCGTCACCGTGATGGCCTTCTCGACGGCCTCGGGGTTGGTGATCCCGCGGGTGAAGTTGATCGAGACCGGCATGCCCACGCCGACGGTCGCGCCGTCCTCGGGCGTGTAGTGGCCCACGAAGGTGTTCGTCGGAGTCAGGGTGGTGAAGGTGGTGTCCTTGGCGGACTCCCGGCCTGCCTCGTCCTTGGCGACCGCGTGCACCTTGTACTCGGTGGCGGAGGCCAGGTGGCGGGCCGGCTCCCAGCTCGCGCCGTCGTCGGCGAGCTTGCCGTCGACCGCGTTGCCCTTGGTGTCGGCGACCGTCACCGTGGTGAGCTTGCCGCCCGTGCTCGTTATCTTCAGGACGCCGCTCGTGGCGACCTCCTTGGACCCGTCGTCGGGCTTGACGCTGACGACCGCCTTGGAGGCCTCGGTACCGGTCTTGCCGCCACCCCCGCCGTTGTCGCCGCCGCTGCCGCTGCTGTTGCCACCGCCACCACTGCAGGCGGTGGTGAACAGCAGGGCCGCCCCCAGCAGAAGGGCCGGCAGGCCGGTGCGGGCGCGGCCGCGTATCGGCTGCAGGTTCACTCGTGTTCTCCCCATGTCCCCCGCGCACGGACAGTCGCGCGCTTGTCGACAGGTAATCACAGGGAGGGATCACGATGAGCCACGGTCTTGTCACCGTTCCGTCCCAACTGAGGGGAGGGGCGGTGCGGCGGCTGCCCCCGGGGCCGGGGCGGGATGGTGATCAGGCCAAACCCGCGGGGGCGGCCGCCGAGGGGTTCAGGCCCGGGGGCCCTTCCGGTGCTTGGAGTGCTTCGGGTGCTTGGGGTGCTTGCCCTTGCCCTGGTCGCCCTTGGGGTGCTTGCCCTTGCCGTGGTCGCCCTTGGGGTGCTTGCCCTTGCCCTGGTCGCCCTTCGGGTGCTTGCCCTTGGGGTGCTTGGGGTGCTTGTCCTTCCCGTGGTCACCCTTCCCGTGGCCGTCCTTGCCGTGGTCGACGGGCTTGTTCCGCACCATGACCTCGATGCGCCGGTCCGGGGTGCCGATGTCCAGCCGCAGCGGTCCGGTGACCCGGTCGGCGGGCAGGACGTAGCCCGCGGGGACCGCCGTTTCGACCAGGTAGTACCAGCCCTCGCGGAGCGGGCCGAAGGTGCACACGCCGGTCCGGTCGGTGGTGCAGCCGGGAGCGGCCCGGCGGTCGGCGTTGATGCCGCGCGTCTGGAGGCCCGGGGTGTTGTTGGTCTCCTGCCACACCTCGAAGACCGCGCCGCGCAGCGGCTGCCTGGTCCTGGCGTCCTGCTTCACGACCCGGATCGAGCCCTCGTACTCCTCGCTCACCTGGGTGTTCGCGACGGTGACGACGACGCCGTCGGCCACGTCGCCCTGGTCCAGGTCGAACCGGGTGACCGGGTCGGCCGGGGTCTCGTACCCGGCCGGGGTGCCGGTCTCGCGCCAGTAGTACGTCTGCCCGATCGGCAGCTCCACCGTGCAGGTGCCCCGGGTGTCCGTCACGCAGACCCCGTCGAGGCGGGTGTCGGCGGGTGCCTCCGTCTGGAGCGCGGTGCGGCCGTTGCTCTCCCGCCAGAGTTCGAACTGCGCGCCGGCCAGCGGGAGGCCGGTGGCCCCGTCGGTCTTGCGCAGCACCACCCGTGCGGCCTCCGGCGGCGCGGGGGTGCGCTGGTTGTCCGCCACGTACCGGACCCCGGCCGAGGCGTTCCCGGCCGTGAGGTCCACCCGGTGGACCCGGTCGGCCGGCAGGTCGTAGCCGAGCGGCGCCCGCGTCTCGCGCCAGTAGTACGTACCGGGCCCGGTGGTCTGCTCGCAGACGCCGGTCGCCGGGGTGGTGCACTCGGCGACCAGGGTGTCGGCCCCCGGAGCGGTGTCCTGGAGGCCCTCCGTCCCGTTCGTCTCACGCCACAGTTCGAACTGCGCGCCCTGGAGCGCCGCGCCCGTCCCCGCATCCCGCTTGAGCACCGAGACCGTGCCGGTCACCGGGGCCGGGCCGCCGCACTCGGGCAGGTCGCCGTTGAAGGGGTAGGCGTGGAACTCCTGCCCGCCGCCCCCGGTCGTGCCGCTGCCGTGGGTGACGGAGCCGGTGGTGAAGAAGCGTCCGTTGATGCCGGGCAGGGTGACGGTGGTCTCCGAGGACCGCTGCCCCATCAGGAAGCTGCCCTGGAACTGGCCGCCGCCGGTCAGGTTCACGGTGGTGGCGTCCGGGAAGTTCCACAGCAGCCGGTCGCGGTAGCGGTTGAGGGGGTCGGTGTCCGCGAGGCCGCCGCTGTAGGTGCTGATCGTGCGGGTGGTGCCGAGGACGTTCACCAGGACGGTGGCCGTGGCCGGGATGCGGGTGAACCGGATGCCCTGCTGGCCGCCCCCGTTGCCGACCAGGTTCGCGTCGACGTTGAAGACCTGGAGCGCGGAGGAGTTGTCGCCGGTGAAGACGGTCTCGAAGCCGTTGTTCACGGTCGTGCCGGTGGCCGGGCGGAGCCGCCCGTCGACGCGGGCGTAGCACTGGCTGGCGGCGCTGAGCCGGTCGCGCAGTCCCGCGTACGGGGTGCCGGCGGCCGGGTCCGGGACCAGGCGGCCCGTCACCACGCCGGTGACGGGGCCCGCGTGCCGGACCACGCCGCCGTCGGCGAGCAGGCGTTCGCCGTCCGCGACGGTGATCGAGCCGCCGGTGGTGAGGAAGTCGGCGCCGCCGGGCGGGGGCACCCTCGATCCGGCGCCGACGATGCCGACGTTGTACCGGCTGTCCCCGTCCGCCTGCTTGTCCTGGTCGAAGTCGCCGAGGACGACGAGCCGGCCCTCGGCCTCGGAGGCCCGCCCGCGGACCCGGAAGTCGCCGCCCGCGAAGATGTTGATGCCGTTGTCGCGGCCCTGCGGGATGCCGTCGGTGCCGATGGGCGGGTAGCGGTCGGGGCAGTCGCCCGGGACGCAGGGCCCCAGCCCCCCGGGAAGCGGCGCTCTGGCGGCCACCGCCGGCCGGCCGCCACCGGGACCCTCCGCGAAGGCCGCGGGCGCGGGCGCGGAGGCCAGTACGGCTCCGATCGCGAGCCCGAGGGTCCAGTTCCTAGCTGACATGACGCTCCGTCCGTTGCCTGCTGGCCTGATGTGCCCTGACAGGCTGGGGGCAGGCTTCGGCGGGGCGCGGTGGGGACACTCTCGGCTACGGCATTTCGATCACACCGGTCACTCTCCCGGGCGTGGCCGGGAGAGTGACCGGTGCTCAGGCGATGGCGGAGCCGGCGACCCAGTCCGCCCAGGACATGTTCCAGCCGCCCAGCCCGTTGTCGGGGGCGACCGTCTTGTCCTGCGAGTTCACGACCTCCACCACGTCCCCGACCAGGGTCCGGTCGAAGAACCAGCCGGCCGGGGTGTCGGAGCCGCCTCCCTTGTCGTCGCGCAGGCCCACGCAGCCGTGGCTCAGGTTGGTGGTGCCGAAGGCGTCGGGGCTGGACCAGTAGTTCCCGTGCAGGAAGGTCCCGGAGTTGGTGAGCCGCATGGCGTGCGGGACGTCGGGGATGTCGTACTCGCCGCCGAAGCCGACGGTCTGGCCGTTCATGCGGGTGACGTCGAACATCTCCATCACCACCATCTTTCCGTTGTACGTGGTGGTCTTGGGCGCCCCGGCGCTGATGGGGACGGTCGACACCAGCTGCCCGTCCCGGCGGACCTCCATGGTGTGCGCGGCCGCGTCCACGGTGGAGACCTGGGAGCGGCCCACGGTGAAGGTGACGGTCTTGTCCTGGATGCCGTACGAGCCGGGCGCGCCCTCGATGTCGCGCAGGTCCATCTTCACGGTGACCCGGGTGCCGGCCTTCCAGTACTCCTTGGGCCGGAAGTCGAGCCGTTCCCGGCCGAACCAGTGGCCGACGACCTGCACGCCCGGGTCGGAGGTGACCGAAATGGCCCGCTCCACTTCGGCGCGGCGTTCGATGGCGCGGCTGAACCTGAAGGAGACGATCATGCCGGTGCCGACGGTCGAGCGGTTCTCGGGCTTGAAGTAGCCGATGAACCGCTCCTCGGGAACGTAGGTGGTGAAGGTGGTGTGGCGGGCCTGGCGGCGGTCGTGCCCGTCGAGGGCGACGGCGTCCACGGTGTACTTGGCCGCGAGCGCGAGCCGGCCGGACGCCGGGTCGGGGCTCCAGCTGAGCCCGTCGTCGGCGATGGCGCCGGGGACCTGTTCCTGCTGCGCGTCCTCCACCTTGGTCACCACCACCCGTTCGAGGCGGCCCTCGGGCACGGTGACCGACAGTCGTCCGTCCGCGGGGACCCCCTTCGCGTTGTCGTCGGGGGTGATGCGGATGGCCTCGTCCGGCGAGCGGGGTTTGCCGGGCAGCTGGATCTCGACCGGGGCCTTGCCGTCCTGGGTGCATCCGGCCAGCCCGCCCAGCAGGCCCGCCCATGCCGCCACGGCGGCCAAGCCCGCCCCTGCCCGCCTCGTCAGAAGTGTCACGATCCCTCCAACGACCGGGCCCTCCCGGGGAAACGTGAGCGCGGTCGACGTTCCGGGCAGAACTGTCCGGGCAGAACAGTGGGAAGGACCAGACGGGGGCGGGCCCAGGCCGGGACGCCGGGGCCGCACTCTCCCCTACCCCCGCCGGTACCCAGGAGCCGTGGAGGCGGGCAGTGTCGAGCGCAGCCGAGCAGGAGGCGGTGGAAGCCGTCAGCAATGCCGTCGAAGCGGTGCGGAGCGGCCATCCGCCGCTCGTACCGCAGATCGACGGCCGACCGCAGGAGCGGCCGAAGGAGCGGCCCAAGGAGCGATCGAACGGCCAGGTCAGGGGCCAGGTGGCACGGGTGCACGCGCGCCCGGGGGCACCGGTGTGGCCGGGGTCCTCGCATCCGCTGGGGGCCCGGTTCCATCACGGTCCGGACGGGACCGCGGGCACCAATTTCGCGCTGTGGGCGCAGGGCGCGGAGGCGGTGGAGGTCTGTCTCTTCGACGAGGCCGGCGCCGAGACCCGCTGCGCCCTGACGGAGCACACCCACGAGATCTGGCACGGGTTCGTGCCGGGCGTACGCCCCGGACAGCGGTACGGATTCCGGGTGCACGGCCGCTGGGATCCCTGGACGGGCGCCCGGTACAACCCGGCGAAGCTGCTCCTGGATCCGTACGCGCGGGCCGTGGACGGGGACTTCACGCTGCCCCCGGAGGTGTACGCGCACGTCCGGGACTGGCCGCAGCAGTACATCGCGGACACCGTGCGCGACGACCGGGACTCCGCGCCGTTCGTCCCGAAGGGCGTGGTCGTCCACGATGACGACGACTGGGCGGACGACGTCCGGCCGAAGACCCCGTGGGCCGATTCGGTGATCTACGAGCTGCACGTGCGCGGCTTCACGATGCGCCATCCGGGCATTCCCGAGGAACTGCGCGGCACCTACGCGGGCCTGGCCCACCCGGCGGCGATCGAGCACCTGACGAACCTGGGCGTGACGGCGGTCGAGCTGCTGCCGGTGCACCAGTTCGCGCACGAGGACCACCTGCTGCGCCGGGGGCTGCGCAACTACTGGGGCTACAACTCGATCGGCTACTTCGCCCCGCACGCGGGGTACTCGTCGAGCGGTACGGCCGGCCAGCAGGTCGGGGAGTTCAAGCGGATGGTCCGGGCCCTGCACGCCGCCGGGATCGAGGTCATCCTCGACGTGGTCTACAACCACACGGCGGAGGCGGGCGAGCTGGGTCCCACGCTGTCGCTGCGCGGGATCGACAACCGGGGCTACTACCGGCTCCAGTCCGACCAGCGGCGGTACTCCGACTACACGGGCTGCGGGAACACCCTGCACGCGGGGCGCCCGCACGTGCTGCGGCTGATCACGGACTCGCTGCGCTACTGGGTCACCGAGATGGGAGTGGACGGTTTCCGCTTCGACCTGGCGGCGGCACTGGCCCGCTCGATGCACGACGTGGACATGCTGTCGCCGTTCCTCGCGGTGATCGCCCAGGACCCGGTGCTGCGGCGGGTCAAACTCATCGCCGAGCCGTGGGACGTGGGCTCGGGCGGCTACCAGGTGGGGGCGTTCCCCCCGCTGTGGACGGAGTGGAACGACCGCTACCGCGATGCCGTACGGGACTTCTGGCGGGGCGCGCTGCCGGACGTACGGGACCTCGGGTACCGGCTGTCGGGATCGAGCGACCTGTACGCGTGGGGCGGACGGCGGCCGTACGCCTCGGTGAACTTCGTGACCGCGCACGACGGTTTCACCCTGCGCGACCTGGTCTCCTACGAGCGCAAGCACAACGAGGCGAACGGGGAGGCGAACCGGGACGGGACCCATGACAACCGGTCGTGGAACTGCGGGGCGGAGGGCGAGAGCGACGATCCCCGGATCGGCGTGCTGCGCCGGCGCCAGCTGCGCAACCTGCTCACCACGCTGCTGCTGTCGACGGGCGTGCCGATGCTGGTGGCCGGGGACGAGTTCGGGCGGACGCAGGACGGCAACAACAACGCGTACTGCCAGGACAACGAGACGGGGTGGGTGGACTGGTCGCTGCTGGAGGATCCGGCCTGGCAGTCGCTCTTCGCCCTGGCCTCGCGGCTGATCGCGCTGCGCCACGCCCATCCGGTGCTGCGGCGGCGGGCGTTCTTCTCCGGGCGCTCGCAGGGCGCGGACGGGCTGCGGGACCTGGCCTGGTTCACCCCGGCCGGTGCGGAGATGACGGAGCGGGACTGGTACGCGCCGGCCGCCGCGCTGGGGATGTACCTGTCGGGGCAGGACATCCCGGGCCGTGACGAGCGGGGCCGGCAGGTGACGGACGACAGCTTCCTCGCGCTGCTGCACACCGGGGACCGGCCGGTGGAGTGGGTCCTGCCGGGGGCGCCGTGGGCGGAGGTGTACGAGGTGGTCCTGGACACCTCCCTGGAGGCCCAGTCCGCCCCTCCCCGTACCCGGCACCGCGGCGGGCGGAGCATGACGGTCCCGGCGCGGTCGGTGCTGCTGCTGAAGGTGGTGAGCTGAGCCCGGCCGGCCCGAGGTGAACACGCCCGTCCCGCTGGTTCCGGACGTACCCGCAGATCCGGAACCAGTGCCCTCGTTCGTACTGCGATGATGTGTTCGACATCGTCTCGGAGGGGGTCCCTGCATGGGCAGAGTCACGACCGCGCTGCAGGAACTGCGCGGGGCGCAGAAGTCGGCGAAGGGGGTGTCGCTCTACTCCCGGTTCGTCAACCGGCCCGTCGGACGGTACCTGGCCGCCGGTTCGTACGCGCTGGGGCTCACGCCGAACCAGGTGACGCTGATCAGTGCGGCCTTCAGTTTCGCCGCCGTGGCCGCGGTCGCGTTCGCCGCGCCCTCGTGGGGGCTGGGGATCGCGGTGTGGGCCGCCCTCGCCGTCGGCTTCGCCTTCGACTCCGCGGACGGGCAGCTGGCCCGGCTGCGCGGGGGCGGCAGCGCGGCCGGCGAGTGGCTCGACCACGTCGTGGACGCCGCCAAGCTCACCGCCCTGCACTCGTGCGTGCTGATCGCCTTCTACCGCTTCCCCGGGGCGTACGGGACGGGTGGGGACGGCTGGCTGCTGGTGCCGCTGGGCTTCCAGTTCGCCGCGGTGGTGACCTTCTTCGGCGGGCTGCTGACCGAGAAGCTCAAACCGAAGCCGGCCCCCGGCAGCCCCGCCGCAGCGCCGTCGACCCTGCGCGCGGTGGCCCTGCTGCCGGTGGACTACGGGGTGTTCTGCCTGGTGTTCCTGCTGCTGGGCGGCGGGAAGCTGTTCACCTGGGCGTACGCGGGGCTGGGCGTGGTCGCCGTGCTGTTCCTGCTGGCGTTCCTCGCGAAGTGGTTCCGGGAGCTCAGCGCCGTTCGCCGGTGACCTGGCCCGGAGGCGTGGCGGGTTCCGCGAGCGCGTCCAGTGCCCGGCGCAGCTGGGTGCTGGAGGTGTGCACGGTGTAGGGGAAGTAGACGACGTCGACGCCGTGGGCGGCGAAGTCCTTCTCCAGCCGGTCGCCCTTGGGCGTGCCGCGCCAGTCGTCGCCCTTGAAGATGACGTCGAAGCGGACCTGCTTCCAGGTCTCCACCTTGTCGGGGACCGTCTCGACGAAGGCGGCGTCCACGTACTTGACGCTGCGGACGATCTCCAGCCGCTCGACCAGCGGGATCATCGGGCGGCGCCCCTTGGCGAGCTCGGCCATCTCGTCGGAGACCACTCCGGCGACGAGGTAGTCGCACTGGCTCCGGGCGTGCCGAAGGATGTTGAGGTGCCCTATGTGGAACAGATCGTAGGCGCCGGGCGCGTAGCCGACTCGATACGGCCTGCGCGAAGGCGCAGCAAGGTCGGACATGTCGTGCTCCGTCATCATTTACCCCCAGCAGCCACACCCCCCGGTGTAGCGGATTAGCAGACAATAGCGTGCACGTTCCGCACCACGTGGGTGAACGAATAGGGTGACGTGCGCATCATCCAGGGGAGAAGGGGACGCTCAGTGTCCAGATCCGGTCACCGGCGCATGCTGCTGGTTTCCACCAATTACGCTCCGGAGCACGCGGGGATCGGCCCGTACGCCACCCAGATCGCGGAGCACTGGGCGGATCTCGGTCACGAGACCCACGTGCTGGCGGGCATGCCGCACTACCCGGCGTGGTCGCTCGAACCGGAGTACAAGGGCGCGTTCCGGCGCACGGAACAGCGCGCGGGGGTCACCGTGCACCGGCGTGCGCACACCGTGCCGCCGCGCCAGACCGCCGTGAAGCGCGCCCTTTTCGAAGGATCGATTCTCCTGCACGGCGCCGTGGCCCCGCCCCGGATGCCCAGACCGGACGCGGTCCTCGCCCAGATGCCCAGCCTGGCCGGCGGGGTGCTCGCCGCCCGGCTCGCGGCGCGGTGGAAGGTCCCGTACGTCCCGGTCGTCCAGGACCTGATGGGCGCCGCCGCCGCGCAGAGCGGGATCAGCGGCGGCGACAAGGCCGCCGCGATCGCCGGCCGCGCCGAGGCGTACGCCCTCAAGCGCGCCACCCTCGTCGGCGTCATCCACGAAACCTTCGTGGACCGGGTCGTCGGCATGGGCGTGGACCCGGACAGGATCCGTCTCGTCCCCAACTGGTCCCACGTCTCGGTACCCACCAAGCCGCGCGGCGAGACCCGCCACCACCTCGGCTGGGCGCCCGGCGAGACCGTCGTCCTGCACTCCGGGAACATGGGCCTCAAGCAGGGCCTCGAAGTCCTCGTGGGCGCCGCCCGGCTGGATCCGAGCGTCCGTTTCGTCCTGATGGGCGACGGCAGTCAGCGGTCGGCTTTGGCCGACCTCGCGGCGGATGTGCCGAATCTGGACATCATCCCCCCTGCCGCTGACGGCGAGTTCCCGGATATCCTCGCGGCGGCGGACGTTCTCGCGGTCACGCAGCACGCCGCCGTGCTGGACATGAGCGTCCCGTCGAAGCTCACCTCCTACTTCCAGACCGGCCGTCCCGTCGTCGCCTCCGTGGCGGCGCAGGGTGGTACCGCCCAGGAAGTGGAACGCTCGGGCGCGGGGGTACTCGTACCGCCGGAGGACCCGGAGGCCCTGCTGAAGGCCGTACGGGCCCTGGCCGAGGACCCCGAAGGCGCGGACGCACTGGGAGCGGCCGGACCCCGCCACGTGGCGGCCCATCTGAGCCGCGAAGCGGGCCTGGCCCGCATCGACGCACTGATAGACGAAGCACTTGGGGGACCCCGGCCGTGATCGAGACGAACCGCCCTGCAGCGGCACCGGCCGACGACGAACCGGATCTCCTCAGAGACCAGTTCCGGCAGCTCCTGCGCTACCGCAGGCTCATCGGCGCGGGCATCGGGATCGGTCTGCTGGGCGGCGTCTACCTCGGTATCTCCACCGCCGACACCTATGTCGCGACCGCCGACGTCGTCCTGCGCGCGCCCACCGACGACCCGTTCAACCCCAGCCTCGCGCCGGACAAGGCGATCAACATCGGCTCGGAGCGCCAGGTCGCGCTCAGCTCCTCCATAGCCAACGAGGCGGCGAAGAAGCTCGGCGTGACCGCCTCCGGCTTCGCCGCCCTGCGCAGCGGCCTTCAGGTGACCAACCCGCCGCAGACCATGGTGCTGCGCTTCACGTACACGGCGGACTCCCCCAAGGAGGCCGCCAAGCGCGCCAACGCGATGACCGAGGCGTACCTGCTCAAGCGGCAGGAGTCCCTCGACGCCACCCGCGACAAGATGGTCAAGGGGTACAAGGAGCAGCGCGATCCGATCTCCAAGCAGCTCGACGAGCTGTCGAAGGAGATCGCCCGGATGCCGGCCGGCGCCGGACGCGACGCCGCCAGCTCCTCCAAGACCGACCTGCAGAGCGAGGTCGGCGGCTACAACACCAAGATCACCAAGCTTGAAGCCCTGGACATGACCCCGGGCCGCGTCACCAGCGCCGCGACCGCGCCCCCCGGAGCCGACGGCCCCGGCATCCTGATGTCCCTCGCGCTCGGCGCCGCCGTGGGCCTCGCCCTCGGCCTGCTGGCCGCATGGGTCCGGCTCGTCTTCGACCCGGCCCCGCGCTCCGAGGGCGATGTCGCACGGGCGCTGCGCGCGCCCGTCCTGGGCTATCTGCCCCGGGACCGGACGGGCGGCGGACCGCTGCTCGCCGCCGGTGAGGCCGATCCCCGGCTCGCCGAGGAATACCGCTCGGTGGCCTTCCGCCTCGCCTACGACTCCCGCTTCGCCGACCGGCGCCGCCTGCTCGTCGTCGCCCCGCGCGGCAGCAGCGAGACCGCCGCCGCGGTGGCCGTGAACCTCGCCGCCTCCTTCGCGGAGACCGGCAAGGACGTGCTCCTCATCGAGGCCGACCTGCGCACCCCGGTCCTGGCCAGCCAGTTGCCGACGGACGCCGGCGGCCGGCCGCGCTGGAGCCAGACCCCGGGCAGCCCGACCGGCGGCGGACGCCACTCGGACACCGAGTGGCCCGACGGACGCCAGCTCGTCGTGGACGCCGGGGAGTCCGGCTCCTTCGACCTGATCCCGGGCGAGCGCGCGCGCAACGTCCCGCGCTCGCTGACCTCCGCCCGCGCCACCCGGCTGATCTCCGAGGCCGACTCCCCCAACTCCACGGTGGTCGTGCTCGCGCCTCCCGTGCTCTCCTACGCCGACGCCCTCGCCCTCGTCGACCGCGTCGACGGCGTCCTGGTCGTCTGCGACCCGCGCGCCGTGCACCGCACCGACCTGTCCCGGATCCGCGAGCTGATCAGCGGCGCCGGCGGCACCGTGCTCGGCGCGGTGCTGCACGCGCCGCTGCCCGGCGAGAAGCGCGGGCGCGGCAAGGACAAGGGCGGCCCGGCCCCGACCGGCCCCGGCGGGGGCCCCGGGACCGCCCCGAAGCCCGGGAAGTCCGTGCCGCAGCCCCAGCCGATCCCCTACGAAGTGGCCGAGCCCGAACAGCACATCCCCGGTGACGGCACCGACACCGTCGCGCTGCGCACCGTCCGCATGGGCCGCAGATGAGCCGACGCGGCCTCGCCGCCGTCGCGTCCGTCCTTGACCAGGCAGCGTCCAGCGCCACCAACATCCTGGTGCTGGTGCTGGCCGCCCGGCTGTCCTCGGCGTCCGGCTTCGCCGACTTCTCGATGGTGTACGTGACCTTCAGCGTGCTCCTCGGACTGAACATGGCCTACGTCGGCCAGAGCCTGGTGCTGGAGAAGGGCGGGCGGCTCGGCGCCGCATGCCGCTCGGCCGTGGGCTTCACCGCCGCCGCGTCGGCCGCCGTGGGCGCGCTGCTCGTGGTGGTGGGCCTCGTGCTGCCCGGGGCCACCGGGACGGCGTTCCTCGCGCTGGGCCTCGTCCTGCCCCTGGTGCTCCTCCAGGACGGCCTGCGGTACTGCTTCTCCGCGCTGCGCGCCCCCGAGCGGGCGCTGGCCGCCGACGCGCTGCGGCTGGCGTGCGTGGTCGCGGCGCTGGCCGTGCAGCCCGAAGGGGCCTCGGCGGGGCGGCTGGTGCTCGCGTGGGGGCTCTCCGCGCTGCCCGCGCTGGGGGTGGGGCTGTGGCTGCTGCGGCCGTACGTGCGCGGCAGCCGGGCCGACCTGCGTCCGTACCTGCGGCGGGGTCACCTCGGGCAGCGGTTCGTGGTCGAGTTCGCGGTGGGCAACGGCTCCAGCCAGCTCGCCGTCCTGGGCCTCGGCGTCTTCGCGACGCCGCTGGCCGTCGGCGCGCTGCGGGGTGCGACCACGCTGTTCGGGCCGCTGAACGTGCTGTTCAACTCGGCGAACGCCTTCGGGCCGCCGGTGCTCGGGCGGCTCGGCGGCAAGCGGGCCACGGTGCGGGCCACGGCCGCGCTGGGGCTCGTCCTCGCGGCGGTCGGCGCGGGCTGGGCGACGGTGCTGTACCTGCTGCCGGAGCGGCTGGGCCGGGAA
The DNA here is from genome assembly GCF_043201855.1 of Streptomyces sp. NPDC048257. NCBI lineage: Bacteria > Bacillati > Actinomycetota > Actinomycetes > Kitasatosporales > Streptomycetaceae > Streptomyces > Streptomyces sp. NPDC048257. Next base: position 116,655 of record NZ_JBICZI010000004.1, read on the forward strand.
CTCCTCGGCGACACGTGGGGGGCGGCGTCGGCGCTGCTGCCGGCCACGGGGGCGCAGTACGCGGTGATGGGGCTCGGCACGTGCGCCTTGCTCACCCTGCGGGTGCTCGCGCCGAAGGCCACGTTGTCGTTGCAGGTGGTCTTCTCGCTGCTGTCCGTGGGGCTGTTGCTGGGCGGGTACGCGGTGTGGGGGGTGGCGGGCGCCGCGTGGGGCCTGGCGGCCGGCTCGGCCCTCAAGGCCCTGGCCGCGTGGTGGCGCGTCACGCGCCTCCCGGCCGGCGCCGCCTCGCGGGACACCGAGCCCGTGCCGGCTCCTGCCGCCTGATCCGCTGCGCGGCGCTTCTCCCCGCCCCGCCCTTCCACCGTTCCCCGGGCTCTGCCCGGACCCGGTCCTCAAACGCCGGACGGGCTGAAAGAGCCCCGCCGGCGTTTGAGGCGCGGGGTCCGGGGCGGAGCCCCGGGAAGCGGCGGGGCGCGGTCAGCGGAGGGTGGTGGACTTGTCCGTGCGGTAGGTCGCGACCAGCGCAAGGCAGAGGGCCGCGATCGCCACGCGTCCGGACGCCTGGAGCAGCGGTCCGCGCAGCAGGATGAAGGAGTAGCCCGCGACCAGCGGGACCACCACCGAGATCAGGCTGCCCGGTGGGCTCCGCCGGGTGGCCCGCTTCGCATAGCGCCGGTCGACCCGCGCCGAGGCGTACCCCATGCCCAGCAGCCCCGCACCCATCCCGAGCGGCCCGAAGTCGAGCCACAGCTCCGCCCAGATCGGGGAGGAGAGGTTGGTGTTGACCGTGCCCATCCACTGCCCGACCATCACGCCCGTGTCCCGCGGCTTGCCGGGCCACACCGCGCGCGGCACCGCGAAGAACACCGATCCCGCGAGCTGGCGGCCGTAGAAGTGGCCGGGGCCGGAGTTCGAGAAGGTGATGGTGTTCGCGAACATGCCGATCTGGTCGTAGTCCTTGAGAGCCATCGGCTCCAGGAAGGACGTGGTCTCGACCGGCCGGTAGTTCTTCTCGTCGTAGCGGAAGCGGTCCGCGAACGGGAAGACCAGGAGGGCGACGACGACCGCCATCGACAGCGCCACCCGGTACATCGCCGCGCTCACCGGGAAGACGGTGAACAGCAGCGCGAACATGACCGTCAGGAACCAGTAGCGCGGGTTCGAGATCGGGTTGTTGACGATCAGGTTGAGGCCGGCGAGCGCCGCCCACGTGACGATGATCGACACCTTGCGGCGGGCGAACTTCGAGGTGATCAGCCAGCGGGTGTACAGGAGCAGCGCGAGCAGCGCCGGTACGGTGCCGAAGCCGCGCAGCAGGGCCTGGCCGGCCTGGCCGTCGCCGTTGGAGACGCCCGCCTCCTCGATGCCCGCGATGATCTCCTGGCGGCTGGAGAAGAAGACCGCCGGGCCGCCGAGCTTCATGATGAAGACGGCGCTGCACAGGAACGACAGGACCGTCAGGAGCTGGAGCCGGCGCCGGTGCGTCATGACGGGCTTCGACTCCTTCTGGGAGCCGCCCGCGCGCCCGGCCGGCCGGTGCCGGGCCAGCAGCACGCCGACGTCGAAGGCCGTGCAGCCGAGCAGGACGAGCCCGATGGCGACGGTCAGGTCGGAGCGCGGGCCGACGACCGGGGTGGGGACCTGGCCGAGGACGGCCTGCGCGAGCGGGGCCACCCCCATGGCCATGTAGACGAAGAGCCAGAAGGAGCCCTGGAGCAGCTTGCGGCGGCTGGTGAGCACCATCGCGGAGAGCCGGGCGCCTGCGTACATGGTGAGCAGCAGCTGGAGCCAGAACGCCGCGTCGCGGGCGCCGGCGCCCGACTGGAGGGCGACGAACAGCGGGAGGAAGACGGTGAATCCGAGCGCGAGCGGGACGGACAGCGCGCGCGAGAGGAGAGTGCGCGGGAGGGTGGCCCGGCCCCACAGGCTCTCGTCCTCGAAGGGGGACGGAGCGGGCTGCTTCGCGGGCGCTGCGGAGGGCTTGCGTATGTCCGTCGTCACTGCCGCCCCCACCCGATGTGCCTGGTCCGCGCGCAGTCTAGTCTGAGCGGGCCACGCCCGGGGAGGCGGCGGCGGAGTGCAGATGGGGGCGACAGTTGCGGGATCTTCCTTCCTTCACGCTGGCCGGGTACGACAAGGGGCGCGGGCTGCTGATGCAGGCGCTCTGGTTCGCCGTGATGAACACGCTGTTCATGAGCTGGTTCTGTCCGGCGCGGCTGCGGGTGGCGCTGCTGCGGGCGTTCGGGGCGAAGATCGGCGAGGGCGTGCTGATCCGGCACCGGGTGCGGGTGCTGTGGCCGTGGAAGCTCGAAGTCGGGGACCACACCTGGATAGGTGAGGGCGCCTGGCTGCTCAACCTGGAGCCGGTGACCATCGGGGCGAACGTGTGCGTCTCGCAGGAGGCCATGCTGTGCACCGGTTCGCACGACCACCGGGTCGCCGACTTCCGCTACCGCAACGCCCCGATCGTGGTCGAGGACGGCGCGTGGGTGGCCGTACGGGCGACCGTGCTGGCCGGGGTCACGCTGGGCCGCTGCGCGGTCGCGGGTGCCGGTGCGGTGGTCCACAGAGACCTTCCCGCACTGACCCTGCAGACGATGGACGGGCAGCGCCGCCCGGTCGAGGAGCCCAAGTGAGAGTCCTGCACGCCGTCACGCTCCACTCCCCCTCGCACGCCTTCGGCGGTCCGGTCCGGGTCGCGCTGAACCTGGCGAAGGGGCTGCGGGACCGGGGCCACGAGGCGCGGCTGCTCGCACTCGGCGAGGGCTTCGAGGAGTGGCCGACCTCCGTGGAGGGCGTTCCGGCGAAGCTGTTCCCGGCCCGCCGGCTGCTCCCCCTGGGCTTCAGCGGGATGACCTCGCCGGCGCTGCTGGCCTCGGCCGGGCGGCTGGTGCGGGACGCCGATGTCGTGCACGTCCACCTGGCGCGTGACCTGGTGACGCTGCCGGTGGCCCTGGCGGCGCTGCGGGCGGGCAAGCCGCTGGTGCTGCAGACCCACGGGATGGTGGACCCGAGCGAGAAGCTGCTGGCGAAGGTGCTGGACGCGGTGGCGGTACGCCGGCTGCTGCGCGGCGCGGACGCGGTGCTGTACCTGACCCCGCACGAGCGGGAGGGGCTGGACGCGGTGGTCGGGGCGCCGCTGGCGCAGGCGGTCCGGCTGGTCAACGGGACCCCGGCGCAGGAGGAACGGCCGCCGCTGAGCGGCCCGCCGCGCATCCTGTACTCGGCGCGCCTGCAGGCCCGTAAGCGGCCGGTGGACTTCGTGGACGCGGCCCCGGCGGTCCTCGCGGCGCACCCGGAGGCCCACTTCGTGGTCGCGGGACCGGACGAGGGCGAACTGGCTGCCGTGCGGGACCGGATCGGGGCCCTGGGCCTCACCGGCCGGTTCACGGTCCCGGGGGCCCTGTCCAGTGCGCAGGTGCTGGCGGAGCTGCGGCGGGCGCACGTGTACGTCCTGCCCTCGGTGGACGAGCCGTTCCCCATGTCGGTCCTGGAGGCCCTCGCGGTGGGCGTCCCGTCGGTGGTGACCCACTCCAACGGCCTGGCCCGGGACATCACACGGGCGGGCGCCGGCCGCGCGATCGAGCCGGGCCCGGCGGGCGTGTCCACCGCGGTCCTGGACCTGCTGGACCCCGCCACCGCCCGGGAGACCTCCCGCGCGGCCCGCGAACTGGCCGCGGAGTCCTTCTCCATGGACGCCGTCCTGGACACCCTCCTGCCGGTCTACGAGAACATCCGCCACTGAGGAAACGGCTCCGGCCGCGGCGTCAGATGACGTCCCGGCGGTGTTCCTCCACCACCGGGATCGCGCCCGCGGCCCGGCGGCGCTTGTAGATGCTGGTGTACACGGCGAGGCCGATGCCGCCCACCGCCATCATGATCAGGCCGACCAGGTCGAGGTTGACGCTCTCCATCTCCCAGTCGCTGGCGAAGGTGAGGATGGCACCCACCACGATCAGGACGATGCATCCGCCGATGCCCATGGGTCCGCCTTCCGCTGTTGTGGCTGTGACGGCGCGGGTACCCGGGTTCCGGGTACGAAAACGCCCCCGGGGGCCGGGAGTCCGGTCCTCGGGGGCGTTGTCGGTCGGCTACGCGGGGATCCAGGCGTAGCAGCCGGAGGAGTTGAACTCCGCCGTGCCGGCCGGGATCGCCGCCGTGATCTTGTCGCCCGCCTTGGGCGGGGTCTCGGGGCCCGAGGCGAGGACGGCGCCGTCCTTGCCCTTGGCCTCCCAGGTGCAGTTCGTCGCCTGGGTCAGCGCCCGGTAGTTGCCTGCCGCGGGCGAGGTACGGGGGCCTTCGGGGAAGCCCTTCTCCGCCGCGGCGAGGATCGGCTTCTGGTCCGGGCACAGGATCGTGATCGCGTCCTTGGCGCCCGCGATCTCGCCCGTGATGACCGCGCCGGTCGCCGCGTCCTTGTCGCGCTTCGCGGTGCGCGCCACCCGCTGGCAGGCCTCCTGGCCCGTCTGCAGAACGGCCGCCGGGTCCATCTTCTCGGGGACCCGGCCGCTCAGGTACTTCTTCTCCTGCGCCGTGAAGCTGCCCGTCTTCGGGGTGAGCTTCGCGTCGGGCAGGACGGGACCCGTCGGCTTCGCGTCGGCCGCGGAGCCCGACGGCTGCGGGGTGTCCGCGGGGTCGGGGGCCGACGACGAGGCCGGGGGCTTGGGCTTGGCGCCGGAGTCGGCCTTGTCCCCGCCCGAACTGCAGGCGGTGAGCGTCAGGGCGGCGGTCAGCAGGACAGCAGCCGCTGCGGAGCGTCGGTACATCGGATGGCTCCCGTACTCAAGGGGGTGTGCAGCGGGGCCCGGCCACGTAGAGCCGGGCCCCGCACGCCGTCAGGCGCTTGTTTCGGCTTTCGTCGCTTACTTCGCGCCGAAGGTGAGGACCAGCTGCGGAGTACCCTCCGCCGCCGTGGCCTCGGAGGACCAGATCCACAGCGGGTCGGTGCCCGTGCTCGTCAGGCCCAGGCTGTAGCTGTTGCCCAGCACCGCGGAGAGCGCGGTGGTGTCCAGCTCCACGTTGTGCACCGCGGAGCCGTCCGGCACGCCCGCGATGCTGCCGAGCGGGGTGGTGCCGAGGGTGGGCTTGGTGTTGAACGTGGTGCCCGCGCCGCTCCAGGTGCCCGTGACCGGGACGACCTTGACGGTGTCGGCGGTGCCGGCGCCCGCCTGGGTGCTGGTCTTGAACTGCAGCGAGGCGGACTTCAGGACCTGGCCGGCCGGGGCGGCCGGCAGGTTGAAGCGCAGGTACGTCTCGTACGCCGAGGTGCCGCGCACCGCGAGCGAGGTGGACGTGCCGTAGGCGGTGCTCGGAGCGCCCTGGTTGATGTAGGTGTCCTCGGTCGTCTTGACCGCGGAGACCGACTCGGTGGGCGCCTTGGCCAGGTCGAAGTGGTTCTTGACCTGGGCCTGGGTGAGCGTCGACGGGTAGACGGCCGTCTCGTCGATCTGACCGGCGAAGAAGTTGCTCGTCGGGCGGGTCGGCCAGCCGGAGAGGTTGTCACCGCCGACGTGCCAGAAGCCCGCGTAGGCAGTGGTGCTGGTGGCGTTGAGCGAGCCCTTGTTCTGGCCGTCGACGTACAGCGTGATGCCGCCGGGGCCCTGGGTGCCGACCACGTGGTGCCACTTGTTGTCGTTGTACGTCTCGAAGAGGCCCGTCGAGACGGTCCGCATCGACCCGTTGTGGACACCGAAGATCAGACGGCCGGTGTTGGTCATGTAGATCTGGCGGTCGAACGAGCCACTGTTGCGGTCGGTGTTGTTGCCGAAGCCGATCAGCTTGCCGCCGCGCGTGGTGTTCGTCTTGAACCAGGTCTCGACGGTGAACGTGCTGCCGACCGTCTGACGGTGGTCGCTGTACACCTGCTGGCTGGTCCCGTTGAAGCCCATCGCCGTGCTGGTGCCGGAGAGCGCACCGGGCGTCTGGCGCAGGGCCGGGGCGTTGAGCTGGACACCGCTGGTGTTGCCACCGTTGGAGGAGTCGGCGACGTACGGGCTGACCGTGTCGTCGTAGCGCCAGTACAGCTGGGCGCCGTCCGTGCGGACCTGGTTCGGGTACGTCTGGACCGAGGTCGGGACCGTCACCGAGGCCACGGCCGACAGGGCGCTGGTGTTGCCCGCCGCATCGGTCGCGGTCACCCGGTAGGTGTAGCTCTGGCCGGCCTTGACCGTGGTGTCGTTCCAGGAGGCCTGGGGACGCGTCCACTCCAGCGAGCTGGCGGTGACCGTGGCGGCCGGGGTGGCCGAGCCGTTGCGGTAGATGCGGTACGTCAACTTGCTGTCGTCCGCGTCGTAGCTGGTGCGCCAGCGGACCTGGGCCTCGCCGGGCTTGACGCTGGAAGCGCTGGCCACCGGGGTGGTCGGGGCGCCGACGTCGCCGGTGGAGGCGAAGCGGGTCAGAGCCTGCTGGGCCTTGCCGTTGATGAGGGTGAACTCACCGCCGACCCACATGTACTTGACGTCGTTCTTCTCGGCCACGGACATGACGCGCGGGCCGATGCCCTCGCCGAGGCCGTCGTTGGCCGTGGGGTGCCAGCCGAGCTTGCCGGGGCCGCGCACGAAGCCGTCCACGGGCGCGGGGGCGGCGCCTTCGTGGTTGGTCGGCTGGGCCAGCAGGAAGTTCCGCTTGCCGTCGGGGAACTCCAGCTCGGTGGAGCAGTCGTGCCCGTGCGAGGAGCTGTAGAGCACTCCCTCGTACGGCAGGACGTACTGGGTGGCGCCGAGGCAGCGGTCGCGCCACTTCTCGGTGAAGTCGCTCAGCCGCAGGCCGATGCGGCCGTCGAAGACGCCGCCGCCGGAGCCCTCGTGGCCCGTGTAGAAGCCGGTGTCGTCCGTGGAGATGTCCTTGACGACCGAGTTCGACGGGATGTTGCCGTACGTCTTGGTGACCGCGCCCGTCGTGGCGTTGACCACGGCCAGGGCGTGGCTGTTGGAGTTGTTGACGGTGAAGAAGTCGCCGCCGAGGAGGACGTTCTTGCCGTCGGGGGTGACCTCGACCGCGCGGCCCGGCTCGTCGACGTTGGCGACGAAGGGCTTGAGCGCACCGGAGGAGGCGTCCACGGCGGCGAACCGCTCGCGGGTCTGGCCCTCGACGGTGGTGAAGTCGCCACCCGCGTACAGGGTGTCGTCGGTGACGGCGAGCGCGCGCACGGTGGCGGGGAAGCTCGGGTGGAACGAGGCCTTGGGGGTGCAGCTCGCGATGTCGATGGCCGCGATGCTGGAGACCGGGGTGCCGTTGACGGCGCCGAAGTAGCCGCCCGCGTAGAGGGTCTTCTTGTCCTTCGAGACGACGAGCGTACGCACGGTGGCGGTGCCGTCGCCGATGGTGAAGGCCAGCTTGCAGGAGGTGGGGTTGCCCGTCGCGGCGTCGAGCGCGACGAAGTTCACGGCATCCTGTTCGGCTCCGGCCGCGCCCTCGGGCGGGCGGACGGCCGAGAAGGTACCGCCGGCGAAAACGGTGCCGTTCGCCTGGGCCATCGCCCAGACGATGCCGTCCGGCTGCCAGGTCGGCAGCGCGTCGGCGGTGAATGCCACAGGCGGCGTGATGGCGGACGCCTGAGGCATCAACACCAGGCCTATGCCGGTACCCGCACCGGCCAGTGACAGGACGAGGGCAGCAGTCAGCCCTCTGGATCTACGCATGAGCCCCCCAGGGCAATCGCCCGGTTTGATGGCTGGAACTATCCGAACAGCCATATGTACTGGCGCAGACTAGGGCTCATACGAAGGCCCGGTCACCTCCCTTGACCCATTGCATACCAACTTGGAATCAATAGGTTCAGCATGGAGGGTGCACAAGGGACATACGGCAGGTTTACCCCGGCCACACCCCCGCAGAGCTGCGGCGTATGACCGGAACACGGCAAACCGTAGGGGAAATATAAGGCCTCAGCGGTCGATCCGGACCGTCACGCCCGCCAGTTGGTCCTCAACCTGACGGATATCGGCGTCGACCATGATCTGCGCCAGCTCCGCCACCAGGACCGTCGGCTTCCAGCCAAGCAGGTCATGGGCCTTGGAGGCGTCGCCGATGAGGGCGTCGACCTCGCTCGGGCGCTCGTACTTGGGGTCGTAGCGCACGTGCTCGGTCCAGTCGAGACCGGCGTGCGTGAAGGAGGACTCGACGAACTCGCGGACGGTCGCGGCCACCCCGGTGGCGACGACGTAGTCGGTGGGCTCGTCCTGCTGGAGCATCCGCCACATGGCGTCCACGTACTCGGGGGCGTAGCCCCAGTCGCGCACCGCGTCGAGGTTGCCGAGGTAGAGGTGGTCCTGGAGACCGGCCTTGATACGGGCCACCGCGCGGGTGATCTTCCGGGTCACGAAGGTCTCGCCGCGGCGCGGGGACTCGTGGTTGAAGAGGATCCCGTTGACGGCGAACATGTCGTACGCCTCGCGGTAGTTCACCGTGGTCCAGTACGCGAAGACCTTCGCGGCGCCGTACGGGCTGCGCGGGTGGAACGGGGTGGCCTCGTTCTGCGGCGGCGGGGTGGCCCCGAACATCTCGGAGGACGACGCCTGGTAGATACGGGTGTCCACACCGCTGGCCCGGATGGCCTCCAGCAGCCGCAGCGCGCCGAGGCCGGTCACGTCGCCCGTATAGAGCGGGGCGTCGAAGGAGACGCGGACGTGGGACTGCGCGCCGAGGTTGTAGACCTCGTCGGGGCGTATGTCGCGGAGCAGGTTCACGAGTGCGACGCCGTCGGAGAGGTCGGCGTGGTGCAGGACGAAGGACCGGTTGGCGGTCTGCGGGTCCTGGTAGATGTGGTCGACCCGCTCCGTGTTGAAGCTGGAGGACCGCCGCACGAGACCGTGCACCGTGTAGCCCTTGGAGAGCAGGAGCTCGGCGAGGTACGAGCCGTCCTGTCCGGTGACACCGGTGATCAGTGCGGTCTTGCCCATGGGGTCCCCTTGATGGTGGTTGCTGTCGGTCGTGATGAGGCGGTGCCTCGGGGTGAGGCGGTGCCTCGGGGTGGGTGCGGAGCGGGCCTTCGGGCGTCGCACCGAACGGCCCGGCCGCGGCCCGGGGGCCGGATTGCGTTACCGTACACGGCTGCTCCGGGGCCGCCCCGGCGGGGCGGACGCCCCTGCCCGGAGCGGACGCAGGCCGGGCCGGCCCTGGTTCCGGTCGCCGCCCCGGCGCCGTCCGGGCCCGGGCCGAGGGCCGGTCCCCCCGCCCCGGCCGGCGGGCCGGGGCGGGGACGGCGTCCGGGCCCGGGCGGGGCACCGGGGCGGGCCTCCTGCCCCCGGGCCGGAGCCCGCCCCCGTGGACCCCTGCGAGCCCCGCGGGAGCGGACTGGCATCATCGGCGGTATGACAAGTTCGCTGCCGCTCCTGCCCCCGAACGCCCGCGTCTTCGTCGCGGGCCACCGCGGCCTCGTGGGGTCCGCGGTCGCCCGGCGGCTCACCGCCGACGGCCACGAGGTGCTCACCCGGGGCCGGGCCGACCTCGACCTGCGCGACGCCGCCGCGACCGGGGCGTACCTGAAGGACGTCCGCCCGGACGCCGTGGTGCTGGCCGCCGCCAAGGTCGGCGGGATCATGGCCAACAGCACGTACCCGGTGCAGTTCCTCGAGGAGAACCTGCAGATCCAGCTCAGCGTGATCGGCGGCGCGCACGCCGCCGGCGTGGGCCGGCTGCTGTTCCTCGGGTCGTCCTGCATCTACCCGAAGCTGGCCCCGCAGCCGATCCGCGAGGACGCCCTGCTGACCGGCCCGCTGGAGCCGACCAACGAGGCCTACGCCCTCGCGAAGATCGCCGGCATCGTCCAGGTCCAGTCGTACCGCAAGCAGTACGGGGCCTCGTACATCTCGGCGATGCCGACGAACCTCTACGGCCCGGGCGACAACTTCGACCTGGAGTCCTCGCACGTCCTGCCCGCCCTGATCCGGCGCTTCCACGAAGCCGCCGCCGAGGGCCGTGACGAGGTCACGCTGTGGGGCTCGGGCACCCCGCGCCGGGAGTTCCTGCACGTGGACGACCTGGCCGCGGCCTGCGCCGTGCTGCTGAACACCTACGACGGCGACGAGCCGGTCAACATCGGCTGCGGCGAGGACCTGACCATCAGGGAGCTCGCCGAGACGGTCGCCGAGGTGACCGGCTTCCGCGGCCGGCTCGCCTGGGACACGTCCAAGCCGGACGGGACCCCGCGCAAGCTGCTGGACGTGAGCCGCCTGACCTCGCTCGGCTGGAAGCCCGGCGTCCCGCTGCGGGACGGCATCGCCGCCACCTACCGGTGGTGGCGCGAGCAGAGCTGATCGCACAGGCGGCCCAGGTTCCTCAGTACGCTCCGCGACCGTCGACGACGGCGCGGAGCGTACGGCCCATCACGTCGACATCGCTGGTGAAGGACCAGTTGTCGACGTACTGCAGGTCAAGCTGGATCGTTTCGTCCCAGGACAGGTCGGACCTGCCGCTGATCTGCCACAGCCCCGTCATCCCGGGCCGCACGGTGAGCCGGCGCAGCTCGACCTCGTCGTACTTCGCCACCTCCTCCGGAAGCGGCGGCCGCGGGCCGACGAGCGACATGTGGCCGGTCAGTACGTTGATGAGCTGGGGGAGTTCGTCCAGCGAGGTGCGGCGCAGCAGCCGGCCCACCCGGGTCACCCGGGGATCGCGGCGCATCTTGAACATCAGGCCGTCGTTCTCGTTGGACCCGGACAGCTCGGCCTTGAGGGCGTCGGCGTCCATGACCATCGTGCGGAACTTCCACATGACGAACGGGGCGCCGTCGCGGCCGATCCGCCGCTGGCGGTAGAAGGCCGGGCCGCGCGAGCCGAAGCGTATGGCCAGGACGATCCCCAGGAAGAGCGGGGAGAGCAGGAGCAGGCCGGCCGCGGCCCCCACCCGGTCCAGGGCCGACTTCAGCAGGGTCTGCACCCCGCGGCTGACGGGCGGTGCGACGCGCAGCACGGCGAGCCCGCCCGCGGACAAGGTCTCCAGCCGCTTGACGGAGACCTCCACCAGGCCGGGGAAGACGGCGAGTTCCAGGCCCGCGTCGTGCAGGGCCCAGGCGATCCGGCGCAGCCGCTCCCCCGTGATCCGCACGCCGGGGGCGACGAGCACCAGGTCGGCGTGGTGGCTGGCGACGGCGCCGAGCACGGCCGCGGAGTCACTGTTCGGGACCTCGGGCGTATATCCGTCGAGGCGCGCCGCGACGGGTACCCCGCTGGCGAGCGGCCCGGCACCGACCGGGACCACGCCGACGACCACGTACGGGTGGTCGGTGCGGGCGGCGAGGTGCGCGATGACGTCCTCGGCCGCGTCGGGCTCGCCGACGACCAGCACCCGGCTGACGGCCTGGGCCTCGCGGCGGGCGGCCGAGAGGTGGCGGTAGGTCAGCTTGTGGACGGCGACGGTGATGAGCAGAGCGGGCAGCAGGGCGCCGAGAGCGGACAAGCGGGGGGTGGCCTCCTCGGTCACCACGCGCGCCACGGCCAGGACGCCGATCAGAATCAGCCAGTCATGGACGACCGGTAGCACACCGCGGGACTCCCCGAGCACCCGGGCCGCGTAGCGCCGGCGCAGCGCCTGCACCCCGGTCCACGCCACGGCGGCGGCCAGGGCGCAGTAGACCGGCCGGACCTGCTGCGCGGCGTCGAAGACGAGTCCTACGGGAATGGCGGCGCCGAGGAAGTCGGCGGTGATTGCGGCCGGGCGGTACCAACGGGCCTTGTCCCCGAGGCGCCGTGCGGGCGCAAGGGACTCCCGGGCCGCCCTGGCCACTCTTTGCGCAGGAAAATGGACATGCCTCATGGGCCCCCCTGGCACGTGGTTTATGACCGTGACAGGTGTCCGTGGCTTCCCCTGGCTACGAACATCTGCCGCACCGGGAAACAGTACGACAAACACCCGTACGGTAAATGCCGTTTGGGTCAACGCAGTCTCTTGTTGCGCAAGTGTTAGCAACCGGTACCAGGCGTTCCACATGCCGGACGGCGCAGGACGCACACGAAGGTGAATGGTCCGGATACCGGATACGTATCTTCGGACAACGAACCGTTTCCGGCCAACCTTTTGACGCGCCCCTGACATCTGGGGCTGCGAGTGGCAATCTTCGACCGTTCATCGCACCAGCCCTGTTCTGCCCGGAGGCCCACCCAGCCATCCGGAACCCCCCTTGCAGAAGGAGTCTGCGTTGAGGTCCACCCCCCAGAGGCGTGCCACCGCAGCCGGCGCGCTCGTTGCCGCGGCAGCCCTGCTCGCCGTAGGTATACAGACCGGCACCGCGACCGCCGACGCCACCGCGTCGCAGGCACCCAAGGCCGCCCAGTCCAACCCGGGCGCGGCCAACCGCGCACTCAGCGCCTCGGAGCGTGCGACGCTCCTGGCCGCTGCCAACTCGACCACCGTGCAGGCCGCCAAGGCGCTCGGCCTCGGCAGTGGCGAGAAGCTCGTCGTCCGCGACGTGGTCCAGGACGCGGACGGCACCACGCACACCACCTACGAGCGCACCTACGACGGGCTCCCCGTCCTCGGTGGTGACCTCACCGTCCACGCCAAGGACGGCGTCACCAAGAGCGTGACCAAGGCGACCAACCACGAGATCAAGGTCGCGGACACCAGCGCCACGGTCACCCCGGCCGCCGCCGAGAGCCAGGCCGTCTCCGCCGCCAACGCCGAGGGCTCCAAGGAGGCCAAGGCTTCCAAGGGCGCCCGCAAGGTGATCTGGGCGGCCGACGGCGCGCCGGTCCTCGCGTTCGAGACCGTCGTCGGCGGCCTCCAGCACGACGGCACGCCCAACGAGCTCCACGTGGTGACCAACGCCAAGACCGGCGCCAAGATCACCGAGTGGCAGGCCATCGAGACCGGCACGGGCAACACGATGTACAGCGGCCAGGTGACCCTCGGGACCACCCAGTCGGGCAGCACCTGGAACCTGACCGACGCCGCGCGCGGCAGCCACAAGACGTACAACCTCAACCACGGCACCGGCTCCGGCACCGGCACGCTCTTCTCCGGCCCGGACGACATCTGGGGCAACGGCCTGCCGTCCAACCTGGAGACGGCCGGCGGTGACGCCCACTACGGCGCCGCGGTCACCTGGGACTACTACAAGAACGTGCACGGCCGCAACGGCCTGCGCAACGACGGCGTGGCCCCGTACAGCCGGGTCCACTACGGCAACAACTACGTCAACGCGTTCTGGAGCGACTCCTGCTTCTGCATGACGTACGGCGACGGCGAGGGCAACAACAAGCCGCTCACCTCCACCGACGTGGCCGCGCACGAGATGACGCACGGCCTAACCTCGGTCACCGGCAACATGACCTACAGCGGTGAGCCCGGCGGTCTGAACGAGGCGACCTCGGACATCATGGCCGCGGCCGTCGAGTTCTACGCCAACAACCCGCAGGACGTCGGCGACTACCTGGTCGGCGAGAAGATCGACATCAACGGCGACGGCACCCCGCTGCGCTACATGGACAAGCCGAGCAAGGACGGCGCCTCCAAGGACAGCTGGTACTCGGGCCTCGGCGGCATCGACGTCCACTACTCCTCGGGCCCGGCCAACCACTGGTACTACCTGGCCTCCGAGGGCTCGGGCGCCAAGGTCATCAACGGCGTGAGCTACAACTCGCCGACCGCGGACGGCCTGCCCGTCACCGCGATCGGCCGTGACGCCGCCTCGAAGATCTGGTTCCGTGCGCTGACGGTGGGCTACTTCAAGTCGAACACCAACTACGCCGAAGCCCGCGTCCAGACGCTGAAGGCCGCCGCCGACCTCTACGGCCAGGGCTCGGCCATCTACAACAACGTCGCCAACGCGTGGGCCGGCATCGCCGTCGGCACCCGCATCTCCAACGGCGTCACGGTCAGCCCGATCGCCAACCAGAACACGGCCACGGGCGGTGCCGTCAGCCTGCAGGTCCAGGCCACCAGCACGAACCCGGGTGCCCTGAGCTACGCGGCGACCGGCCTGCCGGCCGGGCTGTCGATCAACTCCTCCAACGGCCTGATCTCGGGCACGGCCACCACCGCGGGCACGTCCAACGTGACCGTCACGGTGACCGACTCGCAGAACCAGACCGGCACCGCGGCGTTCACCTGGACGGTCGGCACCTCGCAGCCGAACGTCTTCGAGAACACCACGGACTACCAGATCAAGGACAACGCAACCGTCGAGTCCCCGATCAGCGTGACGCGCACGGGCAACGCCCCGAGCGCCCTCAAGGTGGACGTGAACATCGTCCACACCTACGTCGGTGACCTGCGGGTCGACCTGGTCGCCCCCGACGGCACCGTCTACAACCTGCGCAACCGCACCGGCGGCAGCGCGGACAACATCGTCCAGTCCTTCACCGTGAACGCCTCCTCCGAGGTCGCCAACGGAACCTGGAAGCTGCGGGTCGCGGACCAGGCGAGCCTCGACACCGGCTACATCAACAGCTGGAAGCTCACCTTCTGACCCCACGGGGGCAGGGTGAACGAGAGCTGAGCAGATAGACACGGGGCCGCCCGGGAGGAATCCTCCCCGGGCGGCCCTGTCCCATGGGCCCCCGCCGCCGGGTCAGCCGATGGCGCGGAAGACGGCGGTGAGGAAGTCCTCTTCCTCCTCTTCCTCTTCTGCCGGGCTCTGGCTCTGGTCGGGCCGGCCGGTCTGGCCGGTCTGGTCGTCGCGCGACTGGTCGTCCCGGCCCGGCCAGGTGCCGTTGCCGCCCTGGTCCCCGTCCGTCTCGTCGTCACGGCCCTGGTCGTCCCGGCCCGGCCAGGTGCCGTCGCCACCGTCGCCGCCGTTGCCGCCGTTGCCGCCGTTGCCGCCGTTGCCGCCGTTGTCGCCCCGGCCGGCGTCGGCCTCGTCGGCCGGCTTGAAGTAGACCGAGACGACCTCCACCCGCTTCGCCTTCTCCCCCGGCTTCAGCACCTTCTCCGCCTCGCCGTTGCAGCTGCGGTTGTCGAAGAGGACCGCCAGCGACTCCGTCTCGTTGCGCACCTCGATGGCCGGCTCGTCGCGGGAGGTGCGCGTCAGCAGGTAACAGGTGTCGTTGTCGGCGGGCCGGATCTGCCCGTTCCGTTCGGAACCGGCCTCGTCGAGGTACCGGTAGTGCAGCGTGCCGAGGGCGCGCTCGCCGTGGTCGTCGGCCAGCGACGGGCCGGCGGTGGGCAGGGCGAGCGCGAGAGCGCCGACGATCACGGCGGCGGTCGAGCGAAGACGCATGGGGGAGTCCGTTCCTCGGGTTCCGCGGATGCAGGTCCGGTGGCATCCTCGGGCAGCGTAGGAGCGCGACCCCCCGCCGGAACGTTTCAGCCGACCCGGCGCGGGCGTGGTTCACCCATGAGGCCGGGCGGCGCGCACCCGCGGCGCGCCGCCCGGCCCCGCGCGCTCAGCGCAGGATGACCCCGCCCCCCGCGTCCGTCGCCACCGGGGCCGCGACCAGCCCCAATTCGGCCGGGGTCGCCAGCAGCGGGTGCGCGGGCAGGATCCGGACCGTATAGCCGAAGGGCCCCGTACGGTCGAGGGCGAGCGGGCCCTCGTACACCCAGCGCCCGTCCAGGTCGGGCCCCGCGGCCGGCTTGAGCGGGAAGCTCCGCCCGTCCCGGATCACGTCCTGCGGGTCCACCCGGCCGGCGAAGGCCTGCACCTCCACGTCCTCGGGGGCGAGCGCGTCCAGCGCCACCTGCACGCGCAGGGTCAGGGTGGCGCCCAGCTCGGCGGTGCCGTTGACCGGAGCCGCTGCCAGCGTCTCCACGTGCTCGACGGAGATCCGCGGCCAGGCCGCCCGGACCCGCCCCTTCCACCAGGCGAGGTCGCGCGCCGCCTCGGCGTCCAGGGCCCGGTGGGCGAGCGCGGCCGGCGTGTACAGCCGCTCCACGTACTCCCTGACCATGCGCCCGGCGAGCACCTTCGGCCCCAGCGAGACGAGCGTGCGCCGGACCATCTCGATCCACCGCACCGGGAGCCCGGTGCGCCCGGCCCGGTCGTAGAAGCGGGGTGCGACCCGGCTCTCGATCAGCTCGTAGAGGGCGCTGGCCTCCAGGTGGTCGCGGCGGTCCTCGTCCGCGCCGAGCCCGTCGGCGGTCGGGATGGCCCAGCCGAAGTCCGGCTCGAACCACTCGTCCCACCAGCCGTCGAGCACGGACAGGTTGAGGCAGCCGTTCAGCGCGGCCTTCATCCCGCTCGTCCCGCACGCCTCCAGGGGCCGCAGCGGATTGTTCAGCCAGACGTCGCAGCCCGGGTAGAGCTTCTGTGCCATGGCCATGCCGTAGTCGGGCAGGAAGACGATCCGGTGCCGTACCCGCGGGTCGTCCGCGAAGCGCACCAGTTCCTGCACGAGCCGCTTCCCGCCGTCGTCGGCCGGATGCGCCTTGCCGGCCACGACGATCTGCACCGGCCGCTCCGGGTCCAGCAGCAGCCGGCGCAGCCGCTCCGGGTCGCGCAGCATCAGCGTCAGCCTCTTGTACGAGGGCACGCGCCGGGCGAAACCGATGGTCAGCACGTCGGGGTCGAGTACGGAGTCCACCCAGCCCAGTTCGGCCGCGGCGGCCCCGCGCTGGCGCCACGAGGCCCGCAGCCGGTCCCGTACCTCCTGCACCAGCTGCTCGCGCAGCACCCGCCGCAGGTCCCACACGTCCTGGTCGGGGATGTCGGCGACCGCGTCCCAGCGGGGGGAGCCGCCCACCGACAGGGCGTCCTCGGCGCGGCCCGCGCCGATCTGGCGGGCGCCGAGCCGGATCACCTCGGGGGCCACCCACGTCGGGGCGTGGACCCCGTTGGTGACGGAGGTGATGGGCACGTCGGCCGGGTCGAAGCCGGGCCACAGCCCGGCGAACATCTCCCGGCTGACCGCCCCGTGCAGGGTGGACACCCCGTTGGCCCGCTGGGCCAGGCGCAGGCCCATCACGGCCATGTTGAACACGCCGGGGTCACCGCCGGGGTAGGTTTCGGCGCCCAGTTCCAGGATCCGCTCGACGGGTACGCCGGACAGTTCCCCGCTCTCCCCGAAGTGCCGGGCGACCAGGGCCCGCTCGAAGCGGTCGATCCCGGCCGGGACGGGGGTGTGCGTGGTGAACACGGTTCCGGCGCGCACCGCCTCGACGGCGGCGTCGAAGCCGAGGCCCTGCTCGCGCTCCAGTTCCCTTATGCGCTCGAGGCCGAGGAAGCCTGCGTGGCCCTCGTTGGTGTGGAAGACCTCGGGGTCGGGATGCCCGGTGATCCGGCAGTACGTGCGCACCGCGCGCACGCCGCCGATGCCCAGCAGCATCTCCTGGAGCAGCCGGTGGTCGCTGCCGCCGCCGTAGAGCCGGTCGGTCACCTCGCGGGCGGGGGCGTCGTTGTCCTCGACGTCGGAGTCGAGGAGCAGCAGGGGCACGCGGCCGACGCGGGCCTGCCAGATGTGGGCGTGCAGGGTGCGTCCGCCGGGCAGGGTCAGCGAGACGCGGGCGGGGGTGCCGTCGTCCTGGCGGAGCAGGGCGAGCGGGAGTTCGTTGGGGTCGAGGACGGGATAGTGCTCCTGCTGCCAGCCGTCGCGGGAGAGCGACTGGCGGAAGTAGCCGTGCCGGTAGAGCAGGCCCACTCCGATGAGCGGGACGCCGAGGTCGCTGGCGGCCTTCAGGTGGTCCCCGGCGAGGATGCCGAGGCCGCCGGAGTACTGCGGCAGGGCGGCGGTGATCCCGAATTCCGGCGAGAAATAGGCGATGGCGGCGGGCAGTTCCGCGCCGTTCTCCTGGCTCTGGTACCACCTCCCGCCGTTCACGTAGTCATCGAGGTCGGCTGCGGCGACGGCGAGCCGGCGCAGGAACCGGCGGTCCGCGGCCAGTTCCGCGAGCCGGGCCGCGGAGACGGCGCCGAGCAGCCGGACGGGATCGCCGCCGGCGGCCTGCCAGCCCTCGGGGTCGACGGATTGGAAGAGTTCACGGGTCTCGGAGTGCCACGACCAGCGCAGATTGCGCGCGAGGCCGGTGAGCGGCAGCAGGGATTCCGGGAGGACGGGGCGCACGGTGAATCGACGGATAGCCTTCACGTGTTCCACCTTCGCAGGGGATTACGGATCGGAGCGGCCGCACCACGCTGTGCACCCGCGCATCACCCCGGGAAGGCTAGCGACGCCCGCGGGTTCCGGCCATGGCGCCTGCGCCCGGCCCGGGCCGTGCCGCCGCACGAAGGGCGGGGCCGGCAACGGCTCTCAGGGCGCGTCCGGGTGTGCGCGGGCGCCGCCGGACAGGCGCCGTTCGCTCGGGCTGTTCCGTACGCCTCGCGGAAGGCGCGGCTGAAGACGGGGGCGCCGGCGAAGCCCCAGCGGGCGGCGACGCGTGGATGGGGCGGGTGAGCAGTTCGGGCCGGACGAGGTCGGCGTGGCAGCGTCCCAGCCGGCGCCGGCGGATGGCGGTCGCGACGCTGTCCTGCTCGTCCCGGACCATCAGGTGCAGCCGGCGCACCGAGATCCGGTGGCGGGCGGCGATGGCCCGCGGGGTCAGGCCCGGGTCGCCGAGATCGTGGTCGATGATGTGGATCCGCTCCATCAGCGCACGGGTTGCGACTCGGCGGGAAGGTCGCCGTGGGTGTCGCAGCGCTCGGCCGGGCATGCGGTGATCAGGTCGCGCGCGACCCGTCCCACCCGGTCCAGATTTTCGGGGGCGCATTCGGGTCCGTGCGCTCCCATGGTCCGCAGGAACTGGCCGAGGATCGCCCCCCTGCCCGTCCCGGCGGGGATCCGCTGGACGAGCAGCAGCTCCGCTTCGCCGGTCGGGAGCGGCAGCGCACTCCCGGACGGCCGGACGGCGACCGGCGCCTTCGACCGCATCGCTCAAGAGCCCCGTTTCGCTGGTCACTCCCGCCTCTCGGCATGACGGCCATTGTCTCCCGGCGCGGCCCCGCCGGCCCTTCCGCCGGGAGCCCCGGGGCCCGTGGGACACGTGGTGCGCGACCCCGGTCGCGACCCGGCCCGGCGCCGCGGCCGGACCCGCGTCGCACGGTCCCGGCCGACCTGACGCAGCCCGGCCGAATGTCGACCCGACGCCCCGTCATGCCCGTGCCACTACGTACGAGTAGTTAACCGGACACCCGGATTGGGCGGGATGAGAGTGGGAAGGGCTCCCCGGGTACACGTCGTAGTAGAACGTCGTACACGCACGGCGCACCCGCCCACAAACCCTCTCCCCGCCACCCGAGTGAACGCGGACAGGAGCGGCCATGCCCGCAGCCCAGCCGTCCACGGAGCGGCTAGAAACAGAGCGAACAGAGCGTGCACTACCAGCCGCGATTCCGGCTGGCCTGTTGTCACCGAGCCCTGCGAACTGCCCCCAGGTGATCCCATCATGATCGGTCGCATTCCCGTGCTGGACGTCCGCCCCGCCGTCGACTGCGGCGCCAGACCCGCAAAGGCGGTCGTTGACGAGGTCTTCGAGATCTCCGCCACCGTGTTCCGCGAAGGACACGACGCCGTCGCCGCCCACCTCGTCCTGCGTGATCCGCGCGGGCGGCTGCGGGCCCCCGTGCCGCTGCGCGAGCTCGCCCCCGGTACCGACCGGTGGGGAGCCAGGATCTCCGCCGAGGTCGAGGGGAGGTGGACGTACACCGTCGAGGCCTGGAGCGATCCGGTCGCCACCTGGCGGGCCCATGCCGCGATCAAGATCCCCGCCGGGATCGACACCGGGCTGATGCTGCTGGAGGGCGCGGAGCTCTACGAGCGCGCCGGGGCCCGGATCCCCAAGCGGGACGGGCGCGAGGCCGTGCTGTCCGCCGCCGAAATCATGCGGGACGAGGACCGGCCCGCCGCCGAGCGGTACGAGGCCGCCCTCGATCCCGCCGTGGACGCGGCGTTCGCCCGGCGCCCGTACCGGGAGCTGGTCACGGCCTCCAAGCCGCTGCCGCTCCTGGTGGAGCGCAAGCGGGCCCTTTTCGGCTCCTGGTACGAGATGTTCCCGCGCTCCGAGGGAGCGGTGCTGGAGCCCGGCGAGGCTCCGGTCAGCGGGACCTTCCGGACCGCCGCCGAGCGGCTGCCCGCGATCGCCGCGATGGGTTTCGACGTGGTCTACCTGCCGCCCGTCCACCCGATCGGGTCCACCTACCGCAAGGGACCGAACAACACCCTTTCCGCCGGTAGTTGGGACCCGGGCGTGCCGTGGGCCATCGGATCCACGGAGGGCGGGCACGACGCGGTCCACCCGGAGCTCGGCACCATCGAGGACTTCGACGCCTTCGTCGGGCGCGCCCGCGAGCTGGGCATGGAGATCGCACTGGACTTCGCCCTGCAGTGCTCCCCCGACCACCCGTGGGTGGAGAAGCACCCGGAGTGGTTCCGCCACCGCGCCGACGGGACGATCGCGTACGCCGAGAACCCGCCGAAGAAGTACCAGGACATCTACCCGATCCACTTCGACACGGACATGGCCGGCATCGTCGAGGAGACGTGCCGGATCCTGCGGCACTGGATGGACCACGGCGTCCGCATCTTCCGGGTCGACAATCCGCACACCAAGCCGGTCGTCTTCTGGCAGAAGGTGATCGCGGACATCAACAAGTCCGACCCGGACGTGATCTTCCTGGCGGAGGCCTTCACCCGGCCCGCGATGATGCGGGCGCTGGCCGCCGTCGGCTTCCAGCAGTCGTACACGTACTTCACCTGGCGCAACACCAAGGCCGAGCTGACGGAGTACCTGACCGAGCTGGCCGCCACCCCGTCCGCCTCGGTCATGCGGCCGAACTTCTTCGTCAATACGCCGGACATCCTGCACGAGTACCTGCAGCACGGCGGCCGCCCCGCCTTCGAGGTCCGGGCCGTCCTCGCCGCCACCCTCTCGCCCGCCTGGGGGGTCTACGCCGGCTACGAGCTGTGCGAGAACACCCCGGTGCGCGAGGGCAGCGAGGAGTACCTGAACTCCGAGAAGTACGAGCTCCGGCCGCGCGACTGGGCCGAAGCCGACCGCACCGGCGCCACCATCGCCCCGCTGATCACCTCGCTGAACCGGCTGCGCCGCCGCAACCCGGCGCTCCAGCAGCTGCGCGACATCCACTTCCACTCGACCGACAACGAACAGGTGATCGCCTATTCGAAGCACGCCGGAGCCAATTCCGTACTGGTGGTCGTCAACCTCGATCCGCACCACACCCAGGAGGCGACGGTGTCGTTGGACATGCCGGTACTCGGCCTCGACTGGCACGGGTCCCTCGCGGTGCGCGACGAGCTCACCGGCGAGACCTATCACTGGGGCAGGGCGAACTACGTGCGCCTAGAGCCGGGCCGCACGCCCGCGCACGTACTGGCCGCTCTGCGACCGTCCCCGCCCACCGGAGGGTCACCCACCACATGATGATCAACGATCCCGTCCACGACACCTTCGAGGACACCCCCGCCAAGGACCGCGATCCCGACTGGTTCAAGCGGGCGGTCTTCTACGAGGTCCTCGTCCGCTCCTTCCACGACAGCAACGGCGACGGCGTCGGGGACCTCAAGGGGCTCACCAGCAAACTGGACTACCTCCAGTGGCTCGGTGTCGACTGCCTCTGGCTGCCGCCGTTCTTCGCCTCACCCCTGCGCGACGGGGGTTACGACGTCGCCGACTACACCTCCGTGCTGCCCGAGTTCGGCGACCTCGCCGACTTCGTGGAGTTCGTGGACGCCGCGCACACCCGCGGCATGCGGGTGATCATCGACTTCGTCATGAACCACACCAGCGATCAGCACGAGTGGTTCCAGCAGTCGCGCAAGGACCCGGAGGGACCGTACGGCGACTACTACATGTGGGCCGACAACGACAAGCAATACCAGGACGCCCGCATCATCTTCGTCGACACCGAGACCTCGAACTGGACGTACGACCCCCTACGCAAGCAGTACTACTGGCACCGCTTCTTCTCGCACCAGCCGGACCTGAACTACGAGAACCCGGCCGTGGTGGAGGAGATCGTCTCCGCCCTGCGCTTCTGGCTCGACCTCGGCATCGACGGGTTCCGCCTCGACGCCGTGCCCTACCTGTACGCCGAGGAGGGCACCAACTGCGAGAACCTGCCCCGCACCCACCAGCTCCTCAAGCGGGTCCGGGCCGAGATCGACGTGCACTACCCGGACACCGTGCTGCTCGCCGAGGCCAACCAGTGGCCCGAGGACGTCGTCGACTACTTCGGGGACTACGCGAAGGGCGGGGACGAATGCCACATGGCCTTCCACTTCCCCGTCATGCCGCGCATCTTCATGGCCGTACGAAGAGAGTCCCGCTACCCGGTCTCCGAAATCCTGGCCAAGACCCCGGCGATCCCGGACCGCTGCCAGTGGGGCATCTTCCTGCGCAACCACGACGAGCTCACCCTCGAGATGGTCACGGACGAAGAGCGCGACTACATGTACTCCGAGTACGCCAAGGACCCGCGGATGCGGGCCAACATCGGCATCCGTCGCCGGCTCGCCCCGCTGCTGGACAACGACCGCAACCAGATCGAGCTGTTCACCGCCCTGCTGCTGTCCCTGCCCGGATCGCCGATCCTCTACTACGGCGACGAGATCGGCATGGGCGACAACATCTGGCTCGGCGACCGCGACGGTGTGCGCACGCCCATGCAATGGACCCCGGACCGCAACGCCGGTTTCTCCTCCTGCGATCCGGGCAGGCTGAACCTGCCGGTCATCATGGACCCGGTCTACGGGTACCAGGTCACCAATGTCGAGGCGGCCATGGCGTCGCCCTCGTCACTGCTGCACTGGACCCGGCGGCTGATCGAGATCCGCAAGGCGAACCCGGCCTTCGGACTCGGCTCGTACACCGAACTGCCGTCGTCGAACCCGGCGGTGCTCGCGTTCCTGCGCGAGTACGGGGACGACCTGGTGCTGTGCGTGCACAACTTCTCGCGCTTCGCGCAGCCCACGGAGCTGGATCTGCGGTCGTTCAACGGGCGGGTCCCGGTGGAGCTCACGGGTGATGTGCGCTTCCCGCCGATCGGCGAGTGGCCGTACCTGCTGACCCTGGCGGGCCACGGCTTCTACTGGTTCCGGCTGCGGACCGAACAGCGCGTCGACAAACGCGCCGAGTAGCGGGCCGAGGACGGGGCGGGCAGCTCGAATGGGTCAATCGCCCGCCCCTGTACGGACCATCCTGACCCGACACTCGCACATGCCGGAGAAGCAACTGCCGCGCATCCGGGACACTCTGCGCATTCTGTGACGGCCCGGGGAAAGGACGCGACGCCATGTCGGAGGCTGCATCCGCCCGGAGCCGGCTGACGGCCGACCGGGCCGCCGGGATCGCTCCGCTGGAGCCGATGCTGAGGGCCTGGCTGCCCGCACAGCGCTGGTTCGCGGGCAAGGGCCGCACCATCAGCAGACTCAGGACCGTCTCGGCGGCCGAGCTGCTGCCGCCGGGATCCACTCCCGGCCTGCTGCACCTGCTCCTCGACGTCGACGGGGACTGCTACCAACTGCTGCTGGGCATCCGCCCCTCCCTGCCGCCCGCCCTCGCGCCCACCCTGATCGGCCATGCCGAGGACGGCCCGTACGCCGGCCGGGCGGTCTACGAGGCGCTCGGCGACCCCCGGCTCGCGGCCATGCTGCTGGAGCGGCTGCGCTCCCCCGGCGTGCTGGGGCCGCTGCGCTTCGACCGGGATCCGGCCACGCCGATCCCGGCCGGGCTCACGCCCCGGCCGCTGTCCGGGGAGCAGACGAACTCGTCTCTGATCTACGGAGATTCGTTCATCCTGAAGGTGTTCCGCCGGGTCGGCCCCGGGGTCAATCCGGACCTGGAGCTGCCCAGGGCGCTGGCCGCCGCCGGCTGCGCCCGCGTCCCGGCGCCCGTCGCCTGGTACGAGGCCGAGCCGCCCGGCAGCGAACCGCTGACCCTGGGGGTGCTCCAGCCGTACCTGCGCGGCTCCGACGACGGCTGGCAGCTCGCGCTGCGCCGGCTCGGCGCCGGGGCCGACTTCACCGCCGAGGCGCACGCCCTGGGCCGGGCCACCGCCGAGGTGCACAGTGCGCTGGCCGCGGCGCTGCCCACGGTCGCGCTCGGCCCGGAGCAGACCGCCCGGCTCGCCGCCGGGATGACGGCCCGGCTGGCCGCCACCGCCCGGGAGGTGGCGGCGCTGCGGCCCTACGAGGCGGGGCTGCGGGGTGCCTTCGACGCGCTGGCCGCCTCCCGCGGGGCGGGGGTGCCCGCCCAGCGGATCCACGGGGACCTCCATCTGGGTCAGACGCTGCGCACCCTCGACGGCAGCTGGTCGTTGATCGACTTCGAGGGCGAGCCGGCCCGGCCGCTGGCCGACCGGCGCCGCCCCGAACCGGCGGTGCGGGACATCGCCGGGATACTGCGCTCCTTCGACTACGCCGCGCGCTCGCACCGGCCGTTCGCCCCTGCCTGGGCGGACGACTGCCGGGCGGCCTTCTGCGAGGGCTACGCCCGCACCACCGGCCGGGACCCGCGCGAGGATCCCGTACTGCTGCGCGCGTACGAGACCGACAAGGCGGTGTACGAGGCCCGTTACGAGTCCCGGCACCGACCCGACTGGCTGCACGTCCCGATGGCCGCGATCCGGCGGCTCTCGGAGCCCGTACGGCCCGCCCACCGCGTACCGCCGACCCCGCCCGCCCCCGGCTCCATCTCCCCGCACCCCCATCCGAAGCCCCCGAGGAGGCCGCTCGCGTGAGCGCCGCACGACAGCCGTCACCGACCGTCCGCGACGAAGCCGCACCCGCCCCCGCGGCGGCGAAGAAGGCCCGGACGCCCCGGGCCCGCCGCGCCGCCCCTGCGCACGGCGTCCGGCCGGCGCCCGCACTCGGCTCCGACGAACGGGCCCGGCTGCTGGAGGGCCGCCACCACGATCCGCACGCGGTGCTGGGAGCCCGTACCCAGCGGGGCGGGGTGGCCTTCCGGGTGCTGCGCCCCCACGCCAAGGCGGTCACCGTGGTCGCGAAGGGGCTGCGGGCCGAGCTCGTGGACGACGGCGACGGGCTGTTCTCGGGGCTGCTGCCGCTGACCGGCGTGCCGGAGTACCGGCTGCTGGTCACGTACGACAGCGACGAGATCGAGGTGCACGACCCGTACCGGTTCCTGCCCGCCCTGGGCGAGCTGGACCTGCACCTGATCGGCGAGGGCCGCCACGAGCAGCTGTGGACGGCGCTCGGCGCCCGGCCGATGGAACACCAGGGCGTGGCCGGGACCCGGTTCACGGTGTGGGCGCCGAACGCCCAGGGGGTCCGGGTCGCCGGGGACTTCTCGTACTGGGACTCGGTCGCCTATCCGATGCGCTCGCTCGGCTCGACGGGTGTGTGGGAGCTGTTCCTGCCCGGGGTGGGCACCGGGACGCTCTACAAGTTCGACATCACCCGCCCGGACGGCAGCCACACCCTGCGTGCCGACCCGATGGCCCGGTCCGCGGAGGTCCCCCCGGCGAACGCCTCGGTGGTCACCGCCTCCCGGTACGAGTGGCAGGACGCGGCGTGGATGGCCGAGCGCGGCGCCCGGCCCCCGCACCAGGCCCCCTTCTCGGTGTACGAGCTGCACCTGGCGTCCTGGCGGCCCGGGCTCTCCTATCGGCAGCTCGCCGAGCAGCTCCCCGCGTACGTCAAGGAGCTGGGCTTCACGCACGTGGAGCTGATGCCGGTCGCCGAGCACCCCTTCGGCGGCTCGTGGGGCTACCAGGTCACCGGTTTCTACGCGCCCACCTCACGGATGGGCACCCCCGACGACTTCCGCTTCCTCGTGGATGCGCTGCACCGGGCCGGGATCGGCGTGATCGTCGACTGGGTTCCCGCGCACTTCCCGCGCGACGACTGGGCCCTCGCGGAGTTCGACGGGCGGCCGCTGTACGAGCACCACGACCCGCGCCGGGCCGCGCACCCGGACTGGGGGACGCTGGAGTTCGACTACGGCCGCAAGGAGGTCCGCAACTTCCTCGTCGCCAACGCCGTGTACTGGTGCGAGGAGTTCCACGTGGACGGCCTGCGCGTGGACGCGGTGGCCTCGATGCTCTACCTCGACTACTCGCGCAATGAGGGCGAGTGGGCGCCCAACGAGCACGGCGGGCGGGAGAACCTGGACGCGGTCGGCTTCCTCCAGGAGATGAACGCGACGGTGTACCGGCGCTGCCCGGGCGTGGTGACGATCGCGGAGGAGTCCACGGCCTGGACGGGCGTGACCCGGCCGACGGACTCCGGCGGGCTCGGCTTCGGCCTGAAGTGGAACATGGGCTGGATGCACGACACCCTGCGCTACATGTCGAAGGAGCCGGTGCACCGCAAGTACCACCACAACGACATGACCTTCGGGATGATCTACGCCTTCAGCGAGAACTACGTGCTGCCGATCTCGCACGACGAGGTGGTGCACGGCAAGGGTTCGCTGGTGTCGAGGATGCCCGGGGCGGACTGGTGGCAGCAGCGGGCCTCGCACCGGGCGTACCTGGGCTTCATGTGGGCCCACCCGGGCAAGCAACTGCTGTTCATGGGACAGGAGTTCGCACAGGGGTCGGAGTGGTCGGAGGCGCACGGGCCGGACTGGTGGCTGCTGGACTCCTCCTACACGGCGGCCGGCGACCACCGGGGCGTACGGGACCTCGTGCGCGATCTGAACCGTACGTACGCGGCGGCGCCCGCCCTGTGGGAGCGGGACACCGTGCCGGAGGGCTTCGCCTGGGTGGAGGCCGATGCCGCGGAGGACAACGTCTTCGCCTTCCTGCGGTACGCGCAGGACGGCTCGCAGCTGCTGGCGGTGTCGAACTTCTCGCCCGTGGTCCGGCACGGCTACCGGATCGGGGTGCCGGGGGAGGTGGCGCTGTGGCAGGAGGTGCTCAACACCGACCTGGAGGTCTACGGCGGCAGCGGCATCCACCACGCGCAGCCGCTGCGGCCGGAGCCGGTACCGGCGCAGGGCCGCCCGGCGAGCCTGCGCATGACCCTCCCGCCGCTGGCGACGGTCTGGTTCCGGCCGCAGGGCTGAGGCCGCCGGGTCCGTGGGCTCAGGCCGTGGCCAGGTGCTCCTCCAGTTCCTGGAGGAGCCGGCGCCTGGCCCGGGCCCCGACCAGCTGCCGGACGGGCTCGCCGTCACGGAAGACGAGCAGGGTCGGCATGGACAGCACCCCGTACCGGGTGACGGCCCCGGGGTTGCTGTCCGCGTCGATCTGCACGACCTTGAGCCGGCCGGCCTCCTCGGCGGCGATCGAGGACAGGACGGGGGCGAGCTGGCGGCAGGGGCCGCACCAGTCCGCCGTGAACTCCACGAGGACGGGCCGTCCCCGCTCCGCGAGCACCTCGGTCTCGAAATCCCCGTCGGTCACCTGCGCCACACCGTGGGCCTTCATGTCAGCGTCCTCCCTCTCCCTCATCCGGTCATCTCGCACTTCGGCACGGCCGCTTCGCCGGCCGCCCGCTCCGCGTCGGCCAACTGCCGCCCGAGCTGCTCGCGTACGTCGGTCAGCTGGCCGATCAGGCCGTCGAGCTCCGCGAGCTTGCGCCGGTACACGGCGAGCGAGGCGGGGCAGGAGTCGCCGGCCGGGTGGCCGGCCCGCAGGCAGTCCACGAAGGGCCGGGTCTCCTCCAGCTCGAAGCCGAAGTCCTGGAGCGTGCGGATCTGGCTCAGCAGCCGCAGGTCGTCCTCGTCGTAGGTCCGGTAGCCGTTGCCGGCCCGCCGTGCGGGGAGCAGCCCGCGGGACTCGTAGTACCTGAGCGTCCGGGTGCTGGTTCCGGCCCGCTCCGCCAGTTCGCCGATGCGCATGGGGCGACCGTAGTCCTTGACGCCGACGTGAAGGCAAGGGAAGAAGAGGCGGGGGGGCGGGGCCCTCGCCACCCCCGTGCGCGAGGGCCCCGACAGGGATCACGCAGAAAAGGCGTCGGCGGTTCACAACGTGCGGGGCCTGTGAAGGGTCTTGCATCGGCGGGCGTTGGCTGGAACCGTACCCATGGAAAGGATCTTCGGGGTCACCGGTTACCGGACAGTCGCCCAGAAAACCGACGAAAGCCCTTTACTTCATAGGACGTTCCTACGAGGTATGGGCTTGTTTGTTTGGTCTGTAGGCGCCACAGCCTGGCCACTTCTACGGTGTGCGGTGTGCACTCCAGCCCACCTTTCAATGCCCCCGCCGCGCGTCGCCTGCGCGCGGCCCTGGGCATGGCTCCCGGTCACGTCGCCTATGGCCTGCGCGCCCAGTACGGACTCGTCGTCGCGCCCGAGACCGTGATGGCCTGGGAGCGTGGCGAGATATCACCCTCCTCCGCCGAGCTCACGGCGCTCGCGGGCGTCCTGTGGTGTTCCCCTGGGGAACTCCTCGCCGAACCGGTCACCCTGCGGGAGCACCGGATCGCCCGGGGGCTCGTGGCGGACGAGCTGGCCCGGCGGATCGGCCTGGAGACGACCTCGTACCAGAAGATGGAGGACACCGGACGCTGGAAGGGCAACGAGCGGCAGTCCGCCGCCCTCGCCACGGTGCTGGGTCTGACGCTGGCCCAGTTCGTGACGGCGACCGGCAAGCACGAGGAACTGGCCGAGCTGCTGCGCAGTGCGGTGACCACCCGCTGGCAGGCGTACGTGAAGCCGCTGGGCAAGCTGCTGCCGATCCCCAAGCACCATCTGGAGGCGGTGCTGGAGCAGCTGCACGGGGACTACCAGTCGCGGATGGTGGCGACGCTCAGCTGGGGCGGCGGGCAGGGCGAGGCGGGCAGCGGGGACGCCGGCCGGGAGTTCCTCGTCGAGATCGTGGACCGGTTCTGGCACCTGGCGGGCGGTGCGTCGTAGGACGCCCCGGGCAGGCACCGAGGACGTTCGGCCGGGGAAGCCGGGGCGGAGGTCCCGCCCAGGCCACCTAGAAGACGGACTCGGCCTCGTACATGCGCTCCTCGGGGACGGTCTTCAGCTCGGTGACCGCCTGGGCGAGCGGGGCCATCACGATGTCGGTGCCGCGCAGGGCGGTCATGTTGCCGAACTCGCCGCGGTGCACGGCCTCGACGGCGTGCCAGCCGAAGCGGGTCGCGAGCACCCGGTCGTAGGCGGTGGGGGTGCCGCCGCGCTGGACGTGGCCGAGGATGACCGGGCGGGCCTCCTTGCCGAGGCGGTGCTCCAGTTCGATCGCGAGGCGGTTGCCGATGCCGGCGAAGCGCTCGTGACCGTACGCGTCGATCGCGCCCTTCTCGTAGGGCATCGAGCCCTCGGCGGGGTGCGCGCCCTCGGCGACGCAGATCACGGCGAACTTCTTGCCGCGGGAGAAGCGTTCCTCCACCATCTTCACCAGTGCGTCCACCTCGAAGGGGCGCTCCGGCAGGCAGATCCCGTGCGCGCCGCCGGCCATGCCGGACTCCAGGGCGATCCAGCCCGCGTGGCGGCCCATGACCTCGACGACCATCACGCGCTGGTGCGATTCGGCGGTGGTCTTGAGGCGGTCGATCGCCTCGGTGGCGACCATGACCGCGGTGTCGAAGCCGAAGGTGCGGTCGGTGGAGGAGATGTCGTTGTCGATGGTCTTCGGTACGCCGACGACCGGCATCCCGGCGTCCGACAGCATCCGGGAGGCGGTCAGGGTTCCCTCGCCGCCGATCGGGATGAGGGCGTCGATGCCGTAGCGCCTCGCCAGCTCCTGGGCGTTCTCGGCGGCTTCGTGGAGACGGGCGCGCTCCATGCGCGCCGAGCCGAGAATGGTGCCGCCACGGGCGAGGATGCCACTGACGGCGTTGATGTCGAGGGAGCGGAAGTTGCCGTCGAGGAGGCCCTTGAAACCGTCCTCGAAACCGATGACCTCGTCTCCGTGCCCGACCACGGCGCGGTGTACGACCGACCGGATGACAGCGTTGAGGCCCGGACAGTCGCCGCCTGCGGTGAGAACTCCGATACGCATCGTGCTGTGTCTCCTGCCGTACATATGAAGGGCGTAATGGTGAAGCCTGTCCGATTGTTCCACGGGCCCGGGGTGGCGCGCGTTTTCGGCTGCTCCGCTCCGCAGGCCTTTCGGCCCTCCCGGCCAGGCCTTTTCCCGGGGGGCGCCCTATCCATTGACAGAGGTATTGTCAAGGGGTCAAGCCAGACCAATAAGGCATTCACAGCATGGGACGGAGTGCGGGCGTGACGCGCAGCGTGTACGTGACCGGGATCGAGCGGGGGGACGGCCGCCAGGTCGTCGAGCTGGGGATCATGGAGCTGCTGACCCGGCAGACGGCCCGGGTCGGCGTCTACCGTCCGCTGCTGCACGACGCACCGGACCGGCTCTTCGACCTCCTCAAGGCCCGCTACCGGATCGAGCAGGACGCCTCGACGGCCTACGGGATGTCATACCGGGAGGCCTCGGCGATCCTGGCCGAGAAGGGCACCGACGAACTGGTGTCCCAGCTGGTCGACCGCTACCACCGGGTGGCCCGCGACTACGAGGTCATGCTCGTCCTCGGCACCGACTACGCGGAGACCAACCTCCCCGACGAGCTGGCGCTCAACGCCCGGATCGCCAACGAGCTGGGCGCGGTCGTCGTCCCCGTCGTGGGCGGCACCCGGCACCAGGCCGAGGCCGTGCGCGCCGAGGCCCGCAACGCCTTCCGGGCCTACGAGACGCTGGGCTGCCACGTCGTCGCGATGGTCGTCAACCGGGTGGCCGCGGAGGACCGCGACCTCATAGCCGAGCGGCTGGCCGCCCGGCTCCCCGTGCCCTGCTACGTCCTGCCGGACGACAAGTCGCTCTCCGCCCCGACCGTCGCCCAGATCACCCGGGCGCTCGGCGGCGAGGTGCTCCTCGGTGACGAGGCGGGGCTGGCCCGCGACGCCCTGGACTTCGTCTTCGGCGGCGCCATGCTGCCGAACTTCCTGAACGCCCTGACCCCCGGCTGCCTGGTCGTCACCCCCGGGGACCGCTCGGACCTGGTCATCGGCGCACTGGCCGCGCACACCTCGGGAACCCCGCCGATCGCCGGTGTGCTGCTCACCCTGAACGAGCGCCCGGGCAAGGACATCCTGACGCTGGCCTCGAAGCTGGCACCGGGCACGCCCGTGGTGTCGGTGGCCGGCAACAGCTTCCCGACCGCCGCCGAACTCTTCTCGCTGCAGAGCCGGTTGAACTCCGCGACCCCGCGCAAGCTGGAGACCGCGCTCGGCCTGTTCGAGCGGCACGTGGACACCGGCGAGCTGCGCGGTCTGCTGTCGGTGGCCCGTTCGGAGCGGGTCACCCCGATGATGTTCGAGCACGAGCTGCTGGAGCGGGCCCGCTCGGACCGCCGCCGCGTCGTCCTGCCCGAGGGCGCCGAGGAGCGGGTGCTGCGCGCCGCGGACGTGGTGCTGCGCCGGGGGGTCTGCGACCTGACCCTGCTGGGCGAGGAGCAGGCGATCCTGAAGAAGGCCGGCGACCTCGGCATCGACATCTCGGGAGCGCAGCTCATCGACCCGGCGACCTCCCCGCTGCGGGAAGGTTTCTCCGAGTACTACGCCCAGGTCCGCGCCCACAAGGGCATGACCGTCGAGCTGGCCAACGACGTGGTCACCGACGTCAACTACTTCGGCACCCTGATGGTGCAGCGGGGCCTGGCCGACGGCATGGTCTCCGGTTCGGTGCACTCCACCGCGGCGACCATCCGCCCGGCCTTCGAGATCATCAAGACCGATACAGCCGCGCGAAGCGCGTCGGACAGGGTGGTGGCGGGCGACGGGAGGGCGAAGCCGGAGGCGTCGATCGTCTCCTCGGTGTTCTTCATGTGTCTGGCCGACCGGGTCCTCGTCTACGGCGACTGCGCGGTCAACCCGGACCCGAACGCCGAGCAGCTCGCCGACATCGCCGTCCAGTCGGCCGCCACCGCGGCCGCCTTCGGCGTCGAGCCGCGGATCGCGATGCTCTCGTACTCGACCGGCACCTCCGGCAGCGGCGCGGACGTCGACAAGGTCCGCAAGGCCACCGAGCTCGTCCGCGCGCAGCGCCCCGACCTTCTGATCGAGGGTCCGATCCAGTACGACGCGGCCGTGGAGCCCTCGGTCGCCGCGACCAAGCTGCCCGGGTCCGAGGTGGCCGGCCGTGCGACGGTGCTGATCTTCCCCGACCTGAACACCGGCAACAACACGTACAAGGCCGTGCAGCGTTCGGCGGGCGCGGTCGCGGTCGGCCCGGTGCTCCAGGGTCTGCGCAAGCCGGTGAACGACCTCTCGCGCGGCGCGCTCGTCCAGGACATCGTCACCACCGTGGCCATCACCGCGATCCAGGCCCAGGGCGCGCCGACGCCCGGGTCCGCGCCCGCGGCCACCGCCTGATCCGCCCGCACCGCCCCTCCCCCACCGCCCGCGACAAAGAAGGACCCCTCATCGTGACCGCATCGCGCGTGCTCGTCCTCAACTCCGGCTCCTCGTCGGTCAAGTACCAGCTCCTCGACATGGCGGACGGGTCCCGGCTCGCCTCCGGCCTGGTGGAGCGGATCGGCGAGGAGACCTCCCGGCTGGTGCACGAGCCGCTCGCGGGGCCGGGCGGCGCCGGTGGCAGGCGGGAGCAGCTCGGCCCGATCGCGGACCACGGGGCCGCGCTGAAGGCGGTGGCCGCGGAGCTCGCCGCCGACGGGATGGGCCTGGACTCCCCCGAACTGGCCGCCGTGGGACACCGGGTGGTGCACGGCGGGACGCGGTTCACCCGGCCGACGGTGATCGACGACGAGGTACTGGCGGAGATCCGGAACCTGATCCCCTTGGCCCCGCTGCACAACCCGGCGAACGTGACGGGCATCGAGGTGGCGCGCTCGCTGCGGGCGGACGTTCCGCAGGTCGCCGTGTTCGACACGGCCTTCCATTCGACGATGCCGGAGTACGTGGCCCGCTACGCGATCGACGCCGAGACCGCGGACGCGTACTCCATCCGGCGGTACGGCTTCCACGGCACCTCCCACGCCTACGTCTCCCGGGCGACGGCCCACCTGCTCGGCAGGCCGGTGGAGGACGTCAACGTGATCGTGTTGCACCTGGGCAACGGCGCCTCCGCGTCGGCCGTGCGCGGCGGGGTGTGCGTGGAGACGTCCATGGGCCTGACCCCGCTGGAGGGTCTGGTCATGGGGACCCGTTCGGGCGACGTCGATCCGGCGGTCGTCTTCCACCTGGCGCGGGTGGGCGGCTTCTCGGTGGATGAGATCGATTCGCTCCTGAACAAGAAGAGCGGTCTGCTGGGCATGTGCGGCGACAACGACATGCGCGAGGTGCTGCGGCGGGCGGGCGAGGGCGACGAGGCCGCGAGCCTCGCCTTCGCCGCGTACGTCCACCGGCTGAAGAAGTACATCGGGGCCTACTCGGCGGTGCTCGGGCGGGTGGACGCGGTGACCTTCACGGCCGGGGTCGGCGAGAACGCCCACCAGGTCCGCGAGGCTGCTCTCGACGGTCTGGCCGGGCTGGGCCTGGTGCTGGACCCGGAGGCCAACGCGCTGCGCTCCGCCGAGCCGCGGCTGGTCTCGGTGAAGGACGCCCGGGTGGCGGTGGCGGTGGTCCCGACCGATGAGGAGCTGGAGATCGCCACCCAGACGTACGCGCTGGTTACCCGCTAGTCACTTGGACTTTCCACCAGACGGAATATTCCGCTACGAAACAAACCGGATAGGATCCGCTTCATGCGCCGTTCCAAAATCGTCTGCACGCTGGGCCCCGCCGTCGACTCGTATGAGCAGCTGAAAGCGCTCATCGAGGCAGGTATGAACGTGGCCCGATTCAACTTCAGCCACGGATCCCAGGCAGAACACCAGGAGCGGTACGACCGCGTCCGGCAGGTCTCCGAGGACACCGGGCGCGCCGTCGGCGTCCTCGCCGACCTCCAGGGCCCGAAGATCCGTCTGGAGACCTTCGCCGAGGGTCCCGTCGAGCTGGTGCGCGGTGACGAGTTCACCATCACCACCGAGGACGTCCCGGGCGACAAGTCCATCTGCGGCACCACCTACAAGGGCCTCCCGGGCGATGTCGCCAAGGGTGACCAGATCCTGATCAACGACGGAAACGTCGAGCTCCGGGTGACCGGGGTCGAGGGCCCGCGGGTGCGGACCATCGTCATCGAGGGCGGTGTCATCTCGGACCACAAGGGCATCAACCTGCCGGGTGCCGCCGTGAACGTCCCCGCCCTGTCGGAGAAGGACGTCGACGACCTCCGCTTCGCCCTGCGGATGGGCTGCGACATGGTCGCCCTGTCCTTCGTCCGCGACGCCACCGACGTCAAGGACGTCCACAAGGTGATGGACGAGGAGGGCCGCCGGGTCCCCGTCATCGCCAAGGTCGAGAAGCCG
The DNA here is from genome assembly GCF_043201855.1 of Streptomyces sp. NPDC048257. NCBI lineage: Bacteria > Bacillati > Actinomycetota > Actinomycetes > Kitasatosporales > Streptomycetaceae > Streptomyces > Streptomyces sp. NPDC048257. The sequence goes on from NZ_JBICZI010000004.1 coordinate 150,770, forward strand.
CAGGCCGTCGAGAACATGGCGGCCGTGGTCGACGCCTTCGACGCGGTCATGGTGGCCCGTGGTGACCTGGCCGTCGAGTACCCGCTCGAGAAGGTCCCGATGGTCCAGAAGCGGCTCATCGAGATGTGCCGCCGCAACGCCAAGCCGGTGATCGTCGCGACCCAGATGATGGAGTCGATGATCACTAACTCCCGCCCGACGCGTGCGGAGGCGTCCGACGTCGCCAACGCGATCCTCGACGGCGCGGACGCGGTCATGCTGTCGGCCGAGTCCTCGGTCGGCGCCTACCCGATCGAGACCGTCAAGACGATGTCGAAGATCGTCACGGCGGCCGAGGAGGAGCTCCTCTCCAAGGGCCTCCAGCCGCTGGTCCCGGGCAAGAAGCCGCGCACCCAGGGCGGCTCCGTCGCCCGTGCGGCGTGCGAGATCGCGGACTTCCTCGACGGCCAGGCGCTCATCGCCTTCACCCAGTCCGGGGACACCGCCCGCCGCCTGTCGCGGTACCGCGTGACCCAGCCGATCCTGGCCTTCACCACCGACGTCAACACCCGCAACCAGCTCACGCTGAGCTGGGGCGTCGAGTCCTACATCGTCCCGCACGTGGACACCACCGACGCGATGGTCGACCTGGTGGACGGCGAGCTGCTCAAGCTGAACCGCTACAACCAGGGCGACACGATGGTCATCACCGCCGGCTCGCCCCCCGGCGTCCCGGGCACCACCAACATGGTCCGGGTCCACCACCTGGGCGGCGACACCCGCGACTGACGTCGCCCGCCGCACCGGCTCTGCCGCACAGAGGCCGAGGGCGGCACCCGGAATCCCCTGAGGGGATTCCGGGTGCCGCCCTCGGCGTTTTCGCCGGTATCCGGCGCGGGACTACTCCGGCGGGCCGATGTAGTTCTTCAGGCCCGGGACCGTCAGGGTGCCGCCGAACTGGCCGGCCTGGACGACCTTGACGTCCGTGAAGAACGCGAACGGGACGTTCAGCGGCGGCGGGCTGTTCGGGGTGAACTCGATCGGGATCAGACCGAACAGGTTCCCCTTGAGGCTCTCGGTGTACATCGTCACCGTGCCGCCGCGGATCTTGGACGTGGAACCCGGACGCGACTTCAGGTGGGCGACGTTCCCCGACTTGCCGACCGTCTGGTAGAGGTCCTTGATGTCCAGCGAGTCCGCGGTGAACTTCAGGACCTTCTTGGTCTTGCCGCCGGCCGTCTTCACCTCGACGATGCCGTGGTAGTCCAAGCCGTAGAGGGTCAGCAGGGAGCTGTCGAGGTACCAGGGCTCGTCCGGCAGGAGCGGGACGTCCTGCTCCAGCTCGGCGTCGGCCAGCGCCTTGGCGTCGTAGGTCGGGCACGGGAAGGGCTGCTTCCCGTCCGGGTCCTTCGTCTCCTCGTCCTTGGCCTTGTCGTCCTTGGCCTTGTCGTCCTTTTCCTTGTCGTCCTTGTCCTTGTCGGACTCCTCGCCCGTCTCGTCCTTCGGGTCCTTCTCGGTCTTCTTGACCTCGTCGGACAGCTCCGAGACGTCGACTCCGGCCTGCTTCGCCGCGTCGCGGATCGCGTCCGCGGCCGGATCGGGGGCCGGGGTCGCCTTGGCGGTCGTGGACGGTGTGGGCGTCGGGGTCGCCTTCGCCTTCGCGTCCTGGAGGGGCTTGCCGAGCTGGTCGACGAGGCCCTTGAGCGCGTCGCCGACACCCAGCGGGTCGAGCGGGTTCGTGGACTTGGTCTGCTCCGGCGACGGAGTGGCGGCCGGGGCCGTCTCCTTCGTCACGGGGGGCTTGGACGCCGAAGGGGAGGTGCTCGGCTTCGGCTTCGCGGCGGCGGACGCGGAGGGCGTCGCATCGGGCGACGTACTCGGCGAAGGCGTCTTCGAGGGTGTGGGGGACGGGGACTTCGACTCGGTCTCCGCGGGTTCGTCGGACCGCGTCACACACGGCCCGGGCGCGAAGGGGATCTCCTTGTCGTCGGCCACGGCCAGCTTCGGCGCCATGCCCATCCCGACGAACACGGCCGTCGGCATCGCCGCGAGCGCCATCGTCTTGCCGACGGGTATGTGGATCTTGTTCAGCAGCGACTTCCTGGGCGCCGCGTGGCGCGGCCCCTTCACTACACGGGACTCTGCACCTGGGGCCACGCCCCGCTGCGTCTCGTCACCCCGCACTGTTCCTCCCGCCATCGGCGTGGGCAGTCGTCTCGCTCGCATGTGCCGTTTCCGTCCCACGGGGACCCGGGATGCCGTGGGTGCCCATGTCCGCCGTCGCCGCGGCCTTGGTCAGGCCGACCGCGCCCGGCTGCTGCTGCTCGGCCCTCGGCTCCTCACCCTCCTCGGCCGGCTGTCCCGGCGCCCAGGCCAGGGCGAGGGCGCCGCCGACCATGGAGAGGGTGAAGCCGACGAAGAAGCCGCCGAGGTTGGACACCGGGATCGAGACCAGGGCGAGCAGGATCGCGGCGACGCCGGCGAAGACGCGGATGGTTTCCTGGAACCAGAGGGCCAGGCCCAGCGTGATCAGCAGTACACCGATGATCAGTGCGCCCGCGCCGCCGGTGGTGGCCATCGCGAGGCTGACGTTGCCCAGCCGGAGGTCCGCGTACGGGAAGTACGCGATCGGGAGGCCACCGAGGAGCGTGAACAGCCCGGCCCAGAAGGGACGGCGGCCGCTCCAGGCATGGAAGCGGTAATACACCACGGTGGGCCAGGCGTCGTCTTCTGCGCGAACGTAAACCGGGGCCTGGGGGTTCATGGACAACAGCTCCCTGGAAACGGTGGTACGGAGAAATCTGTGGAGCCCGGACGGGCGGAGGACGACGGCTGCCGCCGCCCGCCCGTCCGGTCAGACACGGGGACTGATCAGTCCTTGATGTCCTGGTAGCAGGGCTGGTCGCCACCGAGGAGGCGCAGCTTCAGGTTGGGCAGCTTGAAGGTGCCCGCCGTGGTCGCCCACGCCTTCTGCTTCACGTTCGTCAAAATCGCCCGGTCGGCGCGCTGCGAGAACGCGTACGGGCTGGCGACCGTGCCGGCCTGCGGCTTGGTCTTGTGGCTCGGGTCGCCCACCGCGACACCGATGTCCAGGTTGGTGAACTCGGCATCGGTGTCGAGCTCGGCCACATCCAGGTAGATGTTGCTGGCCTCGGCCGGAGTGCCCTTGTGACCGGTCTTCAGCTGGAGCGTGATGTTGCCCAGCGGAGTCGGGGTGACCAGGGACTGGCACATGTTGGTGATCTTGGCGTTGCTGAACCCGGAGATGGTGACCGGGTGGTGCGCCGCGTTGCCCTTGAGGTCGTGACCCTCGGCGACACCGCCGTACTGGATGAGGTTTTCACCGTCGAGCTTGTCGGCCGAGACCTTGAAGTCCTGGCCGGAGACGCTGAACGACGCCGCGAGGGCACCCTGCGCCAGACCCACACCGACCGCGGCCGTGGCCGCGATGCTCGGCACCATGACGAGCGCAAAGCGCTTCCATCTGGTCCCGCCACGAACCTGAGAACTCATTTCGTTCCTCCTTCTCGGACGTACATCTCCGGTCCGGGCCGTGCCCGTCCTGGGATGGGAGAAGTGCTACGTCCTCGGGAAGGAGCGCAGGCGGCCGAGCCGCGGCTGTGCCACGTCCGGTACACCGGCGATCACCCCCGAGCGACAACCACTGGGCCACGCGTTCGCGCAACCTGGAGGACAGGCCCCGCCGGTGTGGCAGAGACCCCCCTGTCCCACGGCCGGTGCCACTGCCACAGGCCGGCTCGGTGGGGACCCTCCACCGCGGCTCCGAGTGAGCGGCTCTGCGGGAAGGACCGAGCGTCGCCGATCGTGGTCCATTCCAGGCCGGGACACAAGGGGGTTCGTTACTGGCGGGTAACGGCCAGATAACCTGAGTACGACCCCCCGCCGTCGGGCAGCAACACAGGGTGTTACCCAGGGCCACGACAGAACGGGCGAATGATGAACACACCGGACAGTTCACGGGGTTCGATTTACTGCGAGTAACAGCGGCCGCAATTACCAAGTTTTGGCAAAGTGCGGCCGCTGTTTAGCTACCTGTCAATAAATCGCCGGTGTCCCGGTGATGTACGGGAGACTCGCCGGGGCAGGCTCGGAGCGGCCAGGAAGCCGGTCCGGAGCCGTCCTAGAAGAGCACCCGCGCGAGCGCCGTACGCGCCGCCGAGACCCGCGGGTCGTCCGCGCCGATGACCTCGAACAGCTCCAGCAGCCGCAGCCGTACGGCGTCCCGGTCCTCACCGAACGTGACGCGGACGGTGTCCACCAGGCGCCCGAAGGCGTCTTCCACGTGACCGCCGACCAGGTCGAGGTCGGCTGCGGCGATCTGCGCCGCCGGGTCCCGCGGGTTCTCGGCCGCCGCGGCGCGCACCGCCTGCGGGTTCATGTGCTGGACCCGGGCGAGCAGCTCGGCCTGGGCGAGGCCCAGCTTGGCCTCGATGTTGCCCGGGTCGTCCGCGAGTACGTTCTTGTACGCCTGGACCGCGCCGCCCAGGTCACCGGCGTCCAGTGCGACGACGGCCGCCTCCAGCAGCGCGTCGTATGGGCCGGCCGGGATCTCGTGGCCGACCGAGGCGGCCGGAGCGGCTCCCTCCGCGTTCGGGTCCACCTCGATGCCGATGATCCCGAAGCGGTCCTCGGCGACCTGGACCAGCTGGGCGAGGGTCTCGCGGATCTGCTGCTCGGGCACCACGCCCTGGAACAGCGGCAGCACCTGACCGGCGACCACGGCGAAGACGGCCGGGATGCCCTGGATCTGGAACTGCTGCATGAGCATCTGGTTGGCGTCGACGTCGACCTTGGCGAGCACGAGGCGGCCGTTCGCCTCGGTGATCAGACGCTCCAGCAGCGGGCTGAGCTGCTTGCACGGCTCGCACCACTCGGCCCAGAAGTCCAGGACGACCGGAACCTCGGCGGAGAGCTGGAGCACATCGCGTTCAAAGCCGGCCTCGTCTACGTCGACGACGAGCGCGGAGGGCGGGACGGCACCGGCGGACGGACCCGCCCCGCCGGCCTGACCGGCATGACGGGCCGCTTCGGCGCGGGCCTGCTCGGCCTTGGCCTTGGCCTCGCCGGCCGCCTTCACCGCGGCGAGGTCGACGACGCCGCTCATGGACATGTTTCTGGGCTGCATGCGTACATCCTCCCCCGTGTGCGCGCGCCGACGAAAAAGATCGCGTGAATTGGCCGAGCCGCCGTACTGTCGCGATCGTGATGCTGGGCGGCGCCGGGTCCCCACCTGGCGCCTGTAGCTCTTCGCGTGGTTGTCGCTCTTACGCTACGAGCCGTAGCGTAACTCTCCCGGCGGCCCGCCGCTCCCCTTCCGGGCCCGTGATCTGAACCACAGCGGCCGCTTCGGCTACCGGCGGGTATGGTCTCGGCCATGCGCAACCCCAGCCCCGGCCGCACCGGTCGTCCCCGCAGTGCCACCGCGGACGCCGCGATCCTCGCCGCGACCCGGGACGCGCTGGTCGAGCTGGGCTGGTCGAAGCTGACGATGGGGGACGTGTCCGCCCGTGCGGGGGTCGCCAAGACCACCCTCTACCGGCGCTGGGCGGGCAAGAACGAGCTGGTCGTGGATGCGGTGGCCGAGCTCTTCGACTCGCTCGAACTCCCCGACCGCGGTTCCCTCGAGGCGGACATCGAGTACGTGGTCCTGCAGTTCGCGGAGCTGCTGCGGCGCCCGGAGGCCCGTACCGCACTGATGGCGGTCGTCGCCGAGTCCACCCGGGACGAGGCCCTGCGTGACCGGATCCGGTCGGCGATCGTGGACCGGCAGAAACGTCTCGTCGTCCTGGGCCGCGAACGGGCCCAGGCTCGCGGCGAACTCCCGTACGAGGACGACGAGTCCCTCGCGGGCCGCACGACGGACCTGATCTTCGACGTGATCGCGGGCACGGTGGTGCACCGCGCCCTGGTGAGCTCCGAGCCGGTGGACGAACTCTGGGTGGCCACCTTCACGGCCCTCCTGATGCACGGTCTCCAGGGCCCGTCCGCTCCGTGAAACGGGAACGGCCGGGGATGGGGGCCCCGGCCGGGGGCCCACGCAGCGCCGGGCACCCAAATCCGCACCCACAAACCCGCGCCCGGCCCGTCACCCCCCCGCGCGCGGGACGGGTC